>CAMCDA010000085.1 GCA_945873195.1 Asaia bogorensis
GGCCAGTTCGATCAGGTCACGCCGTGATTCGGCGTCAAGGAAGCCAGCGAGGATCATGAGCAGAGCAGAATCGCCTCGCCGCCGGTTGGCAAGAGGTTTTTCGGATTTCCGGGGAGTCGGAGTATAGTCGAGAAAGACCGTGGCCTCGAAAATTTCTCCATCCTCTTGTGCCGCCATGTCCATCGTGATCCCCAAACGCGAACCGAGGGACCGCATAGATTCAGCACGTCAGCCGTTTGTCACGTACTCCTTCACCCGATTGCCCTGCTCCTGCCGCGCCCCCCGATTGCCAACCAACCCCTCGGCCGTCACTCTAATAAAGACAGCAATCCGCCATCGCAGGGGACGTCCATGCGCGATTACCATTTTCCCGGCCGCAGCCCGGTCTATTCAACCCACGGCATGGCCGCCACCTCGATGCCCGCCGCCACCCTGACCGCGCTCGATGTCCTGCGCGCCGGTGGCAACGCGCTCGATGCCGCCATCGCCGCCTGCGCGGTCCTGTGCGTGATTGAGCCGCAATCGACCGGCATCGGCGGCGACTGCTTTTGCCTGTATGCCCCGAACGGCAGCGGGAAGGTCATCGGCCTGAATGGGTCCGGCCGAGCGCCGGGGGCGGCGAATATTGATTGGTATGAGAGCCGGCAGATGGCGGCAATCGACAATACCTCGGCCCACGCCGTCACGGTCCCCGGCGCGATCAACGCGTGGGAGACGCTGCTGAAGGCCCACGGCACCAAGGGCCTGGATGAACTGCTGCAACCCGCGATCCGCATGGCCGCGGAAGGCTGGCCGGTGCATCCGAAAGTGTCCTCCGACTGGAAGGCGGCCGAGGACAAGCTGCGGAAGAACGGCACGCAGATGTTCCTGCCCAACGGCGGCGCCCCCAAGGTCGGCGACCGCTTCGTCCAGCCTGGCCTGGCCGAGACCCTGCGCACGATCGCCAAACACGGGGCCAAGGGCTTCTACGAAGGCCCCGTCGCCGCCGACATCGTCGCCACCCTGCGGGAACGTGGCGGCCTGCACACGGAAGAAGACTTCGCCGCCGGCCTGAACGGCGCCAACTTCGTGGAGCCGATCCAGATCGACTGGAACGGCTATACCGTCCACCAGATTCCCCCCAACGGCCAAGGCATCCTCGTCCTCATGATGCTCGGCATGCTGGGTGGGCTGGGCGATGCGCCCGATGGTCCGTCCGGCCTTATCCGCGCGCACCGTCATATTGAGGCCGCGCGCCTCGCCTACCGTGACCGCGACGCCTTCGTGGCCGATCCGCTGCGGGTGGACGTGCCGGTGAAGAAGCTGCTGTCGCCCGACTATCTGGCCGCCCAGCGCGCCTTGATCAGCGACGCCGGCGCCATGCGGAACCTGCCGGCGGCCGGTGAGTCGATCATGCCGCCGCACAAGGACACGGTCTATCTGTGCGTCGTCGACAAGGACGGCAACGCGTGCAGCTTCATCAACTCCCTGTTTGAGAGCTTCGGGTCGGGCATCCTGGCCGAACGCTCGGGCGTGATGCTGCAGAACCGCGGCTTCGGCTTCCGGTTGGAGAGGGGGCACCCTAACTGCATCGCGCCGGGCAAGCGGCCGATGCACACGATCATCCCGGGCATGGTGACGAAGAACGGAGAGGCCGTGATGCCCTATGGCGTCATGGGCGGGCACTACCAGCCGATGGGCCATAGCTGGTTCCTGACCAACTTCCTGCAATACGGGCTGGATATCCAGGAGGCGATCGACCTGCCGCGCCTGTTCCCCTTCAAGGGCAAGATCCAGGTGGAGCGGGGGATTTCCCCCGAGGTCCTGGCCGGCCTGCGCCGCCTGGGTCATGAGCCCGAACTGATCGACAAGCCGCACGGCGGCGGCCAGGCGATCTGGATCGACCGCGCCCGCGGGCATCTGATGGCGGGGTCGGAGCCTCGGAAGGACGGGCTCGCGCTGGGGTATTAGGCCTCGGTTGCCGGAATCATGTCGTCGGGACGGGGCGGTTCTCCGCCCGCCCGCCGCATAACTGCTCGAAATCAACCGAAAGCGCCGAGCCATGACCGAACCCTGTGACCTGACCGCCGTCGAGGCGCGCCGCATGATCGGCGCCCGCCGCCTCGCGCCATCGGAACTGCTGGAAAGCTGCATCGCCCGGATCGAGGCGGTGGACCACGCGGTCAATGCCATGGTCGCCCGCGATTTCGACCGGGCACGGAAGACCGCGAGAAGCCAGGACGATATCCTCGCGACCAGCCGCGATCCCCTGCCGCCGCTGTTCGGCCTGCCGGTCGGGATCAAGGACCTGGAGGAAACCGAGGGCCTGCGCACCACCCACGGCAGCGTCATCTTCAAGGACTACATCCCCACCCAGGACGAACGGGTCGTCGCCGCCTGCCGCCAGGCCGGGGCCATCGTCATCGGCAAGACCAACACGCCCGAGTTCGGCGCCGGCGCCAACACCCGCAACGCGGTCTACGGCGCCACCGGCAACCCCTTCGATCCCGCGAAATCCTGCGCCGGGTCGTCCGGCGGATCAGCCGTCGCCCTGGCCACCGGCATGGCGCCGATCTGCACCGGATCGGACACCGGCGGCTCGCTCCGCAATCCCGCCGGGTTCTGCGGCATCGTCGGCTTCCGCCCCACGCCGGGCTTGGTCCCGAGCGACAAGCGCGGCATGGGGTGGAGCAACCTCCCCGTCCTCGGCCCCATGGCCCGGACAGTCCCCGACACCTGCCTCATGCTCGGCTCCATCGCCGGGACGGATGCCCGGGATCCGCTGGCGTCCACGATCCATGGACGGACGGTCCACAACCCCGGCGACTTCTACCCGCCGGCCGAGATCGACCTGGCCCGCCTGCGCGTCGCCATCACCCCGGATTTCGGCTTCGCCCCGACCGAGCGTCATATCGCCGAAGTCCTGGCCGAAAAGACCGGCCTGTTCCGCGACTGCTTCGCCCGCGCCGACGACACGACCCCCGATTGCACCGGCACCGATGAGGCGTTCGAGGTCCTGCGCGCCCTGGGGTTCCTGTCGAGCCACCTGGAAAAGACCCGGACAAGGCCGCAGGACGTCGGCCCGAACGTGCGCGCGAATGTCGAGGAAGGCCTGCGCTACTCCGCCTTGGATGCCGCCAAGGCGATGACCCTGCAAACCACGATCTACCGGCGTTGGCAGACCTTCTTCCAGGATTACGACGTGATCCTGACCCCGACCCTGACGATCAGCCCGCGGTCCTGGCGGGAACTGTTCCCGGCCGAGATCGACGGCCAGCCGACCCGGACCTATTACCATTGGCTGGCGCTGGCCTACGCGGTGACGATCAACGGCCATCCGGCGGTGTCGATCCCGGTGGGCGTGGACCGCAACGGCATGCCCTTCGGCATTCAGATCGTCGGCCCGCGCGGCGGCGACGCCTTCGTCCTGTCCGTGGCCGCCGCGCTGGAGCGGCTGCTTGCCGGCGACAAGCGCACCGCCCGTCCCATCCCCGATCTGGCCCGCCTGAAGGCGGCGGCCCCGATCAGCGGGATGGAAGGGTTCATGGGGTTCGATTGAGCATGATCGGTCTGAGCGCCGACGTCACAGGCCGTCGATCATGCGACCCAACAAAGAATCAGAGCGCGTTCTCCGTTTCCGGTCATGCTGAACGCGCTCTGATCGGTCCGTTTGCCTCCAAAGCCGCGCGCAGCTTGCCCTCGATCGGGGCCGCGCGGCGGGAGGTGAGGTCGAGCAGGACCAGGATGCACTCGGCCGTCGCTGTGCAGGCGCCTTCCTGGAAGATGGCCTGCGCCAGCGTAAAGGACGTCCGCCCGACCCGAGGCACGGCGGTTCCTATCTCGACCGCGGTGCCCCAATGCATCTCGGCCCGGAAGTCCATGACCAGCCGGACGATCGCGAACCCGTGCCCGGGCGGGGTCAGGTCGGCCTGGCGGTCGAGCAGGAACGTGATCCGCCCCGTCTCCAGGAACGTGGAGAACGCGGCGTTGTTCAGGTGGCCGTTCAGGTCCGTGTCGCCATAGCGCGCGGTGTCGCGGGCCCAGAGCGGGTAGACGGCGCGGTCGGTCGGGTCGGGGATGGTGTCGGTCATGCCCCATTCTACCCGGCCCGTTCCGAACCGCCATCCTGCCTCCCCGTCAGGATCCGGTAGGCATCCCGGCCTCATCCACGAGATCGAGATACGGCGCGAGCCGCAGCAGAAACGCGGTGATTGCCGTCAGCAGCCCCGCCGCCGTCATCGGGTCGGGCAAACGGATCGTCGCATCCAGAACGGCGCGATGGTCCGGCAGCAGGAACACGTGCCAGCCGGCCGGGGCGGTCGTGGCCAAGGCCCGCAGCAGCTCGAAAATCTGCTGGCGCTCCGGCATCCGGTGGCTTGCCGTGCTCGGCACCCGCCCCAGGTCCGCGCGGAGGGTCAACGTCCCGTCGGCTTGCATGGCCGCCCGCAGCAGCCGTCCGCGCCACTGGAACGTGAAGGCGGGCGAGGCGTCGGCGGAGGCATGGGTCAGGTATCCGTCCCGGTCCACCACGAAGGGACCAAGGGTAAAAGGCTTCTGGAAAGGCATGGAGAAGGCTCCTGTGCAAGGATGATCGGAGCCACAGCTTGCCGGCAAAAGATGAACCATCCATAAACGGTCGCAATGTCTCTTGCTCAAGATCTCCGTATCGCTTTCCCGCCGCCGCATCGCGTTGGCCATCCGTTCGTGCTGGGCGGTGTGGCAGCCATGGTGCTTGGCCTGTTCTTCGGCTCCTGGCTGTCGTGGCTGGGGCTGGCCTTCACGCTGTTCTGCCTGTTCTTCTTCCGCAACCCGACGCGCGTGCCCCCCGGCCGGCCCGGCGCGGTGGTCGCGCCGGCGGACGGGCGCATCGTCATGGTCGGCCAGGCCGTCCCGCCGCGGGAGCTTGGGCTGGGCGACGAACCGCGCTGGCGGGTCTGCATCTTCCTGTCAGTGCTGAACGTCCATGCCAACCGCGTGCCCGTGAGTGGCACCGTCACCCGGATCGCCTATCGCCACGGTGCCTTCCTCAGCGCCAGCCTGGACAAGGCGAGCGAGGAGAATGAACGCAATGCCATGGCCATCCGCCTGCCGGACGGCTCCGACATGGCCGTGGTGCAGATCGCCGGCCTGATCGCCCGCCGCATTCTTTGCTTCGTCCACGAAGGACAACCCGTGCAAGCCGGGGAGCTTTATGGTTTCATACGCTTCGGCAGCCGGACGGATCTGTACCTGCCGCCAGGGGTGATGCCTCTGGTGGTCGTGGGACAGACGATGGTCGGCGGCGAAACCGTGATAGCCGAACTGACGACTTGAATAGGGTGGCCCACCCGTGAACGTGACGTCCCGCATCTCACCGATCCGCCGCCTGCGCGGCTACCGCACCCGCCCGAGGTTCAACGGGCCCTCGTTCAATCAGGTGGTTCCAAACCTGATGACGATGATCGGCCTGTGCATCGGGCTGACCGCCATGCGCTTCGCGATGGAGGGCCGGTTCGGCGATGCCGCCATCGCGATCACGGTCTGCGGCGCGATCGACGGCCTCGACGGCCGTTTGGCCCGCTTGCTCAAAGGCACGTCCCGTTTCGGGGCCGAGTTCGACAGCCTGTCCGACTTCCTGTGCTTCGGCGTGGCGCCCGCCTTCACCCTGTATTTGTGGTCGATGCAAACCGTCGGAGGGTATGGCTACATCCCCGGCCTGATGTTCTCGGTCTGCATGGCGCTGCGGCTGGCCCGGTTCAACGCATCCCTGGATGGCGCGCCTCGCCCAGCCTACGCCTATAATTTCTTCACCGGAGTGCCCGCGCCGGCCGGGGCTGGCGTCGTGCTGTTCCCGCTGTTCCTCGGCCTCTACGCCCAGTCCCTCGGCTCCGACGTGCTGCTCGCCATCGCTCGGCATCCGCTGGTCAATGCCACGGTGCTGATCGGGACGGCGGTGCTTCTGGTCTCGACCCTGCCGGTCTGGAGCTTCAAGAACTTCAAGGTCCGGTCCAGCTACGTGCTCCCGCTGCTGCTGGGCACCGGCCTGTATGTCGCGCTGTTGGTCACCGACCCCTGGGCGGCTTTGGCTCTCGGCGGGGTGATCTACCTGGGTATGCTGCCGTTCAGCCGCCGCAGCTTCCGCCGCCTGCGGCGGGAGGCGGAAGCGCTGCACGCCGGGGAGGAGCCTGCTCCTACCCCGTAGTGCCTCGGGACGGGTCTACGCGAACTTGCGGATGGTCTCCGCCCAGCGGTCCAGTTCCGGCAGGATCTTGTCGGCGCTGGTGGAATCCAGGCTGATGATGATCCGCGCCACGCCGATATCCTGGTAGCGCCGCAACGCGTCCATATCGTTCGCCGAACCCCAGATCGTGACTGGGATGCTATCCGGATCGCGGCCGGCTTCCCGCGCCATGTCGCGGAACTTCGGCACGAACTCGCTGACATCGCCGTATTGGGGGCGAGACTTGTGCGGCACCCAGCCGTCGCCATAGGCGATCGCCCGCCGAGCGCCGTACGGGAATGCGCCGCCGACGATGACCGGAGGGTAGGGCTTCTGGAAGGGCTTGGGCCACGCCATCATGGGTGGGAAGTCGACCAGGTCGCCGTGATACTCCGGGTGCTCCTGGGTCCAGATCGCCTTCATGGCCTCGACCCGTTCGCGCACCAGCTTCCAGCGGCCCTTGAAGTCGGTGGTGCCGTGGTCGGCCATTTCCTCGGCGTTCCAGCCGCCGCCGATGCCGAACAGGAAGCGGCCCTTGGACACCTGGTCCAGGGAGGCGACGAGCTTGGCCGTCTGGATCGGATCACGTTGCACGACCAGGGCCACGCCGGTGCCCAGCTTGATGGTCTTGGTGGCGACGGCCGCGGCGGTCAGGGAGACGAAGGGGTCCATGCACTCGGCGTATTTGCGCGGCAGTTCGCCGCCGGCCGGGAAATCCGAGCCACGCGACAGCGGGATGTGGGAGTGTTCGGGCGCCCAAACCGATTCAAACCCCCGTTCCTCCAGCGCGCGGGCGAAATCCGTCGCCTCCATCGCGTAGTCGGTGAAAAACATGGCGCCGCCGAACTGCATGGCTGGTTTCCTATCAGGTTCAGTCCATTCTACCGGGATTCCCGAGCGCGTGTCAGCGGGCCGAGCATGATGGCTTGAGTCTGGGTGCCGAATGCCCCATGTCCCCCAGGACGGGAGTATTGGAATGGGTCTGACGCGCCGCCGTTTCGCGACCATGACGGCGGGCGGTATGTTGGCCTCGCCGTTCGTTCGGCCCGCCGCCGCCGCCGCATCGATGACCGTCGCGGCCCTGGGTGGTGTGTTCCAGCAGGTGTTTCAGACTGCGGTGATCGACGCATTCCGCCGGGTCCGGCCTGACATCGCGGTCTATTATTATCCCGTCTCCAACCCGGCGCAGATTCTGGGCCTGCTGCGCCAACGCCAGCAGCCGCCCCAATTCGATGTCGTCCTGCTCGGCCCGAGGACCGCCCGCTCCGCGACGTCCGAGAACCTGCTGGAACCGATGCGGCCCGAGACGATGCCCGTGCTGTCGGAGCTTTTGCCCGCCGCCGCGATCCAGGGCGTGGCCGGCGCCGCGGTCATGATCGATTGCCTCGGGATGCCGCATGTCCCGAACGCGACGAAGCAGTCCCTGACATCATGGCGCATTCTGTGGGACCCGTCCGTCACGCAACGAATCGCGATTCCCGCCCCGCCGGACGCTGTGGGGATTGCCTTCATATCGGTCGCCAGCCGTCTGTTCGCGCGTGGGATGGATCGTCAATCGCTGACCGGCGGCATCAATGCGATCAAGCACATGGCTCCCCGTGTCGTGAGCTGGCTGCCCCGGCCGGATGTCTATGATTTCCTGATTGATGAGAACGCCGCCTTTGGCGTGGCCTGGAACGGCATCGGCCAGGTCCGGGCCAAGCGCAATCCGGAACGGCTGCGGATGGCCCTGCCGACCGATGTGCCGGTGCGTGACATCCACACCCTCCATTTGGTCAAGGGCGCCCGTCAGCCGGACGCGGCCCGCATTTTCGCCAGCTATGTCCTGGGGGCGGAGGCGCAGAGCCGGATCGCCGACAACCTGTTCATGACCCCGGTCAACAGCCTCGCCCGGATCAGTCCAGAGGCGTCCAGCAGGCTGATGCGGCTGGACGACGCCTCGGTGCCGCTGGTCACGGTCGACTCGCCGGAGATCGACGATCTGCGCGGCTTCATCACCACGACCTGGCGGGAAACCATCCTGCGCGTGCGTTGAGGGGAGGCGGCACCCCGAACGTGACGGGGTGCCGCCGGCCGGATCAGCCGCCGCCGTCGATCGTGACGATGGTGGCGTTGGTGTAGGCGGAGGCCGAACTCGCCATGAACGCCACGGCATTCCCGATCTCACGCGGGGTCGCGGCGCGGCCGTAGGGCATGCTGGAGGTCAGTTCCCGCCAGCGCTCCGGATCGCCGAACTTCTCCTGCGCTTCGGCGCGACGCAGCATCACCAGGCGATCGGTTTCAACCGGCCCGGGGCTGATCGCGACAACCCGCAACCCGTCGGCGGGCGCACCCCGGCCCAGCGCGCGGGTAAAGGCGTACAGCGATGCGTTGCCGGTCGCGCCGGCGATGTAGTTGGTCGGGTACTTCTCGCCAGCGGCGCCGATCACGTTGACGATCACGCCCGCCCGCTTGGCCTTCATCGCGGCATAGACGACGCGGCAGAGCGAGATGTAGCCGAACACCTTCAGGTCCCAAGCGGCGCGCCAACGCTCATCATCGACCGACAGGACGTCGCCCGGCGGGATGGCGCCGGCGTTGTTGACCAGGATGTCGATGTCCCCGGCCTCGGCCGCCATCTTGCGGACGGCGGCGTCGTTCGTCAGGTCGGCCACGATCGTGCGGACGTTCACCTGCCGGCGCGCGCGGATGCCCGCGGCGGTGGCTTCCAGGTCGGCCTGTGTGCGGGCCACCAGGATGACGTTGGCGCCTTCATCGGCGAAAACCTCGGCCGAGGCCTTGCCGATTCCCTTGGAGCCGCCCGTGATCAGGACGGTCTTTCCTCCCAGTTGCAGGTCCATATTCTATGCTGCCTTTCTGTGTGACGATTGCCAGCGCCGGCATGCCTCACCGAAGGCCTGGAAGATGCTGACGCTGGCTGGAATCTCACCATAGCGCCATTCCGGGTGCCATTGCAGCCCCAGTACGAAACCGCGCGCGCCGGGCATCGCCACCGCCTCGATCGTGCCGTCGGGGGCGTGGGCTTCCACCACCAGGCCGGCCGCCGGCCGGTCGATCGCCTGGCCGTGCAGGGAGTTCACCAGGAACTCCCGCGAGCCCACGATATCGGCCAGCAGCCCGGTCGCGCTGATCGGATGCTTGGGGCCGTATTTCTGATCGAGCGTGCCAGGCCCGCCGCGATGATCCATCCGGCCGGGCAGTTCATGGACCCGTTGGATCAGCGTGCCGCCGAGGGCCACGTTCAGCTCCTGGATCCCCCGGCAGATCGCCAGCACCGGCATGCCGCGCGCGATGGCGGCGCGGATCAGGGGCAGGGTGGTCGCGTCCCGTTCGTGGTCATGCTTGTCGGGGGTTTCGCTGTCGCCGCCGTCATAGTGGCGGGGATGGACGTTGCTCGGGCTGCCGGGGACGAGCAGGCCGTCCATGCGGTCCAGCAGGGCCAAGGCGGAGTCGCCCACCGGGGGGATCATGATGGGCAGGCCGCCCACGCCTCCCATCACCGCGGCCGCATATCGCGCGGGCGTGGTGTGCACGGGGCGCTCATCCGCCACCTTGGCGCAGGCGGGTATGCCGACGACCAGACTCATCCCCAGAATCCCTTATCGCGAGGTGGGCCTACTATGAACGCGGTCGGTAGTGGTTCGCAATGACCGCGCCGATGGATCCGCACAGCATCAGCGCCGCCATGCCGCGCGGGGTGCCGTCGGTCAGCAGCCCAACCAGCAGGCCGCTGGTGGCGCCCAGGGAGAACTGGCCCAGCCCCATCAGTGCCGACGCGCTGCCGGCGTAGGCCGCATGCTTCGACAGCGCGCCCACCGAGCAGTTGGCGTTGCTGAACCCCTGGCAGGTCAGCGCCAGGACCATCGGCGCCACGATCAGCGGCATGGAGGTTACTCCGGAAAACGCCAGAATGGTCAGTGTCCCGGTCGCGAACAGCGACAAGCGGGAAATCGCCGTCAGCATCACCGACAGCCCCAGCTTTGGCAGCAGCCATCCATTGATCTGCGACCCCGCAACCAATCCGCAGGCGCACAGCCCGAAGATCAGCGCGAACCCCGAGGGCGACAGGCCAAACCCCTGGATGAACACGGGGGATGAACCACCGAGATAGGCGAACATGCAGAACCCGCCCGCCGCGCCCATGGCGGCATGCGTGATGAACGTCCGCTCTCGGAGGATGATCCCGTACCGCGCGATCTGCGCCGCGAGGCCCAGCTTGCTGCGCCGGTTCGGGGGGAGGGTTTCCGGCAGGAAGCGCCAGCCGATCAAGCCGCTGATCGCGCCATAGCCTGCGAGCACCCAGAAGATCACCCGCCAGTCGGCCCAGATCAGGATCAGCCCGCCGATCGACGGTGCCAGGATCGGCGCCAGCCCCATCACCAGCACCAGGCGCGACATCATCACGCCGGCGACCGGGCCGTCGGCCAAGTCTCGGACCACCGCGCGCCCGATCACCATGCCGGCCGAGGATCCCACCGCCGCCAGGGCACGGAACGCGGCGAGCCAGCCGATTGTCGGCGCCAGGGCGCATCCGATGGAGCTGATCGTAAACAGGATCAATCCGCCGATCAGCGGCGCCCTCCGTCCGAACCGATCCGACAGGGTCCCTTGCGTCATCTGCCCGATGGCCAGGCCGGCGAACCAGGCCGCCAGGGTCAACTGCGCGGTGCCGGGGGCGGTGCCGTAAGAGGCCTCGACCGCGGGGAAGGCCGGCAGATACATGTCGGTCGCCGCCGGCCCGATGGCAATGAACATGCCGAGCAGGATGGTGAGCCAACGGGGGATGGGGGCGGTTTGTGACATAGGGACCGATCAGGGGGATGGCGTCGACGAACACCCCTCCCCTGGCAGCGGAGATTCCGGCCCTCCGTCTTCCGGGCCGCAGGAAGCGGCCGATCGGGGCTTTGGTCAAGTGGGGGGCGGCTCGGTCAGCCCCGGCTGAAAATCCCCTTCAGCCACTCACAGGAGTCATCCAAAGCCGCGCCGGCCTTGTCGACGATCCCGGGGAAGAAGAAGAACCCGTGGTTCATCCCGTCCCACCGGCGCATCTTCGTTTCCACGCCGGCCCGGGTCAGGGCGTCGGCATAGTATTCGGCCTCATCCCGCAGCGGGTCGTATTCGGCGCTGATGACATAGGCCGGGGGCAGGCCGCTCAGGTCATTGGCCTTGATCGGGCTGGCATGCGGGTGGGCGGCCTGGGATGGGTCGGCCAGATAGTGGTTCCAGAACCACTCCATGCCCTTGCGGGTCAGGCCATAGCCCTCGGCGTTCTCGGTCATCGAGGGCGTGCCGGGGTCGTAATAATCCGTAACCGGGTAGATCAGCAGCTGGCCCGCCAGCTTCGGCCCGCCCTCATCCCGTATGCGTAGCGCGGTCACCGCGGCGAGGTTCCCGCCCGCGCTGTCCCCGGCCACGACCACGCGGGACGGATCGGCGTTCAACGCCCCGGCGTTGTCCACCGCCCACCGCGTCGCCGCGAGGGCATCGTCCGGGGCCGCGGGAAACTTGTGCTCCGGTGCCAGGCGGTAATCGACCGAGACGACGACGCAGCCGGCCCCGGAACACAGGTTTCGGCACATCGGGTCATGCGTGTCCAGGCTGCACACGACGAAGCCGCTGCCGTGGAAGAACACGACCAGGGGGAAGGGGCCGGTGCCCTCGGGTGTGTAGATCCGCAGTGGCAGGGACCCGCCAGGCCCCTGCATATCGCGGTTCACGACGGATGCGACCTCCGGAATCCGTAGCCCCGGAATGGCGCGGGCGGCCATCTGGGCGCGGGCCTCCTCCACCGACAGGGTATGCAGCGGCGGAAGGGCAGCGCGCAGGTTCAGCAGAACCTGGATCTGGGGGTCGACCGGCATGGTCAGGCGACCTCGAACAGGCCGGCCGCGCCCATGCCGCCGCCGACGCACATGGTCACGACGACCAGTTTGGCCCCACGGCGCTTGCCCTCGATCAGGGCGTGGCCAACCATGCGGGCGCCGGACATGCCATAGGGATGGCCGATCGAGATCGCCCCGCCGTTCACGTTCAGCCGGTCATGCGGGATGCCCAGGCGGTCGCGGCAATACAGGACCTGGCAGGCAAAGGCCTCATTCAGTTCCCAGAGGTCGATGTCGTCGATCTTCAGGCCGTGCTTGGCGAGCAGCTTGGGGACGGCGAAGACGGGGCCGATGCCCATCTCGTCCGGCTCACACCCCGCCACCGCCATGCCGCGGTAGATGCCGAGCGGCTGGAGGCCGCGGCGTTCGGCTTCGCGGGCTTCCATGAGGACGCTGGCCGAGGCGCCGTCGGAAAGCTGGGACGCGTTGCCGGCGGTGATGAAGCGCCCGGTCTTGACCGTGTGGCCATCGGTGAAGACGGGCTTGAGGCTGTTGAGGCCGGGCAGGTTGGTCTCGGGCCGGTTGCCTTCGTCCTTACCCAGGGTAACGGTCCGGCGGGAGATTTCGCCCGTGGCCTTGTCGGCGACCAGCATTTCGGAGGTCATAGCGACGATTTCGCTGTCGAAGGCGCCAGCCTGCTGGGCCGCGGCGGTCCGCTGCTGGGAGCGTAGGGCGTATTCGTCCTGGGCGTCGCGGGAGACGTTGTAGCGGTCGGACACGATCTCGGCCGTTTCCAGCATGGACATGTAGATGCCGGGAATGTCGTGATCCAGCACGGGGTCCCGCATCCGGTTGATGTTCATGTCCGGGGTCTGCACGAGGGAAATGGACTCGACCCCGCCGCCAACCGTGACGGTCATGTCGTCGTGGATGATCTGCTTGGCGGCGGTCGCGATGGCCATCATGCCGGAAGCGCATTGCCGGTCCAGCGACATGCCGGCGACGGTGGAGGGAAGCCCGGCCCGCAGCGCCGCCTGCCTGGCGACGTTCGATCCCTGCGCGCCCTGCTGGAGGGCGGCGCCCATGATGACGTCATCGACCTCGGCCGGGTCGATGCCGGCCCGCTTCACCGCCTGGGCGATGGCGTGCCCCGCCAACGCCTGAGGCTGCGTATCATTGAACGCCCCCCGATAGGCTCGGCCGATCGGGGTGCGGGCGGTGGAGACGATGACGGCGCTACGCATGGGCGGTTTCTCCCGTTTTGTCGTTGGATGGCCGAGGTCAGCCGACGGCCAGCAGTTCCACGTCGAAGATCAGCGTTGCGTTGGGCGGGATCACCCCACCGGCGCCGCGCGCGCCATAGCCGAGCTCCGGCGGGATCGTCAGCACGCGCTGCCCGCCGACCTTCATGCCGGCCACGCCCTGGTCCCAGCCAGCGATTACCTGGCCCACGCCCAGCGTGAAGCGGAACGGGTCGCCCCGATCGCGGGAGCTGTCGAACTTCCGGCCCTTGTTCTCGGGCGCGGCGGCGTCGTGCAGCCAACCCGTGTAGTGAACGGTCACGTTGTTGCCGGCCTCGGCGAGGTCGCCCGTGCCAACCTTGATATCGGTCATTCGATGTTCCAGCCCTGGTTGATGATCCAGGTTCTAGCCGCCCCGCCCGAACCTGTTAAGGCGGCCCGCTGGGGAAACCGATTTCCTGCAACAGGAAGCGCGCAAACTCCCGTCGATAGATGTCGCTGTGGGCGCCGCCGCCAGACAAATGGGACGCGCAGTTGATCATCCAGGATGCGTTCCAGTAGCGGATCCGCGCCCCGTTCATGGGCCGGGACGGTTCGTGCGGGGGGCCGGGCGGGAATGTCGTCTGACAAAGGCCCAGGCCCCAGGCGCCCGGCCGGATCGCGTGCTGGCATCCAAACCCCGAGAGGTCCAGGCCACGAAAATAGGCGGGAGTCGGGGCAACGGTCCCATCGGCATCACGCTCACCGCATGCCGCGCGGTAGGTTTGTTCGTCTCCGGTATACCAGCCCCAGAACGCGGCGTGGACCGCCGTGTCATGAACCGACGCGGTCATTACGACCCGCAGCGGCGTGTTCTGCAGGCGCGGGACCAGGGCGCGCTTTGTCGCACCCTCCCCTGGCTCGAACATCTCATGGAGCTGGACCGCCCCCTGCAACAGAACCAGCCGATCCCCTTCCTGGAACGCTTCCTCGGGCACGGCGGGCGGTGTGTGCGGCTCCTGAAGGCCTGCAACCATCGCGCGTGCGCCGAAGCTGTGGCCAATCATGACAAGCGCCGTTTCGGTCTGCTTTCCGGCCCTGGCCCGTGCCGGCAGGATGGCTTGCTCGATCAGGGGTATCAGGATTTTTTGACCGATTTCCTCCGCCTGTTCCTTCTTCGTGAAGAAACTGGCGCTTCGGACCACAGCCGCGGGGATGAAGGACCACTCCGAATCCAGGTCCCACTGCGATGGCCAGCTGACCCCAATCACCAGAGGCTTGAAGCGCTGCCCTTTTGTGGTTCGATTTTGGGCCTCCACCGCTAAATTCGTGACGATCGCATTGTAATTCCGGATCGCCTTCTCCTGCTGAGTATTCCAACCCATGACGATCAGCAATACATGCGTATAGTTGCCGACCCGCATGTCCTGTTCCAGGACGCGCCGTATCATCTCAGCCGAATACGCGGTGTCGTTCCAATCAGGGCAAACGTCGTAAAGCCCCATATCGCTGGGATCGTCCAGCGCGGTCAGATGGCTCTTTTCCATCGGAGATGGCTGAAGCCGAGCCATCAGGACACAGGGGCGCGGAGAGTGTCCGTCAGCCCCGGATCCTGGTGCCTGATATCGCACGACATGGGTGACGGTGCGTTCCCTGCCGGCATCGCTCTGAATCTTCTCGACGCCGATCACGTACCCTGGAAAGCGAAGGGCGAGGCCGGCTGGTTCCAGCAGGGCCGTGTGATAGGCGCTCAGCGCGGTCCCCAGATAGGCTGTCCGGCCGATGCCAAGCTTGCTTTCGGATTCAGAAAGAAACCCCGGCGTCGAGCACCCCATCAAAAGAAGGCAGGCTGCCAGTCCGATCGAGTATACGCCGCGCCGCCGAACGCTCCGGCCAAAACGACCGATCATTTCAAGCATGCGTCGTAACGAGTGATGGGCCGATCGTGCCGTGCAGCCCTGCTCGCGATTTCTCTTTTGCATCATGATCCGTGCTTCCCTGCCCGGTCGAACAACGGCACAGTTTGGCAGCAGGAATGTGGTTCACTCAACGTGACGCGGAGCGGGATACCGGCCGGCTTCCGCAAGGATCGTCTTGGTGCTTGAGGTCGCTCGGTCCGTCACCGACAATGTCCCGTGTCTCAGGAGTCCCCGCATGACCGACCTCACCGCCCGGATCACCACCCTCACCGCGGACCTGGTGCGCCTGGACAGCCGCAGCTTCATCTCCAACCTGCCGGTTGCCGACCGGATCGAGGCGGAACTGGCCGGGTTCGAGATCGAGCGGCTGGACTACACCGACCCCGCGGGCGTGGCGAAGCGGGTCCTGGTCGCGCATCGCGGTGGGCCGGGGGGCATCGCCTTCTCGGGCCACATGGACACCGTGCCTGACACCGGCTGGACCACCGATCCCTGGTCCGCCCGCGTGGATGCCGACGGCGTGATGCACGGTCTGGGCACCACCGACATGAAGGGGCCCGTCGCGGCGGCGATCCTGGCGGCCAAATCCCTGCCCGAGACCGTTCCCGTCACCCTGCTGATCACTACGGATGAGGAAACCACCAAGCAGGGCGCCCGGATCATGGCCCAGCAGTCGGAGCTTCTGCGCCGTGTCAAGCCGGTGGGCATCATCGTGGTGGAGCCGACCAGCATGGGTCCCGTCCGCGGCCATCGCAGCCACATACAGTTCACCTGCGTGGCCACCGGCATCCAGGCCCACAGCAGCACCGGCAAGGGCCGCAACGCCAACTGGTCCCTGATCCCGTTCATGATGGACATGAAGACGATCTATGAGCGGCTACGGACCGACACATCCCTCCAGGACACGGACTACGAGCCGCCCTTCAGCGACTTCAACCCGGTCATCGACAACCACGGCGCCGCGGTGAACGTCACCGTCCCCACGGCAACCGTGAAGATCAAGTTCCGCTACTCTGCCAAGGTCGACCCCGCGCCCATCCTGACCGCCGTCCGCGAAGCCGCCGCTCGGCACAATGTCGTGGTGACCGAGGCGCGGGAAGGCACCCCGCCCGAACTGCCGGCCGATCATCCCCTCGTCCAGCTCTGCGTCGGGATCACCGGCGCTGGCCCGCGCACCGCGCCCTATGGCACCGATGCATCAGAGCTTCAGGCCATCGCCCCCTGCGTGGTTCTAGGCCCAGGAGACATCGGGGTGGCGCATACGCCGATCGAAAGCGTGCGGATCGCGGAACTCGTCGACGCGGTCTCGGTCCTGATGCGTCTGGCGGAGCGTGTGGCGGGCGCGAACGACCTGTAGGAGACGCTCAGGCCTCGTGCTGCTTCTGGCAGTTGCCGAGCAGGCGCGGGTTTGCCTCCCGCGCCAGATCCGCATCCCGATGGTCCGAGCACGCCTGATGGCTCTCGAAGCTCGGCCGGCCAGCCATCGGGACGATGCTGCACTCACTGGCATCGCCGGCTCGCGCACAGAGGGACGTGTAATAGACCCAGATTGTGTCATGCTGGATCGTGATCGCGCCGCGGGGTTGGCTGTCGGCGATCGCGAATCCACCGCCCGCGAGGACCATGCAAAGGGGAATTGTGAAGCGTGGCCGTAAACGGGACAAAAGTCGCATGAAGTCTCTCCCCCTTCGCTTCAGCCCTGTGCCGTCAGTGCATCGTGTCGGAAACGGGCAGCGCCATCAGTGACAGATGGGCCAATCGCCCGCGCAGGATTTGGATGATTTCGGCAAGGTCGGCCCGTTCGGCAAGGGGCTCGAGCTCATCGAAGCGCAATTGATCCAGGCGGACCGTACCCTGCGCCGCATGGATGATGAACGTGGGGCCGAGCATGTCGTCGGCGGCTTCGGGCATCACGAGGAGGCAGCAGTCGGGGCTGTCGGCGCCACAAAGCTCAACGGACCAGTCCGGAGCGGCATCGAAGACGGCCTCGGCCACGATGCCACGTTCCCGCTCACCTAGCGAATGAGTCGTGCGAAGGACGGTCGAGCGGTGCAGTGTGCCGACGGGTGCGTGATCCGGCATCAGGCTCTCCTGTAGACCAAATCCTTTGGCCTACCGCCTTGTTGCACAGGTGTGACGCCACGAAAAGTATTTTTTACCGTGGATAATACATAATTTTACACACTTCTGATCGTATCAGCCTCTGGCGGTCCTTTGCGCCGATGATGCACGCCGTGCGAGTGTCAAAACCATGTTCCGACACAACGTATCATCGGGGTAACCCGTCCGCTTACAACCGCGTTCAGCCTCGGCCAGGGCGGCCATGGCGGCCGTCAAGGTAGGCGCCGGCCAGAGGCCCAAGGCCCGGGTAAACTGCCCCACCCGACGGAAAAACAAAGGCGGGCGAAGGGATTTCACCACATCGGACGCCCCAGCGCGTGTGGTCTCCATGACCAGTCGGCAGCGATGGAGCCGTTGCAGGTGACCCAGCGCGGTCCGCAGGACCTGCACCGGCGCCGCGCCCTCGGCCATCGCCAGTTCCAGGGCGCGGTCGGTTGTGGCGACATCGCCGGTAATGGCCGCATACATCGCGTCATCGAGCGACAGACCCGCCAGGTCACCCACGCAGGCCATCGCGGAATCAACATCGATCCGCCCGCCCGGTCCCACGAACAACGCGAGTTTCCCCAGTTCGGCGCGAGTCGAGGCGCGGTCCGCGCCAAGCTGGTCCGCCAGCCAGCGCAGCGCGTCGGGATCGATGCCCACCCCCGCCTCCCGCACCGTCTGCCGAATTGTCTCCTCCAGCGCTCGGCCTTCCTCGGGGTAGCAGCCGATCGCCGCGCCGTCGGGGGCCGCGTCCAGCAAGGTGCGCAGGCGATTGCGGGCCGGCAGACCGGCGCCTTCCAGCACGATCAGGGCTGTGCCGTTGCCGCGCAGGGCGGTCTGGGCGAGGGATGCCATCGCCGCCGAGTCCGGGGTTTCGCGTAGCCGCACCACGCGCCGCCCGCCGGTCAAAGAGAGAGACGCGGCCTCATTCGGCAGGCGTTCGATTTCATCGCGGGCGAGTTCAACCAGGCGGAACGGATCGTCCAGGCTGCCGGCTACCGCGCGCACCAGGCTCTCGGCGCGCTCGCGGATCAGGCCGGCGTCCTCGCCATACAGCAGGACCATGCGGGCGTTGCCCGGATCGCGCAGGAAGCCTGCGATCTGGGCGTTCTCGACCTTCATGGGCGATTCGCTGCCATGCCGGTCAGCCGGCCGGCGCCGGGGTCTTCGCGGCCTGGGCGCGGAACCACAACGCGAGCTGCGTGGCGATCTGTTCCGCCACCTGCTCCGCGATCCGGCGTTGCACCGTGTCGTTCTGCAGGTCCAGCGCGAAGAACTGCTGGTCGAAGATGTTCATGGCGTCGATCGAGCGGGCATGGCCCTCGGTCAGGCGGGCCTGGGATGGATCGCTGGAGACCAGGACCCAGTTCGCATAGCCAGTCAGCCGCAGGCGTGTCGCCGAGTTATCGGTCAGGACGCTGATCCCCTCCCCGGCGATCCAGTAGGTGACCCGCAGATCATAGCGCCGCAGCCCGCCGCCATCGCTGGCCATGCGCTGCTGCAAGGCCTGCCGCAGCACCTGGCCGGGGCGGTCCGGGATGATTCCGACATTGATCGAGGCGAGTTCCCGTTCCGCCACGCCCGGATTGCCTGATGCGGTGGGCATGTAAAGGGGCTGGAAGCCGCATGCGGAGAGGGCGGTCAGGGGGAGGAGGGCGGCGAGAAGGTGGCGGCGGGAGAGGGACGGTTGGACATAGTACTCCCCCTCCCCTTGAGGGCTTGGGCCGTGAAGCGGACCAAGGGTGGGGGGAGGGGTCGATACCCCCGCGACGGTGCCGCTGCACCCCTCCCCCCACCCTCGGTCCG
>CAMCDA010000086.1 GCA_945873195.1 Asaia bogorensis
CCAAGATCGAGATCACTCTGTCGCGTAAATTCGGATGGGAGTGGAAGAACGCCAAAAGTGCTTCGTCGCTGAGGCTCGCCGTCGCCATGGGTCCGATTCCCTTATCGAGGAGGCGTCAAAGTACTCCCCACAACGTTGAATCGCACCCATTGCAACCTGGGTGGGTATCAGGCACTCTTGGTGCGCTGATGTCGGCTTTTTGCAAACACCTGCCATGGGGATGGGGGACAATATGACCGGAGAATCGCCCGGAATACGCGCGGGGGCCAGGTTGTATTCTCGTGGCTGGATCGCTGGCTGTCGCCTGATCGCTGGGGGGATCGTCGCGATTGGCTTGGCTCTTGCCGCGGCTTCACCGGCATCGGCCCTGGCCGTCGGTGACAAGGTCAGCGGGCAGTTCGCCCTCGGCGCCAAGCAAATCCCCCTGCCCGCGGGATCCTGGACCGTCGCCGGCCTAGGCGCGCAACCGTTCCGTAACAAGGACATCGGCGCCTTCGGAACCATCCAAAGCGCCATCCTGTTCCTGGTCCGTGACAACACCGTCCAGGCGGTGCTGGAGGTCAACGGGAACACCATCCCCGTGAACAACGGCTGGGGCCGCACCCGCGCCTGCTCGGAAGACAAGCAGGCGCTGATGGTGGTGATCCGCTACAAGACCGGCTGGGAAACCTCCTGCCAGTTCGTCCGCGCCACCCGCTTCGATGCCGACACGACCGGCCCCGGCGCGTGGGAGCAAGCACGGACCCAGGCCAAGCAGGGCAAGCTGACCCTGCCGAAAGTGTGGCTCACCGCCGGCTTTCGCGTCAGCGACCGCCAGGACATCGTCGACGCCCGCTACCACCTGAACCCCACCGAGCTTCTCGGCCCCGACGCCGGTCGCCTGACCGACCCGGCCGAATGGTCGCCGGATGCCATCAAGACCGACCCGCTGCGCCAGGGCGCCACCCAGGCCGTCGCCGCCTGGGCCACCGGGTTCGATGCGTGGATCGAACGTGGCCTGCGCAACCAGATCACTGACATGCCCGGCCCGCTGCCGCGCGTCGCCGGCCAGGTCGCCAGCTTCGAGGACGCCAAGCTCGCCGACCTCCGCCGCCTGTTCGGCGAAGGCCGGATCAGCAAGGAAACCTACGAGGCGCAGGTCGAACTCGCCCGCAAGGAAGCGCCGGAGTACAAGCCCAACACGTCGCTGCTGTCGAACTCGGTGCAGAAGAACATCTCGTTCCGCTCCTTCGGCACCTTCGTCGATTACGGCATCGCCTATGTGGTTACGGCCAGCAGCTATATCTCCTGGGGCATCGCGCTGACGCTGAACGCCACGGACTCGGTGTGGTTCGTCCTGAACGACCAGTACTGGGATAATTACTACGCGAAGCTGAACACCCATGACTCCGAGCGTCTCATCGACTTCGTCTACGTCGGCGACAACGGATCCCTGACCGGCAAGGAGCCCAAGGCATGAACGCGCGTTCCTTCATGCCCCGCCTGCTGCTCGCGCTATGCGCGGTGATCGCGGCTTCGTTGATTACCCCCGCTTGGGCGCAAGGGCCGCTGCGCGTCGGCTCCACGGTCGAGCGCACGCTCCGCATCGACGGCAAGCGCCTGACCCTGCCGATGGGCGCCTGGACCGTCGCCGCCGATGGCGCCAGCGAGTGGAACGACACAAACCTCGGCGCCTACGGCTACCTGCGCACGGTGATCCTGTTCCGTGTGGTCGATGGCAAGCTGGACACCGTGCTGGAAGTCAACGCCAACGTGCTCCCCACCCTGGACGGCTGGGGCATGACGGCGGCCTGCGCCCGCAACGACCTGGTGCTGGCCGTGATCCGCTACCGCGCTGGCTGGGACGGGTCCTGCTATTTCGTGACGCACACCCTCATGGCGCGCGACACCACGCCGATGTGGCGCCGAGCGCGCGATTTCGCGGGGCAGAACAGGCTGACGGTGCCGCGGATGATGCTGACCGCCGGCTTCCGTTCGGCCAACCGCACCGACGTCCTGGATGTCCGCTATCACTTCGCCGGCGAAACCCGCGGCATCGGCGTCGAATCCGCCGATCGCTGGAAAGACTCCGCCTGGATGGCCGCTCGGCTTGAACAGGACCCGCGCCGCAACGCCTTCGCCCGCGCCGTCAGTGACTGGGCCGTGGGCTACAGCGGCGTCGTCGATGCCGGCCTGAAGAACCGCGTGCTGACCGAAGACCCGGTCGCGATGCCGGAAGCCGCCAAGGCCAACGCCGTGGTCGATGTCGTCTCCCGCCGGCTGGCCGAACTGGAACTGCTGCGCCAGGGTGGCGCCGTGACGCAGGAGGAGTTCGACTCCCAGGCCCGCGCGCTCAAGGAACATGGCCTCGGCGCCAGCAGCAACGCGCCCGACCTTGCGACCGTGACCGCGGTCAAGGCGCTGTCGTACCGCATCATCGTGTCCATCTCGCACATCTTCGTCGACTACTACTGGACCGGGAACTACGTCGCGACCGGCGCGCTGGAGGTGCTGCAGATCACGATCAACAGCGCCAAGTTCTACCTGCACGAGCTCGGGTGGACGAAATACAAGGGCGTTCCCCGCACCGACGCCGCGCGGGTCATCGACTTCAAATATATCGGCGTGGACGTCTAGGGCCGCCGGTCCCAGCCACACCTGACACAGGAGTTTGTCCCATGAAGTGCAGGACCCTCGCGATTGCCATGATGGCCGCGGCCGCCGTGACCGTTGCCCCGATCGCCGCGACACCGGCGATGGCGCAGCAGAACACCATCTCCAACGCCGTCGCGACCGGCTTGCCCATCACGCTGTGGGCGATCACCGGCGGCGTGCTGGGCGCGGTCGTGTGGCCGATGGTCTCGACCGGCGCCTTTGTCGCGGCGCCGATCAACAGCGTGGGCGCGCTGATGAACCCCGGCGCCGCCGTCGGAACGGTCATCGGTGGCGTCGGCTATTACATGACGCGCTGACCATGCGCCGCCTTGCACTGGGGTTTGTGGTCGCGGCCGCCGTATCGGCGACCCCGGCCGCGGCCCAGGTCGCCCCGCCCGAGCCGGAACCGTTCATCTCCCACGTCCTGCCCGTCGCGGCCGGCGCCTTGGTGGGAACCGCGGTGACCTTCTTCATCCTACCGCTGATCGTCCCGGCGTTGGCGTCGGGCGCGCCGGCGGTCGGACCCGCCGTAGCCACCCCCATGACCGGTGCCATTGGCGCCGCCTTGGGCGGCTACGTCGGCTACGTGATGTGGAAATAGATAGCCCGTTTGACCGGTTCCATCCCCGAGGTCTTCCGCGCCTTCTTCAAGCTCGGCCTGCTGTCATTCGGCGGGCCGATCGCGCATCTGGGCTATTTCCGCGACGAACTCGTCGTCCGGCGGAAATGGATCGATGAGGCCGGATACGTCGATCTGGTCGCGCTGTGCCAGTTCATGCCCGGGCCGGCTTCCAGCCAGGTCGGGTTTTCGCTCGGCGTGCTGCGCGGCAATGGCCTGCTGGGCGGCGTGGTCGCGTGGTTCGCCTTCACGATGCCGTCGGCGCTGGTCCTGCTCGGCTTCGCGCTGGCCGCGGCGGCGTTCACCGGGCCGGTGGCCGAGGGCTTTCTGCACGGCCTGAAACTCGTGGCCGTCGCGGTCGTCGCGCAAGCGATCTGGGGCATGGCACGGAACCTGACACCGGACCGCACCCGCGCCGGGATCGCGCTGGCGGCGATGGCGATCGTGGTGTTCGTCGCGGGATCGGTGGGCCAGGTCGCCGCCATTCTGATGGGCGCGATCGCCGGCACTTATTTGTGCAAGGGCGATGCCTCGGTTCAGATTGGGCACTTGCGCTTTCCGGTGACGCGGATGATGGGCATTGCGTCCCTGATCCTGTTCACCGCGCTGCTGATCGTGCCGCCGATCCTGGCGCAGGTCACTGGCAACCAGGCCCTGCGGCTGTTCGATGCGTTCTACCGCTCGGGCGCGCTGGTCTTCGGTGGCGGTCACGTCGTGCTGCCGCTGTTGCAGGCCGAGGTCGTTGGCACCGGCTGGGTCAGCCCGCAGATATTCCTGGCCGGGTACGGCCTGGCGCAGGCGGTGCCGGGCCCGCTGTTCACCTTTGCATCGTATTTGGGCGCCCTGATGGGGCCGGCGCCGAACGGGCTGGTCGGCGCGGCCATCGCCCTGGTGGCGGTGTTCCTGCCGGGCTTGACGCTGATCTACGGCATGCTGCCGTTCTGGGACCAGTTGCGCGGCCGCAAGGGCGCGCAGGCCGCGATGCGCGGCGCGAATGCCGCGGTGGTCGGCATCCTCGGCGTCGCGCTGTACGATCCGGTCTGGACCAGCGCGGTCCTGTCCCCCCGCGACTTCCTGCTCGCCCTCGCCGGGTTCCTGGCGCTGACGATGTGGGAAGCCCCGCCCTGGATGATCGTCGTGGGCATGGCCGTCGCCGGGATCGTCTCCGGACTGGTCTGACCCTACTCGGCAGCCATCACCCCCCCTGGCATCACCGCCCCTGGCATCACCGCGCCGGGCATCACCGCCCCCGGCATCACCATCCGGGCCGCCTCCGTCGCCGGCATCGGCCGGCCGAACAGATAGCCCTGCCCATAGGTGCAGCCGAGTTCCCGCAGCCGCAGCATGCAGGGCTGGTCCTCGATGCCCTCGGCCGTCAGTTCCAGGCCCAACGCGTGGCCCAGCCCGATGATCGCCGCGACATAGCGGGCGCTGTCGGCATCGGTGTCGAGCGCGTGCATGAACGACTTGTCGATCTTGATCTTGTCGAACGGCAGTTCCCGCAGGTGATACAGGCTGGAGAACCCGGTTCCGAAATCATCCAGCGCCATCGACATCCCCAGTGCGCGCAGCCGGTCGATCACGCCGCGGGCAATGCGGGAGTCATGGATCAGCGCGTTTTCCGTCACCTCGATTTCGATCCGCGAACCGTCGATGCCGCTGGCTTCCAGGATCGCGCGCATATCCTCGGGCAGGGATTCATCCTGCAACTCATGCGGCGACACATTCACCGACAAACGTATGTCGCTCGGCCAGTCCCGCGCGGCCTCGAGGGCCTGGGTGATGATCGAGGCGAGCATCGCCGCCGACAGCCCCATTTCCTCCACCAAAGGCAGGAACCGCATCGGCGGCAGTACGCCCTTGTGCCGATGATCCCAGCGGGCGAGCACCTCGAACCCGACCACAGCCGAGTCGGCCAGGCGCACCAGCGGCTGGAAATAGGGCACGATCTCCCCGGTCGCGATGGCGGCGCGCAGATCGGCCTTGAGTTCCTCGGCAGTCGCGAGTTCCTCGGTCATGCGCTGTTCGAAAAAACGGTAGCAGGATGCGCCGGCCAGCCTCGCCTGCGTCATCGCGATCCCGGCGGCGCGCAGCAGGGAGCTGGCGCGGGCGCCGTCGCGCTGGCTGACCGCGATGCCGATCGTCGCGGAGACGTCCAGCGTCATCGGCCCGACCTCGATCGGCTCGCTGATGACGCGGATGATGTCGCGGGCGCGGGCGGCGACGGCGGTATCGCCCTCGGTCGCGCGCATCAGGATGGCGAACTCATCGGCGCCGAGCCGGGCCACGAGCGGTTCGTCAGCCAGTTCCCGACCCAGCCGGGTGGCGACTTCCCGCAGGATCACGTCGCCGACGCCATGGCCGTGGACATCGTTGATGGGGCGGAAGCGGTCGAGGTCGATGAACAGCATCGCCATCGGCTCGATCCCGCCGATCAACCGTTCGGCGGTTTCCAGGAAGCAGGTACGGTTCGACAGGCCGGTCAGAGCGTCCTGGTGGGCCAGGCGCGTCAGCCGCTCCTGCGCTTCGCCCAGGCGGGCTTCGACCAGCCGCTCATGGGTGACATCGCGCAGCATCACCAGCCGGACATCGCTGTCGGGCAAGGCGTGGCAGCGGGCGTCGATCCAGATCAGCGCGCCGTCGCCCCGGCGCAGGCGGAGCGTGGAATGTTCCCCCTCCGTCAGCCGGGACAGCGCATCCACCCCGGCCAGGGCCGAGAGCGGATCCCCGGCGGGCGATGGCGGATCGAGCAGGTCATCGGGGGTCACCCCCAGGATGGTCCGGCAGGAGTCCGAGGCATGCACCAACTGGCCCGCGGCGGAAAAGCACAGCGCCACGTCGGACATCAGCCGCCCGATCTCGCGCGGGTCGGCGATGTCGGTCTCCAGGACCGCGTCCGACACGGCGACACCCGGACCGGGGGCTGCTGACCGGCCAAAGGCGCGGGTCAGCCCGATGGAGGCACCCCACAGCGCCGCGGTGCCCGCGACAGCGAGGACGGCAGCCAGCGCCGGATCACCCGTGGTCATGCCGAGACACCCGCGCGGGGAGAGGACTTGATCATGCTTGGTACCATCACGTCGTTCCCGTTATCCCAGGCGGTGCGGTTGACCCTGAGGGAAATCCTGCACGCAGAAGATGAACAACTCCCTAACGCGCGACGATTTTTCTGCATTGCGCACGGAGCGCCCGCGCCAGGGGCTACTTGACAGCAACCGGCCGGGGGCGTTGCCATCGGCTCAACCAACGAAAGGCTGGGTCCGCGTGCCGTCTCTGTCGATGCATACGCCAATCGGCGACATCACCGTCTTCGAGGAAGATGGCGCGATCGTCGTCCTGGAATGGGGCTGGGCCGGGGTGCAGAACGGCTCACCGCTGCTGCATCGCGCGCGCGACCAGTTGGACGCATATTTCGATGGCACGCTGCGGGCATTCGACCTGCCGCTGGCCCCCGCCGGCACGCCGTACCGCCAGAAAGTGTGGCGCGCGCTGTGCGAAATCCCCTATGGCGCGACGTGTTCCTATCTCGACATTGCCCGTTCGGCCGGCGGCAGCCCGCGTTCGGTCGGGCAGGCGAACGGGTCCAATCCGATCCCGATCATCGTCCCGTGCCACCGGGTCGTTGCCACGACGCACCTGGGGGGCTACTCCGGCGCCGGCGGCCTGGATACCAAGCGCTGGCTGCTGGCTCTGGAAGCTCCCGAGACCACTCTGATCTGACCTTCTCTCACCACGGAGACCAATATGACGCAGGCCGTCCGCATCCATACCAACGGTGGACCCGAGGTGATGAAGTGGGAGGATGTGCCGACCCCCGAGCCTGGTCCCGGTGAGGCGCTGATCCGCCACGGCGCGGTCGGCCTGAACTACATCGACGTCTATTTCCGCACGGGCCTGTACAAGGCGCCGAACATGCCGCTGGTGATCGGGCAGGAAGGCTCGGGCACCGTTCTGGCCGTCGGCCCCGGCGTCACCACCGTCGCCCCGGGCGACCGCGTCGCCTATGCCGGCCCGCTGGGCGCCTATGTGACCGAGCGTGTGATCCCCGCCGACCGCCTGGTGAAGCTGCCCGACAACATCAGCTTCGAAACCGGCGCGGCGATGATGCTCCAGGGCATGACCGTGCAGTATCTGCTCCGCCGCACCTACAAGGTGAAGGCCGGGGAAACGATCGTCGTCCATGCCGCCGCCGGTGGCGTCGGGCTGATCATGTGCCAATGGGCCAAGCACCTGGGCGCGACCGTGATCGGCGTGGTGTCCAGTGAGGAGAAGGCCGCCCTCGCCCGTGCGAATGGCGCCGCGCACACGGTTGTCGGCTATTCCAACCTGGTCGGCGAGGTGAAGCGCATCACCAGCGGCGCCATGGTGCCGGTTGTGTATGACAGCGTCGGCAAGGACACGTTTGGCGTCAGCCTGGACTGCCTCGCGCCGCTGGGCCTGATGGTGAGCTACGGCAACGCCTCGGGCGCCGTGGCGCCGTTCGATCTGGGCATCCTGGCGGCGAAGGGCAGCCTGTTCCTGACCCGGCCGTCGCTGGCGACCTATACCGCCAAGCGGTCCGATCTGGAGACGGTGTGCGCCGACCTGTTCGATGTCGTCGGCAAGGGCGCGGTGAAGATCCAGGTCAACCAGACCTTCGCCCTGAAGGACGCCGCCAAGGCGCATATCGCGCTGGAAGCCCGCCAGACCACGGGCAGCACCGTCCTGCTGCCGTAAGGCAACGCCGGAAAACCAAGCCCTCAGGAGCACCCCGATGCGCCAGCACGCCTTTGGCCCCCTGCCGCCCGTTTCGACCCTGACCCTGGGCGGCGGCGGCCTGGGCATGCTGTGGGGCCAGACCACGTTTGACGAATGCGTGGCCACCACCAAGGCGGCGGTCGATGCCGGGATCACATTGCTCGACCTCGCCCCCCGCTACGGCGACGGCAAGGCCGAACGCGTGGTGGGGGAGGCTTTCGGCGGCCGCCTGCCCGCCGGCGTGCGGGTGACCAGCAAGTGCAACCTCGGCAACCAGCCCGCCAACAAGGTCGACCGCGTGCTGCGCCAGTCGATCGAGGCGAGCCTGCGCCTGCTGCAACTCGACCGGCTGGACGTGTTCTTCCTGCACTCCAACCTGGTGCCGGACGGCCACGCGATGTGGCAGCGCCCGGACACCGAGCGTTTCACGCCCCTGCCGCTGTTCATCGACGTCGTCCGCCCGGCGTTTGAGAAGCTGGTGAAGGATGGGCTGATCGGCGCCTGGGGCCTGACCGGCATTGGCCATCCCGACGCGATCATCGAGGTGCTGGGGCATGACTCGAAGCCGGCCGCGGTGCAGTGCATCGCCAACCTCCTCGACAGCCCCGGCGGTCTCAAATTCTTCGACGGCCCCGCTCGGCCGCGTGACGTGATGGCCGCCGCCCACGCCAACGGGGTTGGCGTCATGGGCATCCGCGCGGTGCAGGCCGGCGCGCTGACCGCCGCGATTGACCGCGACCTGCCGCCCGACCACCCGGAGGTGCTGGATTTCGCCCGCGCCGCTCCGTTCCGCGCGATCTGCGCCGAACTCGGGGAAAACCCGGCCGTCATCGCGCATCGCTACGCGCTGGGTCTCCCGATCGACACGCTGGTGCTGGGGGTGAAGAACCGCCAGGAACTCGCCGAATGCGTCGCCGCGGCCGAGGCTGGCCCGCTGCCGGCGGATCTGGTCGCGCGGATCGACGCCGCGGTCGCCTGACCGGCCACGATGCGGGGATTCCTCCCCGGCCTCCCCCTCGGCCTCGTCCTTGGGGCGCTCGTCCTCGGGTCACTCGTGTTCGGGTTGGCCTGGACGCGTGGCGGCGCCGAGGCGGCCCTGTTCGCCCTCGGCCTCGGCCTGGGGGCGACGCTGTGGCAATCATCGTTCAGCTTCGCCGGGGCGTGGCGGCGGGCCCTGACCCAGCGCCGCACCGCCGGGTTCCGGGCACAATGCCTGCTGGTCGGGCTGACCGCCTGCCTGTTCCTGCCCGCGCTGGACACCGGCACGGTGCTGGGCCAGCCGGTGCGCGGCTTCGTCTTCCCCGTCGGGCTGGCCCTGCTGTTCGGCGCGTTCCTGTTTGGCATCGGGATGCAGCTTGGCGGCGGATGTGGCTCGGGCACACTGTACGCGGCCGGCGGCGGGGCGTCGCGATCCTGGCTGACCCTGCTGAGTTTCATCGCCGGGGCCACGCTGGCCGCCTGGCGCGCCGACACCTGGATGTCCTGGCCCGCCTTGGCGCCGGTTCCGATCAGCGGGTGGGCCGGGCCGTGGCCGACCCTGCTGGGCAGCCTGGTCCTGCTCTCGGCCCTGGCCGGCCTGGCGCGGTGGTGGGAGCGGACGCGCCACCCTGATCCAACCCCCGTCTTCGCCACCGCCGCCCCGCGCTGGTCACTCGGGGCCGGGGCGCTGCTGCTGGCCTTCCTGGGTTTCGCCACGCTGGTCATCGCCGGCCGCCCCTGGGCGATCACGGCGGCTTTCCCGCTCTGGGGATCGAAGGCGATCGAGGCGCTGGGCCTCGACGATCCCGCCTTCTGGCTCTTCTGGGAGGACCCGACGCGTACCGAGGCACTGCTGCGCCCCGTGTTGTCCGACCGGATCACGCTCATGGACCTGGGCGTGATCGGCGGCGCCTTCCTGGTCGCGGCGCTGGCCCGCGCCCCGCGCGACCGCTGGCGCGCTCCCTATATTGGCCCCGCGCTGGCGGCGGTGATCGGCGGGCTGCTGATGGGGGTAGGGGCGGTGCTGGCCTCGGGGTGCAACATCAGCGCCTTCCTGGGCGGCGTTGCCTCCGGCAGCCTGCATGGCTGGGTCTGGGTCGCGGCCGCCCTGGCCGGGACGGCGGTGGGCATCCGGCTGCGGCCCTGGTTTCGCCTCGATGGTTGAAGGGGATGGTTGTTCTCGGAACCGCCCCGGCAAGACATGGGCTTGGCACGAGATGATCTCCAGAAAGTCAAATAATCCAACATTTGACGCTGTTCAGCCGAACGCCATATTCCAACCAATGGAGAAACAGAACAGACGGGATGAGGTGTGATCATGCTATCCGCTCGATTGGCCGGGTTGGTCGGCCTGGCGCTTGTTGCCGCACCGATGGGCGCGCGGGCGGCCGAACCGGTGCCGCTCGCGGCGCAGGGCTGCGTCGGCTGCCACGGGGTTCGCGGTACGGGCTCGATCCCGATCCCCCCCATCGCCGGGCGACCGGCCATCGAAATCGTCGGCACGATGAAGGCGTTCGCCGCCAATGAACGCCCCGGCACGATCATGGGCCGCATCGCGCGCGGCTACACCGAGGCGGATATCGCGGCGATCGCCGCGTACTTCGCGGCCCAGCGTTGAGGGAGGCAACCATGACCCAGACACTCACCCGCCGGAGCCTTTTCGCCGCGGCCGGCGCCGCGACCCTGGCTGCCCCGACGGTAGCCCGGGCGCAGGCCTCGGCCAGGCTGGTCATCATCGGCGGCGGCTTCGGCGGCGCCACGGCCGCCCGCTATGCCCGGATCAACCATCCGACGCTGGACGTCACGCTGATCGAGCCGCGGACAAGCTTCATCACCTGCCCCTATGGCAACCTGGTCCTGGCCGGCACACGGCAGGCCGGGCAGATCACGCATTCCTATGATGGGCTGCGCAAGCACGGGGTGAAGATCATCCACGACATGGCGGCCGGGATCGACGCCGGCGCGCGCCAGGTCCGGCTCGCGGGTGGCGGCACCGTGGCCTATGACCGACTGATCGTCTCCCCCGGGATCGCGATCCGCTGGGGCGCGCTGGAGGGCTATATCGAGGAGGCCGCGCGGACCATCCCGCATGCCTGGATCCCGGGCGATGGCTCCCAGTTGCTGACGCTGCGCCGGCAGTTGGAATCGATGGAGGATGGCGGCGTCGTCGGGTTCTCGATCCCGCCCAACCCGTTCCGCTGCCCGCCCGGGCCATATGAGCGGATCAGCATGGTCGCGTCCTACCTGAAGAAGCACAAGCCGAAGTCGAAGATCCTGGCCCTGGATGCGAAGGAGGCGTTCAGCAAGCAGGGTCTGTTCCAGGATGGCTGGAAGGCGCTGTATGGCGACATGATCGAATGGGTGCCGTCGAACAAGGATGGCCGGGTGGTGCGCGTGGACGCCGCCGAACGGACGCTGGTGACCGAGTTCGGCACCCGCCACAAGGTCGCCGTCGCCAACGTCATCCCGCCGCAATACGCCGCGTCGATCGCACGCGACGCGGGGTTGGCGGACCAGTCCGGCTGGGTGCCGGTGAACCCTCGCACCTTCGAGGCGAAGTCCGCCCCCGGCGTTTACGTGATCGGCGACGCCAACAACGGGGCGCCGATGCCGAAATCGGGCTACGTCGCGTCCAACACCGCCAAGCACGCGGTGGCCTGCGCGGTGGCCAGCCTGCGGAACGAACCGATGCCCGAGGGCGTGTATTTCAACACCTGCTACAGCCATGTCGGGGACGACTACGGCATCTCGATCGTCGGGGTGTTCCGCGCCACCGACACCGCGATCGCCGAGGTACCGAACTCCGGCGGCGTGTCCCCGCGTGGGGACCTGCCAGACCAGCGCAGGCTGGAGGCCGCCTATGCCGATGGGTGGTACGACAGCATCACGAAGGACATGTTCTCCTGATGCCAGGCCGGCGGGCGGTGCTGGGCGGGCTGGCGCTGCTGCCCGTCACGGCTGGGACGGTGCTGGCGGATGACGCGGCGCTGGCCGCGGCGATCCGGGAGGCGATTGGCGACAAGGTGCCGGTGGAGGCGGGGCTGACGCTCCGCCTGCCGCCGGTGGCCGAGAATGGCGGCCAGGTGCCGCTGACCGTGCTGGTCGACAGCCCGATGACCGAGGCCGATCACGTCACCGCGATCCATGTCTTCGCCACCCGCAACCCGACCCCAGGTGTGGCGACGTTCCGGCTGACCGCGGCGATGGGACGGGCGGAGGTGCAGACCCGCATCCGCCTGGCCGAGGCGCAGGCGGTCATCGCGCTGGCGGTGCTGTCGGATGGCACCGTATTGCGGGCGGCGGCGCGGGCGGATGTGACGCAGGGGGGCTGCCTGTCATGAGCGATATCCTGGCAATGCCACGTGTCCGGATTCCAAAATCAGCCCGGGCGGGGGAGGTGATCGAGATCCGCACCTTGATGGAACACAAGATGGAGACAGGGCTGCGGCATGAGGGTGGGCGGCTGGCGCCTCGGGATATGCTGCACCGGCTGTTGGTGCGGATGAATGGAGAGACGCTGTTCGTGGCCGAGATGCGGAACGGCACCTCGGCCAATCCGTATCATGTGTTCTTCGCCCGGGTGACCAAGACGAGCGAATTCACGTTCGTGTGGTCGGATGAGAAGGGGCGGTCGGTGACTGCCTCGGCGAGGGTGACGGTGGGGTAGGTGCGTTTACCAAATCCTCATGCTTTCCAGTTAGGGACGAGGCGCGGCCCGTTGGGCCGCTTCTTGACACGTTCATAGCCTGGAAGCTATATAATGGCCTGGTTGGTCACGTTCCATGACGCCTTCGAGCCCGAGTTCCTCACACTGTCACCTGTTGTTCAGGATGCCTTGCTCTCCGCCGTCCGCGTTCTCGGGGATTATGGGCCGGGTCTTGGCCGACCGTACGCTGATACGCTGAACGGATCGCGCCACGCCAACATGAAGGAACTGCGGATGAAGGCGGATGGCGGGGTTTGGCGTATCGCCTTTGCGTTTGATCCGTCCCGGCGGGCCATCCTGCTGGTGGCGGGGGACAAGTCCGGCATCGCGCAGGCTTTGTTCTACCGGCGCTTGATCGATATCGCGGATCGTCGCTTTGACTCTCATCTGCTCGCCTTGTTCGGCTGAGCGTCCCGGAGGAGAAACCCATGGGCCGGACAATCGAAGAAGTCATCGCCAGTCTTCCCATCGAACGCCAGGAGCGGATCGAGGCGCAATACCAGGCACTCCGTCAGGAAGTCGAAAGCCTGCGCCAGCTTCGCCGGCAGGCGGGCATGGGTCAGGCCGAAATCGCCAAGGCGCTGCGGATCAAGCAACCCTCCGTCTCGCGGATCGAGCGGCAGACAGACATGTATATTTCGACCCTGCGCGGCTATGTGGAAGCGATGGGTGGGACGCTGGAACTGGTCGTGCATCTGCCGTCCCAGCCGCCGCTGCGGCTGATGCAGCTTTCGGACATTACGGGCGGGGAAACTGAAGCCCCGGCTCCGGCCGAGTGACCGGGCGTCTCAATCCTCATCCCCCGTCCGCCGCACCAGGATCTCCCGCTTCCCCACATGATTGGCGGGGGTGACGATCCCTTCCTTCTCCATCTGCTCGATCAGCTTCGCGGCCTTGTTGTAGCCGATGTTCAGATGCCGCTGGATGAAGGAGGTTGACGCCTTCCCCTCCCGCGCCACCACGGCCACCGCCTGGTCGAACAGACTCTTCTCCCCATCGCTCGCCCCGGCGATGCCGGACATCAGGGACTCGACGTCGCCATCGGTGGGTTCGGTGACCTCATCGACATAGGCCGGTTCGCCCTGCTCGCGCAGGAAGGCCACGACGCGCTCGACCTCCTCATCGGACACGAACGGTCCATGGATGCGGGTGATGCGCCCGCCGCCCTGCATGAACAGCATGTCGCCCTGGCCGAGCAACTGTTCGGCGCCCTGCTCGCCCAGGATGGTGCGGCTGTCGAACTTGCTGATGACCTGGAAGCTGATGCGCGTCGGGAAGTTCGCCTTGATCGTGCCGGTGATCACGTCCACCGACGGCCGCTGGGTCGCCATGATCACATGGATGCCGGCCGCGCGCGCCATCTGCGCCAGACGTTGGACCGCCTGCTCGATCTCCTTGCCGGCGACCATCATCAGGTCGGCCATTTCGTCGACCACGACCACGATGAAGGGCAGGGTCTCCAGTGCGAGAGGCTGATCCTCGAACGTCGGGCGGCCGGTGTCGGGGTCGAAGCCGGTCTGCACGCGGCGGGTGACGACCTCTCCCTTGGCGCGCGCCTCGGCGACGCGGTCGTTGTAGCCGCCGACATTGCGGACGCCCAACTGGCTCATGGCGCGGTAGCGCCGCTCCATCTCCCGCACCACCCATTTCAGGGCGGTCACGGCCTTGGCCGGCTCGGTCACGACGGGGGCCATCAGATGCGGAATGCCCTCGTAGATCGAGAGTTCCAGCATCTTCGGATCAACCAGGATCAGCCGGCACTGGTCGGGGGACAGGCGATACAGCAGCGAAAGGATCATCGCATTGACGCCGACCGATTTGCCCGACCCGGTGGTGCCCGCGATCATCAGATGCGGCATCCGGGCCAGGTCGGAGACGATCGTCGTGCCGCCAATGTCCTTGCCGAGCGCCAGGGTCAGCTTGCCGGCGTTCTTCTGGACCTCATCGCTCGCCAGGATTTCGTGCAAATAGACGGTTTCGCGGCGGGCGTTCGGGACCTCGATCCCGATCACATTGCGGCCGGGGACGGTGGCGATGCGGACCGCGGTGACCGACAGGCTGCGGGCGACGTCGTCCGCCAGCCCTATTACCCGGGCGGAACGGATGCCGGGCGCGGGCTCAAGCTCATACAGCGTGACCACCGGGCCTGGTCGGATGTCCACGATCGCGCCCTTGACGCCGTAGTCGTCCAGCACCGTTTCCAGCAGCCGAGCATTGGCCTGCAGGGATTCGTCGCTGGGGCCATGGTCGGCCCGGGCGGGCGGGCGCTTCAGCAGGTCGAGGCCGGGGAACTTCCAGCCGGGCTCGTCCAGTTCCAGCTTGCCCTGCTCGATCGGCTTGACCTTGGTCGGCGGCGGCGCGTGAACCTTGGGCTTGGACGACGATTGGTTGGGCCGCTCCTCCGGCGATGCCAGCATGGGCGGCGGCGCCGGCACGCGGACCTGCCGCGTCTCGGGTACGCGGGTGTCGGGCTCGCGGGTCACGTGCGGTGCGGGTGCTTCGTCCTCGGGCCGCATGCCCGGTTCCTTGTGCAGGACCTGCCGCAGCCAGGACGACGCCGCGCCAACCCCGCCCACGCCGCCGCGGACCGAGGACACAACCGCATCCCGCCCCCCCGTCACCCCCGCCCTTGTCACAAACCGCGCCGCTCGGCCCGCCGTCCGCCATTCGCCGGCGGAGAGGCCCAAGGCCAGCGCGCCCAGGCCCAGGCCGAGGATCCCGCCCATCAGCCAGACACCGATCGTGCCGACCACGCCAAGCAGGCTGTGGCCGAAAGCCAGGGCATTGTCGGCCAGCACCCGGCCGATGGCGCCGCCAAACCCCGCCAGCGACGGCCAGCCAATGCCGGGCGGAGTCGGGAACGCGGCCAGGACGGCGGCCAACACGGGCATGGCGGAGAGTAGCGCGGCCAGGCGCGCGGCGACGGAGCCAAGGCCTCGGTGCGAGCCGATGCGCCAGGCCCAGGTCAGCAGCGCCAGGCCCGGCAGCGCGCCGGCCACACCAAAGCCCTGCAGCAGCAGATCGGCGATAACCGCGCCGACCGGACCGCCGATATTGGCGGCATGCCGCGGCGTCGCGGTGTTGAACGACGGGTCACGCGGGTCATAGGTCGCCAGCATCACCAGCACGGCAAGCCCAGCGAGCCCCAGCGCGATCGCGCCGAGTTCCGCCGAACGCCGGCTCATCATCGCTTTCAGGGCGGGCGAGGCGAGGCGGCGAGCCGCCAGGGTCGAGGTTCGGGCAGCCATGGTTCCTGCGCTTTCCGCCTTGTTGCGGTATCGCTGGAACTATAGCGCCGAACCCTCTGACACAGAAGAGGTATCATGGCAGGCGGCAGGGCGACCGGGTGAAGGGGCTTTTGCCGGCTGTCGCACCCTACGCGTCATCCTCGGCCCCGTACCGAGGACCAATCGCGGCACCGGCGGAGGGGATGGTCCCCGGCGCAAGGCCGGGGATGACGGGGTTGAAACGCCTGTGCCACTCTCGGCCTTTTGATCCGATCGTCACGCGCCACCCCCGGCAGGATCAGAAGACCTGTTCGCCGTGCAGGACGATATCCAGGCCTTCCCGCTCCTCATCCGTGCTGACCCGCAGACCGACGAGCATGTCGGTGATCTTCAGCAGCACCCAGCTCATGGCGCCGACAAAGACGATGGTTGCGACGATGGCGATGACCTGCACGCCCAGCAGTTCCAACCCGCCGACATAGACCCCGCCGGGCGCGTCCTTGGTGGCGGACAGCGGGCCGAAGGCGAACCAGCCGGTGGCCAGCATGCCGATCATCCCAGCGATTCCATGCACGCCGAACGCGTCCAGGCTGTCGTCATAGCGCAGCTTCTGTTTCAGCACGGTGCAGGTCCAGAAGCACACCGCGCCGGAAACCAGCCCCAGGCCCAGCGCCGGCCCCGGCAGCAGGAACCCTGCCGCCGGCGTGATCGCGACCAATCCCGCCACCGCGCCGGAAATCGCGCCCAGCACCGACGGTTTCCCGCGCAGCCACCATTCCGCGAACATCCAGGACAGGGTCGCGCCCGCCGCGGCGATCTGGGTGACCAGCACCGCCATTCCGGCTCGTCCGTTCGATCCCAGCGCGCCGCCGGAGTTGAACCCCATCCAGCCAACCCACAGCAGGGAGGCGCCGATGACCGCGTAGCTCAGGTTCCAAGGGGCCATGTTCTCGGTCCCGTAGCCCAGGCGGCGGCCGAGCATGATGGCGCAGACGAGGCCGGTGATGCCGCAGTTGATCTCGACGACCGTGCCGCCGGCGAAATCGGCGACGCCCATGACGGCCAGCCAGCCCGCCGGATGCCAGACCCAATGCGCGAGCGGGGCGTAGACCAGCAGCGACCACATCGTGAAGAAAATCAGCAGGGCCGAGAACTTCATCCGGTCCGCGCAGCTTCCCGTGACCACCGCGGGGGTGATGATGGCAAAGGCCATCTGGTACATCAGGAACACGCTCTCTGGGATCGTCGTGGGCGTGGCCGCGTCCAGGCCGGCGCCGAGGGTGAAGGGCTTGTCCCAGTTCTCGCCCAGGCCGTTCAGGAACACCCGGGACAGATCGCCGATCCAGGCGCCGCCATTGGTGAAGGCCAGGGAGTAGCCGGCGACCATCCACACGACCGTCATCGCCGCGCACAGGCTGAAGGACTGCATCATGATGGCCAGCACGTTCTTCTTGCGGACCATCCCGGCGTAGAACAGCGCGAGGCCAGGCACCGTCATCAGCAGGACCAGGATGGTGCTGACGAGGACCCAGGCGGTATCACCCGTGTCGATTTGTGGCATTGTGTGGACGCTCCCGTTTGCGGCGGGGGGATGAGAGATCAAGAACCGTGCCAGGGGCCGCACGATCGGGACCTTGTGTGTGGATGGCGTTGTGCCTCGGGTTTGGGCAGCGCCGGTTGCCCATGGGGATGGCAGATGCCAGATGAATGGATGGAATGGGCGCAAGGGATGCTGCCCGGTTTCGAGGCATTTCAATGAGTGAAATTATCCAGGCCGATGTTTGCGTGATGGGCGCGGGGCCGGTGGGCGGGACGATCGCCTGCCGCCTGGCCGCCGCGGGGCTGCGCGTGGCCGTCGTCGACCAGGCGCCCCTGCCGCCGATGGAGCATCCGGCGTTTGACGGCCGCGCCTATGCGATCGCGGCGGGGTCCAAGGCTTTGCTGGTGGACTCGGGGTTGTGGGACTCGCTGCCGGATGCGCCCAGTCCGATCGTGGATATCCGCGTGACCGATGGGCGGGTGGGGCGGCCGGCGTCCCGCCTGCATCTGCACTTCGATCATCGGGACCTGGGCGATGACGCCGCGCCCTTCGGCTGGATGGTGGAGGCTCGGTCACTGCGGCGTGCCCTGAACGCGCGGATGCATGAGTTGCCCGGGCTGTCCGTTCATGCGCCGGCCCGGGCCAGCGTTGAACGGCGGGACGAGGGGGTGACCGTTCGTCTGGATTCGGGCGAGACCATCGCCGCGCGTCTGGTCGTTGCGGCGGAGGGGCGGCGGTCTCCCCTGCGGGAGCAGGCCGGCATCCCCGTGACCCGGCTTCCCTATGACCAAACCGGCATCGTTTGCGCCATCAGCCATGAACACCCGCATCACGGCGTGGCGCTGGAACACTTCCTGCCCGCCGGTCCCTTCGCCGCTTTGCCGATGGGCCCCAGCGCGGACGCGGAGGAGGGTGGGGCGGCCAATGTCTCCGCCATCGTCTGGACCGAGCGCACGCTGATGGCGGACCGGATCATGGCCCTGGACGATGCCCGGTTCGCGCGGGAAATCGGACGGCGGCTGGGGGATTACCTCGGCGCGGTCAAGGCGGTGGGGCGGCGCTGGAGCTATCCTCTGTCGGCGATGCTGGTCCACCGCTACACCGCGACGCGCCTGGTGCTGGCCGGCGACGCGGCCCACGGCATCCACCCGATCGCGGGACAAGGGCTGAACCTGGGGTTCCAGGATGCCATCGCCTTGACGGCGCTACTTATCGAGGCGGCCGAAACCAACGAGGACCCCGGTGGCCCGGAGCTGCTGGCCCGCTACCAATGCCTCCGCCGGCCGGAGAACATGGCGATGCTGGCCATAACCGACGGGCTGGACCGGCTGTTCAGCTCCGACCGCCGCACCCTGCGCCTGGCCCGGGACTTAGGCATCGCATCAGTCAACCGTATCACGCCGCTGAAGCAGTTCTTCATGCGACGGGCGATGGGGCAGTAAGGCGGGGCGCTGCCCCGGTCCCCGCGAGGGGGCTTTGCCCCCTTGACCCCAACCAAAGGCCGAGGCCTTTGGAAACCATCAGTTTTGGTTGGATCAGGGATGGGGCCTACCCGGACCGATCACGGT
>CAMCDA010000087.1 GCA_945873195.1 Asaia bogorensis
TTGCACAACACCCCGGGGCGACTCGCGATCCGTGCGACGCCAGCGAAAAAACCGGTGAACACCATGCGATAGCCAGCCCGGATCTCCGATTTATGCCTCAGACTACCGGCCCGGCGACGCTGCCGGGATTTTGTTCGGGAATCCTGGCCGGATACTCCCCTTGACCGACGCAACCCGGTTTGCAAGCTTGTCGATAGAAGCAATGCAAAAAATAGGTAGGGAGCGTTCGTAATGCTGTTCCGCAGACGTGATTTCCTGGCCGCGTCCGGTGCCGGCCTCGCGACCGCCACCTTGGCGACCGCGGGCCTCAGCCGGTCAGCGCGCGCGCAGGCCGCGCCGATCAAGATCGGTTTCACCACCGCCCTGACCGGCCCGTTCAACGAATACGGCGAAGGCTACAAGCGCGGCGTTGAGATCGCGCTCGAAAAGATCAACGCCGCCGGCGGCGTGCTGGGCCGCAAGATCGAGATCGGGATGCTACTGGATGACCAGCTGATTCCGGACCGCGCCGTACAGAACATGCGCCGCATCCTGGACAACAAGGAGATCGTGGCCCTGCTCTGCCCGTCCGGTTCCGGCCCGACGCTGGCGATCGCCGACATGGTCACCGCCGATGGCCGCCCAATCATGAACCCGCAGGCGCAGACGCCGTCCGTGATCTACCCCGACGGCGTGGGCAAGAAGCCGCGGAAGAACATGTTCACCACCTCGATCCAGAACGATATCGAGGCGGAGTTCATGGCCACCGTCATTTCGGCGAAGTTCAATCGCATCGGCCTGCTGCATGAGAGCACGGGCTACGGCAAGACCGGCGCCGAACTGATCCGCGCCGACATCAAGAAGATGAAGCCCGACGCGAACGTCACGCAGGAGAGCTTCAACCAGAAGGACCAGGACATGACCGCCCAGTTGGTGCGCATCCAGCGCGCCCGGGCCGAGGTCGTGATGTTCGTGGGTCTTGGCGCCGATCTGTCGGTGATCCGCAAGAACATGGTGCGGATGAACATGACCATCCCGCTGTACACGACCGCCGGCGGGCTTTCCCCGCCGTATGTGGAAGGCGCCGGCGACCTGGTCATCGGCACCCGCGGCAGCCTGTATCGCAAGATCGCCACCCTGCCGCCGCCACCGGAAACCAAGGCGTTCCTGGACGCCTACAAGGCGAAGCACGGCACCGACCGGCTGTGGGGCCCAGACCCCGCCCGTCCCTATCCGTCCATGGGCGGCACGGTCGCCACCGGCTACGATTGCGGCCTGCTGCTGGCGGACGCGATGCGGCGCGCCGGCACGACCGATGCCGATCCGGTAATCAAGGCGATGGAGGCGACCAAGGACTTCCTGGGTGCCAACGGGACCTACACTTTCACGGACATGAAGCACCACGCGATCGAGGGGAAGGACCTGGCGACCTACGAGTACGTCAAGAACGACGGCCGTCTGGAACTGCAACTGATCCCGATCTGATCCATGGAAGAGTTTCTGACGCTGCTCCTGGCCGGGATCAGCGTGGGGTCGGTCTATGGCTTGATCGCCATAGGCCTGAACCTCACGTTCTGGACCACCAAGACGATGAACTTCGGCCAGGGCTCCGTCATGATGCTCTGCGCCATCCTGACCGCGAGCCTGGTGGCGGCCGGCTGGCTGCACGCGCTGGCAGCGCTGGCGGCCCTGTCGGTCATCGTGGTCCTGATGGTGTTTACCGAGACCTTTACCGTGCGCCCCGCGCTCAAGATCGAGGGCAGCATGGGCTGGGCCGTGTCCACCCTGGGCGTCGGCATCACCTTGCAGGGGATCGCGGCACTCTGGTTCGGGTCCCAGGCGCTGGCCTTCCCGGACATGATCTTCTCCGCGATCGACACGATCGAGGTGGGCGGCGTCTTCGTGTCGCTGCAATACCTCGCGGTCATGGTGCTGGCTCTGCTGCTGGTTGTCGCGTTCGAGCTGCTGGTGCGCGGCACGGTCTGGGGACGGGCGATGCGGGCGGTTTCGATGGACGCCGACCTGGCATCGGTCATCGGGATTCCGGTCCGTGCGATCGTCCTGGGCTCCTACATCGCCTCCGGGGTACTGGCGGGCATTTCGGGCATCCTGGTGGCGCAGATCGGCGGCACCGTTGATCCGGCCTTTGGGTTTGAGCTTGTGATCCTGGGCTTCGTCGCCGCGGTGCTGGGCGGGATGGGCTCGACCTCCGGCGCGCTCGTGGGCGGGATGGTGCTGGGCGTGTTGCAGCAGATGGTGGGCGGCTATGTCTCAACCGCCGCGCAGCACGGCATGGCCTTCGCCCTGCTGGTGGTGATCCTGGTGGTGCGGCCGCAGGGCCTGTTCGGCCAGAAGGAAATCGTCAAGGTATGAGCGCGCAGCCGAACGAACCCAGCCGTCGTCGTGTGGGCACGAAACGGCCCCCTGCCGTCATGGTCGGGCGTGTCCCTGCCATCGCCGATGACGCTGGACGGCGGGCATGGGTATGATTTCAAACGCCATTCTGCTGGGCGATGGTCGGGTCAAGCCCGACCATGACGGGTTGGCATCGACGGAGCGCCAGACCGGACCATGCTGGCCCCGACGCACCGCGGCAGCGCCAACGGTGACCCCACTCTGGGCGGCGCGCGCATGACCGCGTTCCGCACCTTCCTCACCCGTCTGTTGACGCACCCCGTCCTGATCCTGGGCGTCATCGCCGCGCTGTTCTTCGGTGCGCCGTTCCTCGAGAACGGAACGGTCCAGATCCTGACCTTCCTCATGCTGAACATCATGCTCGCCCAGAGCATGAACCTCCTCACGGGCATCGCGGGCCAGATCTCCCTCGGCCATGCCGGCTTCTACGGGATGGGGGCCTATGCGTCCGCCATTCTGATGAAGAAGGCGGGCCTGCCCTTCATCGCCGCGGTGCCGCTGGCCGGCGTCGCCGGCGCCCTGACCGGCTATCTGCTGTCCTATCCCGCCGGGCGCGTGCGGGAATTCTATCTGGCGATGATGACCCTCGCCTTCGGCCTGATCTTCCGTGAGGTCGTGCGCGAATGGGACGACCTCACGGGCGGCTCCATCGGCCTGTCGGGCGTGCCTTCGACCACGCTGCGGAACCTGACCCTGTTCGGCCAGACGCTGAACGCGGTCGATTACTTCCGCGTCGTGATGATCGTTGCCGCCGGGGTCATGTGGCTCGTCCACAACTTCATCCAGAGCCGCTTCGGGCGCGCCTTCTACGCGATCCACGCCAGTGAGGTCGCCGCCGGCTGCCTCGGCATCCCCCGCGCCGGCACCAAGCAGCTTGCCTATACGCTGGCCGCCGGCATGGCGGGCCTCGCGGGCGGTCTCTATGCCCACATGATCGGCTATCTGGGACCCGAGAGCTTCGACCTCGCCCGTTCGATCGAGGTCCTGGTGACCACCGTCGTCGGCGGCCTGGGCTCGATGGCCGGGCAGATCATGTCGGCGATCGTCTTCACCTTCCTGCCCGAGAAGCTGCAGGTCTTCGCCCAGTATCAGTTCATCGTCTACGGTTTGATCCTGGCCTTCACGCTGATCCTGCTGCCGCGCGGCCTCGCCGGCCTGCTGCTCCTGCCGCCCCGCTTCATCAAGCCGGCCAGCGTGCGGGCGGCCTCCGGCACCGACGCCGTGGCGATCCGCCCGGTCCAGGCCGACGCCGAATCGCGCCTGGTGGTCGAGGGCGTGACGATGCGGTTCGGCGGCCTGACCGCGGTCGACAATGTCTCTCTGGAACTGCATCCCGGCCGCATCACCGCGCTGATCGGGCCGAATGGCTCGGGCAAGAGCACGCTGGTCAATGTAATTTCCGGCATCTACCAGCCGAGTGCCGGGTCCGTGCGCTTCTTCGGCCAGACCATCACCGGGCTGGATGATCACAAGATCGCCGCCGCCGGCCTGCTGCGGACCTTCCAGGACCCGCGCCTGGTGCCCCGCTTCACGGTGCGGGAGAACCTGCTGCTGGGCGCGCACCGGCGCTTCAAGTCCTCCGGTCTGGCGGCGTCCCTGGGCCTGCCGTCCTATGTGCGGGAGGAAGCGGCGTTCCTGGCGACCGTCGACGCCGTCACCCGCATGGCCGGCATCGCCGATGTCGCGGACCAGCCGCTCGAATCCCTGCCCTATGGCTACCGCCGGCTGGTCGAGGTCGGACGCGCCTTGCTCGCTGAACCCCGCGCCATCCTGCTGGATGAACCGGCCGCGGGCCTGTCGGAAGCGGAAATGGCACTGCTCGCCCGCATGATCCGCGCCATGAAGGACGCCGGCCTGATGGTGCTGCTGATCGAGCATCACATGGATTTCGTGGCCGAACTGGTCGACGACGTCGTGGTGCTGGACAGCGGACGGGTCATCTATCACGGCGGGATCGAGGGGATGCGCCAAAGCCCCGCCGTCATCGAGGCCTATCTCGGCACGTCCGACGATCACGCGGAGGGCGCGTCCCATGCTTGAAATCCGCGACCTGGTCGTCAGCTACGGCGCCATCGAGGCCGTGCGCGGCATCACCCTGACAGCCGCCCCCGCCGCCATCACCGCGATCGTCGGTGCCAACGGGGCGGGCAAGTCATCGTTGATGCGGGCCGTGTCCGGCCTGGCGCCGGTCCGCGGCGGACAGATCCTACTGGATGGCAAGGACATCACGAACGTTTCGGCTTCTCGCCGGTCTCAGCTTGGCCTCGCGCACGCGATGGAGGGACGGCGCATCTTCCGGCAGTTGTCCGTCGAGGAGAACCTCCAGCTCGCCTGGCGGTTCGGCCGCCGCCGCAACACATGGGCGACCGCGCTGGAACGGGTGTTCAATACCTTTCCGATCCTGATGGAAAAGCGCCGCACCCAGGCAGGCCTCATGAGCGGCGGGCAGCAGCAGATGCTGATCGTCTCGGCGGCCACGATCTGCAATCCGGCCTATCTGCTGCTGGATGAGCCGTCCTTGGGCCTGGCGCCGATCATCGTGCAGGAAATCTACACGTTCTTCACCGAACGCTGCCGGGAAGACGGCACGACCGTACTGCTATCGGAACAGATGGCGGCCCTGGCCTTGAAGGTATCAGTCCACGGCTATGTGCTGCGCCAGGGCAAGGTGGTGCGCGAAGGCCCGTCGCAGGAACTGATCGACAGCGGCCTCGTGGCGGCGTTGTCGTCGGCGTATCTGTAGGGCGGGGCTTTACCCCGGACCCCACAAGGGGGCTCTGCCCCCTTGACCCCTGCCAAGGGCACCGGCCCTTGGAACCGGTCCGTTGGGGGGATTGGGGAGGGGCTGAGGTGATGTTGCAACCACAGCCTCAGCCCCTCCCCAATCCCCCCAACAAATGGTTTCCAAAGGCCAAGGCCTTTGGTGGGGTTAAGGGGCAAAGCCCCTTGTGGGGCCTGGGGCAACGCCCCAGCGCTGGCCAAGACCACGTCCCCCGCGTAGGTTCGCGGATCGCGCATAGGAGGCAACATGAGCACCGGTCCCCTTTCCAGATTCAAGGTCATCGACCTCACTCGCGTGCGCGCTGGCCCCACCTGTGTGCGGCAGTTGGCTGACTGGGGCGCCGACGTCATCAAGATCGAGTCGCCCGGCGGCGATTCCGGTCTGGGCGGAGAGCGACACGGCCCGGACTTCCAGAACCTGCACCGTAACAAGCGCAGCCTGACCCTGAACCTCAAGGAACCGAAGGGCGTGGAGGTGATGAACCGCCTCGTAGCCCAGGCCGATGTGGTGGTGGAGAATTACCGCCCCGACGTGAAGTTCCGCCTCGGCGTCGACTATGAAAGCCTGCGCAAGATCAACAAGCGCATCGTCTACGCCTCGATTTCGGGTTTCGGCCAGGATGGGCCGTATCGAGAGCGTCCGGGCTTCGACCAGATCGCGCAGGGCATGGGCGGGCTGATGTCCATCACCGGCCTGCCGGGCCAGGGCCCGGTGCGCGTCGGCATCCCCGTCGCCGACCTGACCGCCGGCATCTTCGCCGCCATGGGCATCCTGATCGCGCTGCTGGAACGTGAACAGTCAGGCGAGGGCCAATGGGTCCAGTCGTCCTTGCTGGCCGCCCAGATCTCGATGCTGGATTTCCAGGCCGCGCGCTGGACCATCGCCAAGGAAGTGCCGGAGCAAGCCGGCAACAACCACCCGACCAGCATCCCCACGGGCGTGTTCCAGACCACCGACGGCTACATCAACATCGCCGCCGCCGGAGAGGACATCTACCGCCGCCTGTGCAAGGCGCTGGATGCGGCGTATCTGATCGACGACCCGCGGTTCCTGAACGGGAAGCTCCGTTCCACCAACCGCGACGCGATGAACGCGGAGATCGAGAAGATCACGGTGGGCCGGTCCTCGGCCGATTGGATCGAGCGGCTGAACGCCCAGGGCGTGCCCTCGGGTCCGATCTACAAGATGAATGAGGTGTTCGAGGACGCGCAGGTCAAGCATCTCGGGATCGCGCGCAAGGTGCATCACAATGTGCTGGGCGATGTGGAGGTGATCGGCCAGCCGATTGAGCTGTCCCGCACCCCCTGGTCGATCCGTTCGGCCACCCCGGAACTGGGGGAGCACACGGACCAGATCCTGGCCGAACTCGGCTATGGGGCGGCGGACATTGAGGGGATGAAGGCAAAGAAGGTGGTGTAGGGCGCCGGCCCCGCCGAAGCTTGCGTCCGGCGGGGCCGCTGACTATGTACACAAACGGTGTTCATTTTGGAGCGGTGTGTCATGAGCGAGGTCCTCCGCATCGGCGTGCGCGAACTACGCGGAAACCTGACCGCGTATTTGCGGCAGGTGCGGGACGGCGCGTCGATTTTGGTGACGTCGCATGACCAGGTGGTGGCTGAATTGCGCCCTCCGCCGGCAGAGGTCCGGCCACCGCGGGTGCCCGGGGCGCTGCGGGGACAGATCTGGATCGCGCCCGATTTCGATGAGTGGCCGGAAGACATGCTGGACCTGATGGAAGGCAAGGATGCGTGAAGGTCCTGCTGGATACGCACGCGCTGGTGTGGTGGTTGGGCGATGATCCGGGCATGGGGCCGAATACGAGGCGCGCTGTGTCGGACCCTGGCAATGACGTCCTGGTGAGTATCGCCTCGATCTGGGAATTGATGATCAAATGGCGGGTCGGCAAGTTCAAGGGGGATCCCTTGACGATCATGACGGCCCTCCCGCGGGAGGGGCTGGCGCTTCTGCCGGTCACCACCGAACACATCACGGCGTTGCGGGACGTGCCGATGCATCACCGCGATCCGTTTGATCATTTGTTGATTGCGCAGGCGTTGGTGGAGGACGCGACCTTCATTTCCTCGGATCGGATGGTGGGCCGGTATTCGGTGCGTTCGATGGCGTTCTCGGCGTGATGGCGACCTGCGGTAGTGCGCGCGAAAGCGTTAGCTGAATGGCCTCCCCTACCGCCCCGTATACCGCGCCGTCCCACTCGGCCGCCCCACATCGGCGTTGATCACCACCGGTTCCGCCGGACACCGCCTGGGCTCCCCCGCACCCTCCCAAAGCCAATAGACATTATCCCCGGCCCCATTCACCGCCACGACCTTGTGCCGCCCCTTGGCGTCGATCGCGTGGATCGTGACCCGGCTGATCAGCCCGCCCTTCAGCGCCCGCATGTCATCAACCGCCTCGTGCACCGCATCGGCCACCGACGCGCCTTTCTTCATGTAGAGCACGATCGCCCGCGCGGTACCGCAGCGGATCGTCATCTCCCCCGCCCCCGTACAGGCCGCGGCGCCGAACCGAGTATCGGCATAGGACCCTGCCCCCACGATCGGGCTGTCACCCAACCGCCCCGGATACTTCCACCCCCAGCCCGACGTGCTGGTCCCCGACCCGATCGAGCCGGCCTGGTCATGCGCGAGGAACACCGTCGTGTCCCGCCCCACCTCGGGATCGATCGCGTGCCGGCACAAGGCGGCCAGATCAGTATCGGGCCAGGCCGCCTTCTGCGCCGGAGTTAGCTCCGCATCGAACCAGGCCTGCCAGGCGCGACGGGAGTCCTCGATCAGGTTCTCGGCCGTTGGGGCGACGATTTCCCTTGCGAACCGGGCCGCCCCCTCGCCGACCAGCAATTCATGCGGCAGACGGCGCATCACCTCCCGCGCCACCGACACCGGATGCAGGAACCCCTGCAACGCCCCCACGGCGCCCGAGCGCAGGGTATCGCCATCCATCAGGCAGGCATCGAGCTCCACCACCCCCAGGATATTGGGCCAGCCGCCGCGGCCGACGGTGCGGACCGAGGGATCGGCCTCGATCAGCCGGATGCCAGCCTCGATCGCATCCAGCGCCGCCGCCCCCTGCCCCAGCATCCGGGCCGTGGTCGGCACACCCAGGGTGCCCTCGTTATTGGTGACCAGGATCATGCGCGTGTTCCTTGCGGGTGGCCTATGCAACCGATAGCGCACCGGCAAGGGCTGCGCGACTCGTCGATCCAGCGCATAAGGCGGCGATAACCATCGGAGCATCGGCGCCATGCAGGCGATGTTGGAGGCGGCCCTGCTGGGCCTTGTGGAGGCATTGACGGAATTCCTGCCCGTCTCCTCGACCGGTCATCTGATCATCGCGGCGGAGCTGCTGAAGTTCGACGGCCCACCCGGCAAGGTGTTCGAGGTGGTGATCCAGACCGGGGCGATCCTGGCAATCCTGGTGATCTATTTCCGCCGCTTCTGGGATGTGCTGGTGGGCCTGCCCACGGACCCGGCCGCCCGCCGCTTCGTGACCGCCATCGCGCTGGCCTTCCTGCCGGCCGCGATCATCGGGATCGTGGCCCATAAATACATCAAGTTCTATCTGTTCAATCCAACCGTGGTCGCGCTGGCGCTGATCCTGGGCGGCATCGCCATCCTGGTGATCGAGCGAATGCGCCCCGTCCCCACCGTCAACCAGATCGAGAACTTCACCCCGCGCCTGGCGCTCGGCATTGGCCTGGTGCAGTGCGTGGCGATGATCCCTGGTGTCTCACGCTCGGGCGCCACCATCCTGGGGGCGCTGCTGATGGGGGTGACACGGCGGGCGGCGGCCGAGTTCTCGTTCTTCCTCGCGGTGCCGACGCTGGCGGGCGCGGCGGTCTATGATCTCTACAAGAACTGGGATTCGATGTCGTCGGACGGGATGGAACTGATCGCGATCGGCTTCGTGACGGCGTTCCTGGGGTCGCTCTGGGTGATCAAATGGTTCGTCGACTTCGTCAGCCGCCGCGGCTTCGCGCCCTTCGCCTGGTACCGGATCGTGGCCGGAACCGTACTGCTGGCGGCCATCCTGCTGTGACCGGCGGGATCAGCGCACCGTCGCGACCTCGGGGTTGCGGAACGGGCTTTCCGTCAGCGGCATGTTGTCCTTCCATGACAGGCTGAAATAGAGCGCCGCGACCTCGGCATAGTTTTCCAGCGAGTCGTTGGTCTGGAACGCCTGCCGCCGCAACCGGCGCGCGGCTTCCGTGTCTCCCAGCCGATCACTGGCCTCGGCCAGCAGGAACCACGCGCTGGAGTTTTCCGGGTTCACCCGGGTCGCCGTCTGCAGCGCGTCGTGGGCTTCGTCAAAGCGCCTCAGCCCCAGCAGCGCGGCGCCCCGTGTCATGTGGACGGTGGAGATCAGGACATCATTGTTGTCCTGGGTCATGGCCAGCAGCACCCGCATCCGTTCCTCGGCCTGGGCATATTCGTTGCGCTGAATCTCGGTGAAGGCCGCGTTCAGCGCCGCCGCCGGGTTGCGCGCGCTGGAGCGCACGGATTGCTGGAACAATTCATGCGCGCGATCGACATTTTGATCGAACAAAGCGATCAACCCGTCCACGTTCTCCAGCAGGGAGCGTTCGAAGCTCTCGGGCGTATCCGGCAGCGCGACCTTCGCCCGCTCCGACAGACGGCGGGCGCCGGACAGGTCGCTGGTGCGCGCGCCTTCCTGTAGCAGGTACAGCGTCGTGCCATAGGGGGCGAGATGGGACGCGCCGATCAGGGAGCAGCGCCGCACGAACTCGATCAGGCTCTCGCCCTCATTGGGATAGACGGTCAGGCGGAACTGGCCGACGCGCTTGCCCTTGCCGCTGACCACGGCGCCGAGGCGGTTGTTGTCGGTGAACATCGCCAGGCGCATGCGGTCGGGCGTGTAGCCGAAATCAGCCTCGATCGCGTAGGCCAGATCATTGATCTTCAACAACGAACCGATCGCCTTGCCCAGACCGACCTCCCGCTGGGTGCGGACCTCGGGGGGCAGGATGACCGAGATCACCTTCGCGACCCTGTTCAATTGTTCGGCGAATTCCTGCTCGACCGTGACCTGGTCGATGCTGGTCCGCTCGATCCGCGGCAGATCGGCGACCTCGACAATGACGCGGTCGGACGTGCGGATTGTTTCAAAGGTCAGCAATCCGAATGCGAGGCTGATCGCGGCGAACAGCGTCGTGAGGTCCATGCTACACCCCTTGGGTCACGGAAAATGGCGGCAACGCGCGGCATTTGTTGCATGGTTGCCAACGGATTTCCAGGGCACGCGGATGGGTTGATAAGCATGTGGTATTATAATACCACAACAAATGACCTTGACGTTGCAATGGCATGGGGCGATAAGCCGCTTCTCTTTATCACAGGCTTCATCGAACCGATGCTCAAGACCACACCCTCCATCAAGCCGTCGGAGGTGAAAAAGGACTGGGTGCTGATCGACGCCGAAGGCGTTGTTCTCGGCCGCCTCGCCGTCCTGATCGCCACCCGCCTGCGCGGCAAGCACAAGCCGCAGTTCACCCCGCATGTCGATTGCGGCGACAACGTCGTCGTCATCAATGCCGCCAAGGTCAAGGTGACCGGTAACAAGGCCGAACAGTCGGTCTTCTATTACCACACCGGCTATGCCGGCGGCATCAAGGGGCGGACCATCCGCCAGCGCCTCGACTCCCGCCACCCCGAGCGGGTGCTGGAAAAGGCGGTGGAGCGCATGATCACCCGCGGTCCGCTGCAGCGGGCGCAGATGAAGCACCTCTATGTCTATGGCGGCCCCGCGCATAAGCACGACGGTCAGCAGCCCAAGCTGCTGGATGTCGGCGCGCTCAATCCCAAGAACAAGAGGGGCTGATCCAGATGTCAGGAATCCAGACCGGCACGCTCGCCGACCTGAAGGAAGCCCTCGCCGTCCGTCAGGCCGTCGCGGAAGCCTCCGGCGAAACCATCGACTCTCCCCTGCTGTCCGACCGGCCCAAGGTTGAACCCAAGCGCGATGCGTTTGGCCGTTCCTATGCCACCGGCCGCCGGAAGAACGCGATTGCCCGCGTGTGGATCAAGCCCGGCAAGGGCGAGTTCACCGTGAACGGCAAGAAGGTGCTCGAATACTTCGCGCGCCCCGTGCTGCGGATGCTGCTTGGCCAGCCTTTCCTGGTGGCTGACCGCTACAACCAGTTCGACGTGGTCGCCACGGTGACCGGCGGCGGACTTTCGGGCCAGGCCGGCGCGGTGCGCCACGGCATCAGCCGAGCGTTGACGTATTATGAGCCTGATTTGCGGCCGATCCTGAAGGCCGCCGGCTTCCTGACGCGTGACTCGCGCGTTGTGGAACGGAAGAAGTATGGCCGCGCCAAGGCCCGCCGGAGCTTCCAGTTCAGCAAGCGCTGATCGTTTCACGATCGGATCTGGCGAAGGGCCGCGGGCAACCGCGGCCCTTTTTCTGTACCGCAACCCGGCCCAATTGCGCCGCGACGCCGGCTCGGCTCTGATCGGTGGTGACAATGCACCACCCCAGGGAACCCGGAGTCCGCGACAATGATCCATCGCACGCCCGACGAGGCATTCGACCGCCTGGCCGAGTTTCCATTCCAGCCCAACTACCTGGAATGGGATGGGCTGCGCACGCACTATATCGATGAGGGTCCGAAGGACGCGCCCGTCGCCCTGCTGGTGCATGGCGAGCCGACCTGGAGCTATCTGTATCGCAGGATGATCCCGCCTTTGCTTGCAGCCGGATATCGTTGCGTGGCGCCTGATCATATCGGCTTTGGCCGTAGTGACAAAGTTCTGGATGACTCTTGGTACGTGATCGACCGGCACGTGCGGCGGCTGGCGGGTCTGATTGAACGCCTGGACCTGCGCGACATCACGATGGTCGTCCAGGACTGGGGCGGGCCGATCGGTCTGATCAACGCGGTCGCGGCACCGCACCGGATCGCGCGCCTGACCATCCTCAACACCTGGCTGCATCACGAGGGTTACGACTACTCGCCCGGCATTCGGGCGTGGCGCGATGCCGCGACGAACCGTCACTGGCTGGCCTGGACCCGTGGCGACCTGCCCTGCGGGGCAATCGTGCGACGGGCCTGCGTGCGCCCGGTGGCTGACCCGATTGCCCTGGAACGCGCCTACGAGGCACCTTTCCACGGCAATCCCAAAGCCAAGGCCGGCGCTCGTCGGTTCCCCTGGTGCATTCCCTTCGCTGAACCCGAGGCAGGTGCCGCCGGCCAACAGGAACAGGCCTTCGAGGCGCTGAAGAACTGGTCAAAACCGGTGCACCTGATTTTCGGCGCCGCCGATCCGATCTTCACAGCGGACTGGGGCAAGAGATGGGCGGCGATGATCCCCAGCGCGACCTTCGATGCGATCCCGCGGGCCGGCCATTTCTGCCAGGAAGACGCGGGGCCTGAGATCATATCGGTTCTGCTCCAACGCGCCGCGGACGCGCCAACCGCTCGGCCATGATCATGCGAATGAGATCAGCGGCAGGCTGATTTCCGCGACGCCTGGAACTGGGGGGCTGGTGGTTCGCCATCGTCCGAAGGGATCGAGGCGCACCCAATAGGGAACAAACCACGAATTTCGGTTGACGGAGCATTTGCGGCTATATATATTGATTGATAGATTGATCAAGTCCGTCAATATGAATGACAACGACCGCCCCGACCCGCCCTGGCTCTCCGCCGAACAGGCCATCACCCTCCTCGGCGTCGCTCGGCAGACGCTGTACGCCTATGTGAGCCGCGGCCAGATCCGCACGCGCCCCGACCCGGAAGATCCGCGCCGCAGCCAATACGACCCCCAGGCGGTCGAGACCCTGCTGCGTCGCCGCCGGCTCGGCCGAGCACGAAAGGCCGTGGCGGAGGCGACGATTGATTTCGGGGAACCGGTGCTCACGTCACGGATCACCCAGATCAGCCACGGCGTTCCCTGGTATCGCGGCCAGGACGCCATTCGTGTCGCCGGTTCGGCCTCATTGGAGGAAACCGCCGCCCTGCTATGGGACACGCCGCGTTTCCCGCCCTTGCCGCACTCCGACTACCAGCCCTTGGGGTTCGGCACGCCGATCGCCAGGGCAGTGCGCCACATCGCCGCTTTGGCGGGGCGGGAAGATTGGGCCGCCGGCGGAGACACGATGCTCATGGACGCCGCGCACTGCCTGCGCGCGGTGGCGGAAGCCGTGATCGACGCGCCGGCCGAGGGGCCGATCCACCGCCATCTGGCCCACGCCTGGCACCTGGACGAGGAAGGCACCGACCTGATCCGCCGAGCGCTGGTGCTCTGCGCGGATCATGAGCTGAACGCGTCGACCTTCGCGGTGCGGGTGGTGGCCTCGACCGGGGCCGCCCTGCCCCATTGCATGCTGGCGGGGCTGGCCGCTTTGTCAGGGCCGCTGCATGGCGGCATGACCAGCCGCGTGCGGGCGATGCTGGCCGAATCCCGGATCATGGCCGATCCGCGTGCGACGGTCGCCGAACGGCTGGCGCGGGGGGAGGAACTGCCGGGCTTTGGCCAGCGATTGTATCCGGATGGCGATCCTCGGGCGGCGGCGCTGCTCGATCTGATCGGGCCGGCGCCTCGGTGGCGGGGGCTGTTCGGGGCAATCCTGGCGCAGACCGGCCTGCGGCCGAACCTCGACGCGGCGCTGGTGGCGCTGGAACAGCATTTGTCCCTGCCGGAGGGGTCGGCCCTGGCGATCTTCGCCACCGGACGGACGGCGGGTTGGCTGGCGCATGCGCTGGAACAGCGGGCCGAGGGTCAGTTGATCCGGCCCCGCGCGACCTATGTCGGGCCGCCGCCGGCGGGGTGAACCCACCGGCGGACCTGACCGCGTCAGGCCATCAGGATCAGCCGCACCACGAGCCCCGCGACAGCGGTGATCCCCAATGTCGGCATGACCCCAAGGCGAAAGCGGAACATGCAAAGCGCCGCCAGCGCCGCCAGTCCCAGGGCCGTCCAGTCAATGCTGGACAGGACGGGCAGATCCAGTCTGATCGGCCCTGCCCGGAATGGAGCATGCGCGTGGAACAGCACCTGCAAGGCAAACCACACCGCCAGATTGGCGACCACGCCGACCACGCTGGCGGTGACCGCCGACAGGGCGCCGGCCAGCTTCTGATTGTTCTGCAACCGCTCGACCAGCGGGGCGCCGAGGAACACAAAGGCAAAGCAAGGCGCGAAGGTCACCCACAGCGTCAGGACCGACCCCGCGAGCCCGCCCCACACGCCATTCAATGCGCCCGGCGCGCGGAACCCCGCCAGGAAGCCCACGAATTGCAGCACCAGGATCAAGGGTCCGGGCGTGGTTTCGGCAAGACCTAGGCCAGCCAGCATCTCGGCCGGTTCCAGCCATTGATAGGCCTGCACGGCATCCTGCGCGACATAGGCGAGCACCGCGTAGGCGCCGCCGACCGTCACCACGGCCATCTTGGAGAAGAACCAGGCGATATCGGCATAGGTGCCGCCCACCAGCAGGCCGAGCGCCGCCACGGGTGCCAGCCAGAGCAGCAGGGCGATCAGGCCGGCCACGCGCGCGCCTGCCGCCATGCGGTTCAGCCGGCCCGGGTCGGCGGCCAGGACCGCGTCGATCAAGGCCGGTTGATCGCCCTTCGCGGCCCCATGGCCGGCATAGCTGAACATGGCGGGCATGGCATAGCCGCCGATGGCCGCCAGCAGCACAACCACGGGAAACGGCACGGCCATAAAGAACAGCGCGATGAAACCGGCGATCGCGAAGGCCCAGGCCATGAGGCCTTTCAACGCACGCCGGCCGATCCGCAGCAAGGCCTCCAGCACCAGGACCAGAACCGCACTTTTCAGGCCGAAGAACAGCGCGTCGATCGCCGGTACCTGCCCCACCAGCGCATAGATCAGCGATAGGGCCAGCATGACGGCCGCACCCGGCAGCACGAAGATGATCCCCGCCGCGAGGCCGCCCTTCACCCCATGCATCACCCAGCCGAGATAGGTGGCGAGCTGCTGCGCCTCAGGTCCCGGCAGCAGGGTGCAAAAATTCAGCGCGTGCAGGAACCGCCGTTCGCCGATCCAGCGACGCGCCTCGATGACCTCCCGGTGCATCAGGGCGATCTGGCCGGCCGGCCCGCCAAAGGACAGCAGCCCGATCTTGAGCCAGACCTTGAAGGCGGCGCCGAAGGACGGGAACCCGGCGGGGGCGTCGTCGTTCATGCCCTTGTCGCTCATGACGACGCTCCCGGTGCCGGCGCGCCGGGTGTCGGCCAGTTGTGGTTTTCATCCACAGCGTCCCGGCACCACCGGTGGAAGGCGTCGTACAGCCCCATGGACGCATCTAGTTGGGCCAGGTCCTCCCGGTACATGCGCGAGAACCCCAGCGAGGCGGCGAGCAGGCCGGAGGACTGGGGGGCGAGGTCGAGCCGAGCTGTGTCGGCGCCACGGACTATGGTGGCGAGGCGTGCCAGGGCCTCGGCCCGAAGGTCGAATTCCTCGATCATCACATCAAAGGTGCAGCGTTCACCGCGGTGGCTCCAGAAAACGCCCTCGATATCGAAGGGAGTCGCGCCGAACCGGTCGGCCACGGCGCCGACCTCGGAGGGGGCGACAAAAAGGAACACGGCCTGGGGGTCAACGAAGCGCCGGATCAGCCAGGGGCAGGCGATGCGATCAATCTTCGGGCGCGCGCGAGTGACCCAGAGCGTGCGGCCGGCGGCATCCCGGGGCGGGATGTGATCGGGGCGCAAAAGCATGGCATTGGCCGCCCGCCAGGCCTCGAACCCGCCATCAAGCGTTTCGGCCTGGGCGCCGCCGTGCCGAAGCCAGGCCGCCACGCCCTGACTGAGCTTCAGGCCCCGCTGGCAGGCGACCACGACGGACTGCCCGACAAAGGCGCCAGCCCAGTCGCGGACGGTGCGGTGATCGCGCTGGATGGCGGCTGGGATCAGGCGCGGGTCGGCCTGGATGTCTTCCGCGATCCGGACATCAAGGATGACCGGCGCGTTGGGCGTGCCGAGGATACGGGAGAGCTGCGGCACGGTGATGGTGTCGGGGGCAGGCATGGGCGTCCACTCCGATAGGAGAGCAATGGACGCGACATTTCGGCCTGGGCCTCACGGGGCGATCGCGAACTCCCCTTGCTGTTGAAGGTGTCGAAAGGCCGGATGCGGGTCAAGCGTCAATTCAACACCCCGGACGCGCCAACCCCCGCGCCCACGGCCAGGACCGCCAGCGGATGGGCGCGGGTGGCGGTCAGCACGACCGTGGCGACGCCGGTCAGCAGCGCGGTGCGCCAGTCGATGGTCGTGGCCGCCGCCAGGATGACCGCGCCGGCCCCGATCAGCCCGGTCGTCACCGGCACCAGGCCAACCTGGATGACTCGCCGCCACGGCTTGTCGCGAAACCGATACCAGGCCGAGGCGACGAAATAAGTCAGGATCGAGGACGGCGCGCAAAGGCTGCCGAACGCCACCAGCGCGCCCGCGACGCCCGCGACCCGCCAGCCGATCAGCGCCACGACCAGCATGTTCGGGCCGGGCGAGGCCTGGGCCAAGGCGAACATCGACGCGAACTCCCGCGGCGTGATCCAGCCATGGATTTCGGTCACCTGGCGTTGCATTTCTGGCAGGATCGTCGGGCCGCCGCCGAACATCAGCAGCGACAATTGGCTGAACAGCAGCGCGAGCTCGATCAGGGGGTTGGTCATAGCCAGCGCCGCCACGCCAGCAGGAGGGACAGGGGTGCCATGACGGCCATGACGGTCAGCAGCGGCCAGCGGGGGCCTATGATGGCGCCGAACGTGGCGAGCGCGATGACGATGGCAACCGGGCGGCCCCACAACGGCGCGGCAACCTTCAGCGCCATGGAAAGCACCAGGCCGGACGCGGTGGCGGCGAGGCCCACAAACCCGTCCCGGACCCAGGGCACCTCATTGAACCGGTCATAGACCAGGGCAAGGCAGAGCACGATCACGATCGGCGCGGCCATCAGCCCGGCGAAGGCAACGAGCGAGCCAGCCAAGCCATGATGGCGGGCGCCGAACGCGACCGACATATTGATGACGTTGGGCCCCGGCAGGAACTGGCAGAGGCTCATGAGATCGGTGAACTCCCCGCCGGTGAGCCAGCGGCGGCGCTCGACCATCATCCAGCGCGCCCAGGGCAGCACGCCGCCGAAGCCACAGATGCCAACGGTGAAGAAGCCCATGAACAGGCCGGCGAGGGTCGGGCGGACGGTGGTGTCGGACATCGGACCAGGACCGCCGCCCTACCCCAGCCGCTCAATGATCGTGACGTTGGCGGTGCCGCCGCCCTCGCACATCGTCTGCAACCCGTAGCGCCCGCCGGTGCGTTCCAGCTCATGCAGCATCGTCGTCATGATCCGCGCGCCCGTCGCCCCGATTGGATGGCCGAGGGAGATGCCGCCGCCATTCGGGTTGAACCGCTCATGCGGGCAATCGATCTCGGCCAGCCAGGCCATGGGGACCGAGGCGAAGGCCTCATTGCATTCCACGACATCGATATCGGACCAGGACAGGCCTGTCCGGTCCATCGCCCGGCGGCTGGCCGGGATCGGCGCGGTCAGCATCCAGATCGGATCGTCGCCCATCACACTCATATGATGGATGCGCGCCCGCGGCGTGAGGTTGTAGCGGGCCAGCGCGTCCTCCGACACGATCAGCACCGCGGCGGCGGCGTCGCAGGTCTGGCTGGCGATGGCCGCGGTCAGCAGCGGAAAGCCCGGCAGCGGGTCGAGTGATGCCATCTTCTCCAGGCTGGTCTTGCGCGGCGTTTCATCCTGGGTGACGCCTTCCAGCGGCACGATTTCCCGGTCGAACCGAGCCTCGGCCTGGGCGCGCAGGGCGCGGTCGTGGCTTTCGAGGGAAAACGCCTCCATCGCCTGGCGGGACAGGCCATACTTCCCGGCGATCAGGGAGGCGCCGTGGAACTGGGACACCATCTCGGTGCCGAAGCGGGCCACCCAGCCCTGGCTGCCGGAGAACGGATCGGACAGGCCCAGGGGCTTGCCGGCCTCGAACGCATAGCCGATGGGGATCTGGCTCATGACCTGGACGCCGCCGGCGATGACCACGTCCTGGGTGCCGCTCATGACCGCCTGGGCGGCGAAATGGATCGCCTGCTGGGACGACCCGCACATCCGGTCGATGGTCACGCCCGGGACCGTCAGTGGCAGGCCGGCGGCGAGCCAGCTTGTGCGGGCGATGTTGAAGGACAGCGGGCCGATGGCGTCGATGGCGCCGAAGATGACATCATCATAGGCATCGGCCGGGATCGCGTTGCGATCGACCATGGCGCGCAGGACATGGGCGCCGAGGTCGGCGGCATGGACATGCGCGAGGCCGCCACGCCGCCGTCCGGTTGGCGTGCGCAGGGCATCGACGATATAGGCTTGGGCACCTGTGGCGGCCATGGCGGGCAACTCCCGTGATCAACGCCCGGAGTGTGCCGGAGCGGGCTGGCGGAGGCGAGACGGGAAACGCCGCCCGCGCCAAAATGGGTGGGGTGGAATGGCAAAAACCGCCGGTCCCGCGCGCCTGAATTCCGCGCCTAAAGAAGCTCAATTCCCCGTTTACCTTGCAGAATCAGAGAGATATTCTGCATTCGTAAATCCGAAACCATCACCAACGGGGTGCGCGATGCTGGCGCAAGGTCTTCTCGGTTTCCAGTATGAATCCGACCG
>CAMCDA010000088.1 GCA_945873195.1 Asaia bogorensis
CTCGACCGCATCACTCACCACTGCGACATCCTGGAAACCGGGAACGATTCCTTCCGCTTCAAACAGCGCAAAAAACAGCCGAAACCGGCCTGATCAACTGGAAACTTTTGGGCGCTGTTACCTGGAAACTATTCAACGCTGATTGACAGGCTTTGAGCGGCAGATGCACCTGGGGGCGCCGATTAACTTGTCTGAATCCTGCGCTTGGCTCGTCTGGTATTCACTGATGCCACCCGACGATCTGGAACGCGCGTTGCCTCCCCTATCTTTCGAGGGCGCCATGGCCAACAAGCGCCGCTCTCCGGATTTCACCTGCGCCAAGCTCCCGCCCGATGAGGATGCCCGCGCCCGCCGCCGCGGCGAACGGCTGATGCAGCAATTTATGGCCGCCCCCGCACGCATGCCACCCAGCGACTGGCGGCCCAAGATGGCCGGTCTGGTGGAAGCAAAGCCGCGTCCACCGGCACCCGAGCACTGCATGCTGAAAGTCGTGCCCCCGCTGCACATGCCCGGGGACAACAACCCGGCGGAGCCTGCGTTTGTCCCCTCCCCGAAGGGCTGTCCTCAATAGCCGCTCAAAAGGATCGTCCAGGTCATGACGCCCTCCGTGAAAGTCTTGTTCCTATCGGCGGCTTTCCTGTCGGCGGCTCACGTTGCCGCGGCCCATCCGCGCCATTCAGACGCAAGCCCTGGCCTCGCGCACGCCGCACCTGCATCGTCCTGCGCAGGCCAAGGCGGATGGGGCGCCATCATCCAGGCCGACCGTCCATCCGCCTGCCCGGACGAACCGATGCCCGAGCAGCTGCTCGCCCGCAAACGCTCCGGTGGATCATCAAGGCGGTCCGGTTCATCCTCCTACACCGCGCCGTCATCCGGTAAATCGTCACGCGCCGCGCCGGCCGGCTGCCTCGACAGCAACCCCGTTGGCCTTGATGAAGCGGGCAAGGAATTCGTCCCACCCAAGGGCTGCCCCACCCGCCGTTAAGAGTGCTCTCAGAGACCCCCGGGCGCCCTCCAAACCCGCGCCGCCAATTTCCAATATCCAATGGCGAGACCGCCCCGCCGCCCCAATTTCCAGAACCGGCGCCACGCGCAGCGCGACCCGCCAACCCATTGTTCGTCCCACACAATCCCGGAACATCCCGGTTGATCCCGTCTTTCCAGTATCAGGTGTCAGCCGTCAATCGCCCTGGATCGCATCCTGCCCCGGACGTCCTAAAAAACCACCAGTTTCACGCCCGACACCATCAGCACCAGGCCAAGAACCAAAACGATCACATTGGGCGGGAGGTACCGAATGCCGATCGTCGCGCCAAGGATCGTGCCCGCCATCGTCACCGCCGCATAAACCGGGAACGCCGCCGGCAAGACCTGTGGCGTCAGGGTCGCCGAACCCGCCAGGCCCGCGATGGAATTAAGCAGAATGAACGGCGCCGCCACACCCACCGCCTGCCGCGGCGTCATCCACCCCAGCAGGATCAGCAGCGGACTGAGAAACACCCCGCCCCCCGTTGCCGTCAGGCCGGACAGCAACCCGATGGCACCCCCGATCGCGGCCGCCACCCCCGGGCCGGGAGGCCGCGTGGCGGCTTCCACCTCCGCGGTGCCCGCCATCACGCGCCGGAACAGCAATCCCGCGGCGATCATCAGCACAACACCCACGACCGGCTTGTATATCGGATCCGGCAGGGCGATGGCGCCGCCCAAGAACGAACAAGGCACCGAGGCCAGCCCGAACGGCAGCAGCGCCCGCCACGCGATCCGCCGAACGACATGAAAACGCCAGGTGGAAAAGCCGGCGGCGAGGATATTCAGCGCCAACGCGGTCGGCCGCATGGTCGCCGCCGGCAGGCCAACCAGGCCCATCGCGGCGACGAACGCACTGGCGCCAGCCTGCCCGACCGACGCGTACAGCGCCGACCCGACAAACAGCAATCCGCCCAGAACGATCGAGTCGACGCCGTTGTCCACGGCTGCCCTCGCCATGCGATGTCCATCATGATCGCGGGCCCTGGCCCATCCGGCAACCGACCGGTTCCAGCGCGGCGGGACCGACATCGCCAGCCGCGGCAAGCGGACCTGTCCAAGATGCCGCACCGTGGCCGCTATCTCGATCTCACCCCCAACGGTGGCATCATCTTCCGTGTCGGAGAATTTTACACGACGACCGACCACGGTTGAAGCCGGCACTTTCTATTCTCTGATTTAATTGCATTTTGTCTAATGGCACATTATTTGCATCGATATACTCGCTGCTCGTCTGAATGAATGGGGACAAGCCATGAAGCCTGTGACTCTGGCCGTCGCGGTCGCATTGCTAGGGATTTCTGTCGATGCCAACGCCGGATTGCTGGCACGCAACGTTGGCGGCGTTCCATCCACCACCGACGCCTATTACGATTCCGTGTTGAATATAACATGGTTGCGTGACGCGAACTTCGCCATGACATCCGGGTTCGCCTCAGGCGGTCTCATGACATTCACCGACGCCCAATCATGGGCCTCGGGGCTGAAAATAAACGGCTTCAACGGCTGGCGCTTGGCCAACGTCGCGCAGCCTGATCCATCCTGCGAATCACAAAACCCAACTTACGGATCGACCGGATCGAATTGTACAGGAGGCGAGCTGGGCTACATGTACTACACCAACCTGGGCGGTTCGGTGGGGACCAACCTTAGTACGTCCCACAATGCCAACTACGACCTGTTCTCGAACATCGGCGACGACGCTTACTGGTCCGCGACGGCTCGAACACCGGACGGCGCCGAACCTCATGAGTTGTGATACTTCTTATATACCAGCAGTACGAACGCCGGCAATGTCAGCCTCGACTTTCCAAGCAGCACCTACTTGGCCTGGGCCGTACACGACGGCGATATCGGCGCTTCGGCCGTACCCGAACCAGCCACGCTCAGCTTGGTATGGGGTGGATTGATTGTGACCGCACACATGCTGCGACGCAGGAGAATGAGGACCAGCGCCTGAAGTCATTCAAGCGTGTCGTCCAAATGACCCGACACGACACCCTTGTGTTCCGACGCACCCTTCCCGCCCCCATCCCCCGCGTCTGGCGGGCCTTCGCCGACCCCTCCGAACGCGCCATCTGGGGCGTGCCGTCCGACGCGTCGGTGGTGATCTACGACCAGGTGGATTTCCGCGTCGGCGGCACCGACATCGCCCGCTGCGGCGACCGGTCCGACCCACGGTACCGGGCCGTGACCCGCTACCTCGACATCGTCCCCGAACGCCGCATCGTCTGGTCGGAGGTCGTGGACGAACAAGGCACCGCGTTCGGGGCCAGCCTGGTGACGGTCGACCTGGAACCGGAGGGCCCCGGGACCGCGCTGACGGTGACGATCCAGGTCGCATCCTTCGTCGGCGACGCCATGATCGAGGGCACACGCCAGGGCTACGAGGCCTCTCTCGGCTATCTGGCACGGTACTTGGCGGGCGAGGCGGCAGGTTCCTGACGCCGAACGACCATGCTGTAATCAGCGCCACGCAGTAAAGGAACCGCCCAATGACCCACGGCATGGTGTCCGCCGCCCAACCCGAGGCCGCCGAGGTCGCCGCCGACATCCTGTGCGCCGGAGGCAATGTCGTCGATGCCGCGATCGGGGCCGCGCTGGTGCAGACCGCGGTCGATCCGCAGATGTGCGGCATCGCCGGCATGGGCACGATGCAGGTCCTTCTGCCCTCACAGGGCGTCCATACGACGCTCGATTTCCACGGACGCGCGCCGCTGGCCGTCCGCCCCGACATGTGGTCGAACCGGATCGAGCGCGAGGCCGAGGACGGCTGGGGCTTCATCCTTGAAGGCCGCGTCAACGAAATCGGGTATCAGGCCATCACCTCCCCCATGACGCTGCGCGCCTTCGACACGGCCTTGCGCCAATGGGGCACGCGGACGCTGGGCGACCTGCTGGGACCCGCGATCGAGTATGCCGAACAGGGCTGCCTGGTGCGCCCGCATGTCAGGGAGTTCTGGAACCGCCCGCCGATCGCCGGCCGCGATGGCAATATCGGGATCGTGACGAAATTCCCCGCCGCGCGGAAGATCTATACAAAGCCCGATGGCCGCGTGCTGGATATCGGCGACACACTCCGCAATCCCGATATGGCAACAACCCTGCGCCGCGTCGCCGCCCACGGGGCCGAGGATTTCTATTCCGGCGCGATATCCGACGCGATCATCGCGGACATGGAAGCCAATGGCGGGTTGCTGTCACGCGCCGACCTGGCCGCCTGCATCCCCGAGGAAAAGGCGCCGCTCTGGGGCACCTATCGCGGCTATCGTTTCAGCACGAACCATCCGCCGGGCGGTGGCATCCAGTTGATCATCATGCTCAATATCCTGGAGCATTTCGACCTCCGCGCCCTGGGCCACAACAGCCCCGAATATATCAGGGTGGTGGCGGAGGCGATGAAGATCGCCACCGTCGCCAAGGATGAACAGGTGGGCGATCCTCGGTTCTTCGAAGTTCCGATCGCGGAACTGACGTCGAAGCCCTACGCCGCCGCGATGGCCGACCGGATCAAGCGGGGCGAGAAAACCGAAGTCCCCCGCTTCAACTCCGGCGGCGGAGAGAGCAAGCACACCACTCATATCTGCGTCGCCGATGATGCCGGCAACGCCGTGACGATGACCCATACGCTCGGCCAGCCCTCCGGCGTCGTCACCGAGGGGCTTGGTTTCATGTATAACGGCGCGATGGCGGTGTTCGATCCTCGGCCGGGGCACGCCGGCTCGCTTGCCCCCGGCAAGGCGCGGTTTTCGGCGATGTCGCCAACGATCGTGTTCAAGGACGACAAGCCCTATCTCGTGCTGGGCGCGCCGGGGGCCACGTATATTTCCATGGGAAACCTTCAGGTCATGCTCAATGTCCTGGACTTCGGCATGACAGCCGAGGCCGCGGTCTGCGCGCCCCGCTTCGCCGCGGTATCAAGCACGATCGAAATCTCCAACCGCACCTTGCGCGCGACCGAGAAGACGTTGCGCGACTGGGGCTATCCGGTGAAGCGATACGCGCACAGCTACCGCTTCGCCTGGGTTCACGCGATCCGCATCGTCGACGGGGTGATGGATGGCGGGGCCGACCCATCGACGGGCGGGTTGGTGATCGCGGTGTGACGAAGGGTCAGGCGGGCGACCATTGCGCCCGCGAACGCAGCAGGCCGAGGGCGCATAGACCGGCGCTCAACATCATCCAGGCGGCGGGTTCGGGAACGTTGGTCGCGATGAAGCCATGCGCCCCGATGCCGTCAAAATAGAAACCCGCGACATCGCCGTGATCATTCAGGCCCCAGCCATAGGTATTGCCCGGTAGGGCGGACGGAACATCCAGCTTTGTGAAGGTGGCGCCACTGCCCACGAAGCCATGCCAGCCGGTGCCATCCTGATATTGGCCCGACACCTGCCCGGACGCGTTGACGCCCAAGACATAGGTGGTCCCGGCATTGGCCGAGGGCACATCGATCGTCGTGAACGTGGCACCATCCTTGACGAACCCATGGGCGCCGGCGGCATCCGTGAAATAGCCGGCGATCAGGCCGGCGTTGGAAATCGCCTCCACATGGGTCGTGCCCGCGAAGGCGGTCGGCACATCGAATGTGGTGAACAGCCCGCCGCTGAATTGAAACCCGTGTGTCGCGGCGCCATTCAGGTACTGCCCCACGACGACGCCGGCATTGTTGATACCGCGCCCAAACGTGCCGGTCGCGCCCGGAACATCGAGCGTCGTGTAAGACCCGCCAGTGTCCAGGAAGCCATGCGTGCCGGTTCCATTGACGAAGGCGCCCACAATCTACCCGCTATCGTTGACGCCGAGCGCGTTGGTGCTGCCCGCATTGGCCCCAGGCACGTTGATGGACGTGATGACCCCGCCATCATTGGTGAAACCATGGGCGCCAACCCCATCGCGGTAGTAGCCAGCCACGACGCCGTTGTTATTGATCCCATAGCCATAGGTGCGGCCGGCATTGGCCGCCGGCACATCAAACGTCGTGAAGCTATAGGGGGCCGCCACCGATGGCGTGGCCCAAAACCCGGCCAAAATCATGGCCGTGAAAATGCCGGAGCGGATGAGATCCCTCTCTGCGCCTGATCAGACGCTTTTGGTTGGAATTGAAACCAACCTGAAGGACCATGCTCTCCGGGGCATTGACCTGGATCATGCGCGCGCCATCAATCGCCTGACGCGCGGCATCACCTCGGCGGCGAAGCGACGCATCTCAGCTTCGAACGGCTGGTACTGCAGCATGAACGTCTCGATCCCCACCCGGTGGAACGCGACGATCCGCGCGGCCACCGTGTCGTAGTCGCCCACCAGTTCGGCCGCGGTTCCGCCGTTGCTGCCGACGCGGGCAGTCTTCGCCATCGTCGCCGCCATCACCGATTTCGGGTCGGTGTTGGCCCGCTGCACCGCCCGCGCCGCGGCATCCTTGGTCGCGAGGTCGAACAGATAGTCCAGGTGCTCCTTCGCCTCATGCGCCGTATCCCGCGCGATCACGAAGGCGGATAGCCCGAACCGCAACGGCCGGCCCCAGCGGCGGTGGCGCGCACCGACGTCATCGATCAGCGCCTTCACATCGGCCAAGGGCTGCCCGTTGATGAACCATACATCGCCCCAATCGGCGACCAAGGCCCGCGCCGGCTCCGACTCACCGCCCACGTATATACGAGGACGCGCGCGATAAGGGTCAGCGGGGCGCAGCATATAGTCCCGGACATCGAAGTTCTCACCCTTGAAGGTGACGGATTCTCCGCGCATCAACGGCTCCAGAACGGAAATCCACTCCCGCCCGTAGTCATAGCGTTCGTCATGCTCGGGGAAGCCGATCCCGGCCTTTTCCAGTTCCGGCTTGTTCCAGGCGTTCACCAGATTGATCGCGAAACGACCGCGGCTGATCAGTTCGATCTGCAACGCCATCTTCGCCAGCGGCACGGGATGATAGAGGTACGGCTTGATCGCCGTGATGATCTCGATCCTGTCCGTCAGTGCCGCCAGAGCGGCTGACGCCGTCCAAGCCTCCATCACATCCGTCTCGGCCCGGTGCGGATTGATCGTGTGCTGCGCCACCAGGGTGGAATCAAACCCCAGCCGCTCCGCCTCCAGCACCAGCGCGCGGTTCCGTTCCCATGACGCATCAAACGGTTCATTCGGATCCTGAAACGCCGCCCGACTGCCATGCACCAGCGCCCAGACGCCAAAACGAATGGTCATCACTTGTCCTCGAAGAATTGGTTAGCCGGACGCGGCAGGCCGAGGTGATCGCGCAAGGTCGTGCCTTCATACTCCCGCCGGAACAACCCACGCCGTTGCAGTTCCGGTACCACCTGGTCAACGAACTCATCCAGCCCGCCAGGCACATAGGGAAACATCACGTTGAAACCATCGCAGGCGCGTTCGTGCAGCCAACGCTCCATCGTATCGGCGATCGTCTTCGGCGTGCCAACGATCGCCGCCCCGCCATAGGCGCCCAGGATCTTCGCCAGTTGCCGCACGGTCAGGCTTTCCCCCCGCGCCCGCGCCAGCACCCGTTCACGCCCTGATTTGCTCTGGTTCGTGTCGGGGATGTCGGGCAACGGTGCGTCCATGTCGAACTTCGACGCATCCACCCCCAGCGCAATCGACAGCGACGCAATCCCACTATCGGGATGCACCAGACTATCGAGGTGATCCTTCTTCCGTTGCGCCTCAGCATCGGTATCGCCGACAACGACCAGCGCGCCGGGCATGATCTTGATCAGGTCCGGGTTGCGTCCGGCGGTGAGGGCACGCGCCTTCACATCGGCATAGTATTCCTGCGCCGCCGCGATCGGACCGCCAGCGGCAAACACCATCTCGGCCGTTTCCGCCGCCAGTTGCCGCCCGTCATGTGACGCGCCGGCCTGAACAATGACTGAGTGTCCCTGCACCGGACGCGCGACATTCAACGGCCCGCGAACGTTGAAGTACTTGCCGTGGTGATCCAGCACGTGCAGGCGGTCGGGATCGAAATAGACCCCGTTCTCCACATCGCGGATGAACGCGTCATCCGCCCAACTGTCCCATAATCCCTTGACAACATCGATGAACTCCCGCGCCCGCCGATAGCGTTCGGCATGCGCCATGTGCTCCTCCCGCCCGAAATTCAGCGCCGAGTCGGGGTTCGAGGTCGTCACCACATTCCAGGCGGACCGGCCGTTGCTGATGTGATCCAGCGAGGCAAAGCGGCGGGCAACCAGGTACGGTTCCTCGAACGTCGTCGATCCCGTCGCGATCAGACCCAGCTTGTCGGTGACCGCGGCCAGCGCCGGCAGCAGGATCATCGGGTCGAAGCTGGTGGTCGTCGCGCTGCGCATCAGCGCGTTCATCGGCATGTTCAGGACCGCGAGGTGATCGGCCATGAAGAAGGCGTCGAACTTCCCCGCCTCCAGCTTCTGGGCGAAGCGCGTCAGATGCTTGAAGTTGAAATTCGCATCCGGCGCGGCGCCCGGATAGCGCCACCAGGCGGTGTGGATGCTGACCGGGCGCATGAAGGCACCCAGGTGGAGTTTGCGGGTCTCGGGCATCAATGGACCTCCTGCTTCGCGGCCGGCCTTGCGGATCGGCCCCTTCCCTACCGCAACAGCAGCGCCAGCGCGACCGCCCAGGGGGCCGCCATGGACAGCACGATACCGGGCACAAGCCGCAGGGCGAACGCCGCCGACCCCGCGGTGATCGCCATCACGGTCTTGGAGACCGCGTTGCTGGTCATCGCCGCCAGGATCGGCACCACGGCGGCCAGCGGGGTCAGCCGGTCCGCGGCCGCCAGCGACGCGATCGAAATCGCCGCCGAGTGGGTATCGACAAACCCGCCGAGCGTCGCGCCGGCGATGACGCCGGTTTCGCCGAACCACTCCTTCAGGAATGATTGCCCCACCAGCATCACCGCCATCATCGCCGCCAAGGCCAGCGCCGCCGTGATGCTGAACGTCCGCCCGGACTCCGGTTCCGCGGCGTCGTCCGAGGATGTCGCGCGCAGCATCGCCATGATCCCATAGGCCGCCGCCGCCGCGCCGCCAGCGGCCAAGGCGGGCCACATCATGTGGAACGTGGGCGGATCGGTGACCAGCAGCACCAGCGCCATCTGCGCGAAGGTCGCCACGGTCGAGAACATCGCCCCCGCCACCGCCGCCCCCATGCTGCCCGGGTCCCGCGCTGCTCTGCCGGCCATCGAGCCGATCGTCGCGGTGCTGGAGATGAAGCCCGACGCCAGCCCCGCGAGCGGCAGGCCGAAGCGCTGGCCGAACAGCCGCGTGGCGATATGCCCGCCCGCCCCCAAGGCGAGGACCAGGATCACCAGCATCCAGATACTGTGCGGGTTCAGCGCCAGCATCGGTCCCATGTAGCGGTTTGGCAGCAGGGGCCAGATGACCAGGGTGGCGACGGCGAAGATCAGGCCGTCGCGGACCTCGGCGCTGGTCAGGATGCGGGTGACGAAGCCATGCAGCGGCGTCTTGGCCGCGAAGACGACGGTGACGATCGCGCCCAGCGCGGCGGCCAGCAGCGGATCGGACATCGCGAGGCCGCCCAGCAGCGGGGTGGCCATCAGGCCGATCTCGGTTGTCAGGCCCGGGTCGGATTCGGGGGCGCGGAGATAGGCGAGCGCTGCCAGAACCGCCACGCCACCCGCCGCGATGGCCAGCAGCGTGACCCCGCCGAGATGCACCGCGACGGCGCCGAGCAGGGAGGTGAGGGCGAAGGTTCGGATGCCAGCGGGGCGGCGGCTGGGGCCATCGCCCTTGCTGCGCTCGCGTTCGAGGCCGATGAGCATGCCGATGGTCAGGGCGGCCGCGAAATTGAACCAGGGGGCTGGGATCATGTGGGCATCTTAGCTGGGTTCGCGTGACGATGACGGAAAGAACCACGCATCGTCACGGCGGCAGCGGGCAAGCGCATTGACCCGCGTCAACGGGGTAGGCGCATCGGACAGGGTCGACGACCCCACGAACCTGCCCTATCCTTCGCCCCCAGAACCGGAGGAATACGACCCATGACCGATGCGCCCGTCGTGCGCCTTGAAAAAGATGGTGATGTTGGTGTCATCATCGTCAACTACCCGCCCGTGAACGCCCTCGGGCCGGGCGTGGCGGATGGCATCATTGAGTGCCTGAACAAGGCCAACGCCGATCCCTCGATCAAGTCTATGGTGCTGATGGGCGACGGCCGCAGCTTCATCGCCGGCGCGGATATCCGCGGCTTCGGCACCGGCCGCAAGCGTCCCCCGCTGGGTGAGCGCACCTATGACGTGATGGACCGCAGCCCCAAGCCGGTCGTCGCCGCGATCCACGGCTACGCGCTGGGGGGTGGCCTCGAAAACGCGATGGGCTGCCATTACCGAATCGCCGTGCCCTCCGCGAAGGTCGGCCTGCCGGAAGTACTGATCGGCATCCTGCCCGGCGGCGGCGGCACGCAGCGCCTGCCGCGCCTCGCCGGCCCGGAAGTCGCGCTCGACATGATCGTCTCCGGCCGCCACGTCCCCGCCCCCGAGGCACTGAAACTCGGCATCCTGGATGAGGTCATTCCGGAAGGCGCCAGCCTGCGCGCCGCCGCGGTGGCCAAGGCCCGTGCTGTCGCCGACATCCGCCCCCTGCCCCGCGTGCGCGACCGCGAGGCCAAGGCCGAACCCGGCCTGTTCGACGCCAAGCGGAAATCAATCGCTCGGCGTGCCCGCAACCAGAAGGCGCCTTACAACTGTATCCTCGCGGTCGAGGCAGCCTGCACCCTTCCCTTCGAGGAAGGCATGAAGCGGGAACAGGCACTCTTCCAGGAACTCGAAAACGCCGATGAGGCGAAGGCGCTCCGCTATGCCTTCTTCGCCGAACGCGAAGTGGCCAAGCTGCCCGACCTGCCCACCAACATCCCGGCCTTCGACTTCCAGAAGCCGGCTGTGATCGGTGCCGGCACGATGGGCGGCGGCATCGCCATGTCGTTCGCCGATTTCGGCTACGACGTGATGATCATGGACGCATCCTCTGAGTCCCTGACGCGCGGCATGGACCGAATTCGTAATAATTACGCGACCTCGGTCAAGCGCGGCAGCCTGGCGCAGGAGGAGATGGACAAGCGCCTCGCGCGCATCCACCCCGTCGCCGGGTATGAGGACATCGCTGGCGCCGACGTCGTGGTGGAAGCCGTGTTCGAGCGGATGGACGTCAAGAAAGACGTGTTCAAGAAGCTCGATGAGGTGATGAACAAGGACGCGTTCCTGTTCTCCAACACCTCCGCGCTGGACATGGACGAACTCGCGTCCGTCACGTCGCGGCCCGAGAAAGTGGCGGGGACGCATTTCTTCTCCCCCGCCAACGTGATGAAGCTGCTGGAAGTGGTGCGCCCGAAGGCGGCGTCGCCGGAAACGCTGATCACCGCAATGGCGATGGGCCGCCGGATCGGCAAGATCTCGGCGATGGCCGGCAACACGGATGGTTTCGTTGCCAACCGTTCGCGCGCGCCGTTCAACAGCGAAATGGTGATCCTGCTGGAAGAAGGCTGCCTGCCCGAGCAGGTGGACCGCGTGATGGTCGATTTCGGCTATCCGATGGGACCGTTCGCGGTGGGCGATCTGGCCGGGTTGGACATCAGCGCGGAAGGCCGCAAGCGGCGCGCCTTGGCGAACCCGAACTACCGCAAGCTGCCGATCGCCGACACGCTGGTGGAAATGGGACGCTTCGGCCAAAAGAGCGGTGCGGGCTGGTATCGCTATGAAAAGGGCGATCGCACCCCGCATCCCGATCCGGAAGTGGCCGAGATCATCAAGCGCGTCGCCGGTGAGATGGGCGTGCCGCAGCGCGAGTTCACCGACCGGGAAATCCTGTGCCGGCTGCTGTTCTCGTCCTTGAACGCAGTCTGCCGCATCCTGGAGGAAGGCAAGGCCTACCGCACCGTCGATGTCGACGTGATGTGGCTGCATGGCTTCGGCTTCCCGCGGTATCGCGGCGGGCTGATGTTCTGGGCCGACCAGATCGGCGTGCAGGAGGTCTACAACCAGATCGCAAGCTGGCATCAGCAATACGGCGAACGCTGGGCGCCGTCGAAGCTGCTGCGCGAACTGGCCGAGAGCGGCACGTCGTTCCGGGATGCCAAGCCCGCGCCGTTCGCGTAAGGTATCGAGCACTTCCTCCCCCCTTGCGGGGGAGGGTCGGGGTGGGGGGTCGCAGCGCAACCTCTCTCCCAACCCCCTACGGTAGACGCAGGGGATCATTCTGAAGGGAGCACCGCCATGGCCGCCGCCGAAAACCTGGATGCGATGTCCGACGAACAATTCCGCACCCACGTGCGGAGCTGGATCGAGACCAACTACCCGCCGGAACTCCGCAACCCGCCCAAGCGGCTGCATTTCAGCGAGAACAAGCCCTGGTACTTCAAGCTCGCGGAACAGGGCTGGCTCGCCCCCAACTGGCCGGCGGAATTCGGCGGCATGGGCATCTCCGCCTCCAAGCAGCTCATTTTCCTCGAAGAAAAAGAACGCCACGGCTGCGCCCGCCTGAACGACATGGGCATGACCATGATCGGTCCGCTGCTGATCAAGTTCGGCCGCCCCGAGCAGCAGCAGCATTTCCTGCCCAAGATCCTGTCCGGTGAGCACATCTGGTGCCAGGGCTACTCCGAGCCGAACGCTGGCTCCGACCTGGCCTCGCTTCGCACCGAGGCCGTGCTGGACGGCGACCATTGGGTGGTAAACGGGCAGAAGATCTGGACGTCGCTGGCGATGGACGCCAACTGGATCTTCCTGCTGGTCCGCACCAACAAGAATGCCAAGAAGCAGGAAGGCATCAGCTTCCTGCTGGTTCCGATGGACACGCCCGGCATCACCGTCCGCCCGATCACCAACATCGACATGGCGGATGAGTTCTGTGAGACGTTCTTTGACGACGTCCGCGTGCCGAAGAACAACCTGGTCGGCCAGATCGACAAGGGCTGGACCATGGCCAAGGCCCTGCTGGGCTTTGAGCGGATCGGATCGGGCTCCCCCCGCCAGTCGTCTTTCGCGCTGAAAGGCCTGAAGAACGTCGCCGAACGCATGGGCTGCTGGGAAGACGACCAGTTCCAGGAGCGCTACAACAAGTTGCGGATGGAACTGCAGGACCACAAGGACCTTTATGAAACCTTTGTCGAGAAGGTCCGCCGCGGCGAGTTGCTAGGCCCCGACGTGTCCATGCTGAAGGTCTACCAGACCGAGTTGTTCCAGCGGATCACCGAGACCGCACTGGAAATCAGCGGCGAATACGGCGCCGGCCTCGGCCCGATGGAAGGGAACCGAGACCTCAACCCGACGGGGCTGTTCCTGCAATCGCGCCCGGCCTCGATCTACGCCGGATCGAATGAGATCCAGCGGAACATCCTGGCGAAGAACGTCCTCGAACTGCCGGGCTGAACACGGCCGGTCAGGGCGGGCACCATGCCCGCCCGTTCGGCGCCAAGGGGATCACCATGGACCAGCCCGATCGGCTGACGCTGTATGGCAGCTTCACGTCCAGCTCGACCTACAAGCCGATGCTGTTCCTGTCGCTGTCCCGCCTGCCGTTTGATTTCCGCACGGTGAACCTGAAATTCAACCGCCAGAAGGAACCGGAGTATCTGGCCGTCAACCGCTATGGCCAGGTGCCGGCGCTGCGCCACAAGGGCCTGACGATTGTCCAGTCAAACGTCATCCTGGACTACCTCGCCCGCGCCACCGGTTGTTTCGAGGGCAAGACCGAACAGGATCGCTGGACCGCCCGCGAATGGCTGTCGTGGGAGTCGGACGCGATCACGAATGTCGCCAAGGTCCGGCACTATCATCGCTTCCGCGTGGTCGATCCCGCGGTGATGGACTATTTCCGCCCGCCCGCCGAGGCCGCCATTACCTTCGTCAATACAGCGCTCGAAGGCCGGGACTGGCTGGTGGGCGACGCGCCGACCATCGCCGATATCGGCTGCTGGGGGCGCATGGTGTTCATGGCGGAAGGCGGCTTCGACATCGCGCAGTGGCCGAATGTCCAGGCCTGGTCGCAGCGCCTCGCCGCCATGCCCGGTTTCGCCCTGCCCTATGACCTGACGCCGAAAAAGGATTGCTCCTTCGATCCGGCCTGACCCAAAGCCCTGGCGATCCGACCACCTACCAATCAGGAGAGTTCAAGCATGCGCATCGCAGTCATCGGCGCCGGCGGAGTGGGCGGCGCCTTCGGGGCCGCCTTGGCCCAGGCCGGCGCGGACGTCACCTTTGTCGCCCGCGGCGCCCATCTGGCCGCGATGCAAAAGAACGGCCTGCGGGTCGAGGGCGGACGCGGCGACACGCTGATCAGCCCCTGCCAGGCGACCGACGACCCGTCCTCCATCGGACCGGTCGATATCGTGATGTTCTGTGTCAAGCTCTGGGATGTCGAAAGCGCGGGCGAACGGATCAAGCCGCTGATCGGCTCCAACACCGCCGTCATCACGTTCCAGAACGGCATCGACGCGCCGGAACGCCTGGTGCCGATCCTGGGCGCCGGCGCCGTCATGGGCGGCGTCGCGCAGATCAGCGCCACCATCGCCGAACCGGGCGTGATCCGCCAGACCGGCACGTTCATGCGGCTGGTATTCGGGGAACTCGGCGGCGGCAAGAGCGAACGCGGAGAGGCCTTCCTGGCGCTCTGCAAGGCCGCCGGCTTCGACGCCACGCACAGCGCGTCGATCATGACCGACATCTGGATGAAGTTCATCATCCTGGCAACGAACAGCGCCTTCACCGCGGCCACCCGCACGCCCATCGGCAAGCTGCGCGACGACCCCGACATCATAGAACAATGGGAAGCCGCGACCCAGGAAGTGATCAATGTCGGCAAGGCGCGCGGCATCGCGCTGCCCGACGACGCGCTGCCCAAGGCAATGGCATTCGGCAAGCAGGCCCCGCCGGCGATGATGGCGTCCATGGCGCATGACCTGATCCGCGGCGGACGGATCGAGCTGCCGTGGCTGTCCGGCAAGGTCGTGTCCCTCGGCCGCGAACTGGGTGTGCCGACCCCGGTCCATGCCGTGCTGCACGCGGTGCTCAAGCCGCATTCGAACGGCGCCTGAAACGTTTTTTCGCGCGCAGCCGCGTGTTGTCATCCCCTGGCAACCCTACGCGCATACCAAGCGCCAGAAGGGGCGCTTGGTATCACGCCGCGTCGTGAAAAATGATCCCCAGCGTCTGCCGCAGGCCCGAATGCACGCGGCTGACGCCATGGCGCATGGCGGCGCGATAGGGCCGGCGCGCGCCCATGGCGGGGCGGTGATGCACCGGGAAGATCGCCATCTCACCCTGCGTCAACGGCACCACCTCGGCGCGTGACTGGGCGCGGGGGCGTTGTTCCACCAACAGGAACTCGCCGCCCGTAAAGTCCTCCCCCGGCCGGCTGAGCAGCACGACCGCCTGCAACGGAAATACCAGGTCGCCGTAAAGATCCTGGTGCAGGCAGTTGAAACCACCCGCCTCATACCGCAGCAGCAACGGCGTCGGCCGGGTCTGGCCCGCCGCGTGGCATCGTTCCAGATAGGCATCCAGCGTGGCGGGAAAGGCCTCCGCTTCCCCAAGCGTTCGCCGCCAGGCGTTCGCGACAGCAGCCAAAGGCGGATACAGCGCCGTCCGTAACGCGGCGATCGGATCGGGCAGCGGATAGGCGAAATACTTGTATTCGCCCCGCCCATAGGCGCGCTGTTCCATGATGATACGTTTCCGGAACCGCGCGTCATCGCCATACAGTCCGGCAATGCCCGCGCAGGCCTCGGGGTCCAGCAATGGAGCCGTCGCATAGCCGCGGTCGGCGATGGCGGCGATCAGGTGTTCCGGGTCAAGTGTCATGGCCGCAGCATACCGCGAATTTCGCCCGCCGCCGCCCGCTTGTTGCGGTGGCTATCGATATGTCGCGCGCAGAAAATGCACCAACGGATTATGTCGATCCGGCCGCATCATCCGCGGAAACGCTCGGCTTGCCCGTCCGAGATGCTGGCGCCGATACTGGCGCGCATTGAAACCGGCCGAGGGATCGATATCCGCGATCGTTCCCGCCTGAAGGTAATGCGCGAAGGGATCGCGATTGGGGCCGAGCGCGTCCTCAAACCGCGCGACATACCAGGCCACATCGAACAATGCGTTCGGGCTGACCTGCTGGCGCCGTCGATGGATCAGGAAATGCGCCAGCGCCGACTGTCCGGCCGGCACGTCGTAGGTGTCCCGATACCAGGCCGGATCGAAATAGACGATCGGCCGCCGGCCTGCAGGCTCCCCGATCAGCACGTAATGCACCAGCGGGTTCATGCGCCGCTGGATCAGATCGGGATTGGTGGCGATATACCATTCGGTGTCGAAATAGACGTTCGGCTGCCGGTTCTCCCGCCAGCCAAAGCGGCAATAATGGACGACCGGATCCAACCCCGATTCATGCACGTCCGACGCGTTGATCAGATAGTGGTTGGGATCGAGCAGGCCGGACCCGGCCACGATCCCAGGATCGGGCGACGCGAACGGACCTTGCTCCTGGTCCAGGTAACGATCAATGGCGTTTTCACCACGCCACGCGGGCAGCAGCGTGACCGCCGCCAATTCGGCGCAGGGCGCGCGATCCCCGGCCGATCGATGCGCCAGGAAGTGGAGCAGCGCTTGCGTGTCATCCGTCAGATCATACGCCTTTCGGTACCAGGCCGGATCGACCAACGGATGCGGTCGGCGTCCCTCCAGGTCGCCATGCCGAGCGTAGTGAAGGAAGGGATCGAGGTTGGCGGCTAGGATATCGGGGTTTTCGTTGCGGTACCATGCAAGGTCGAAATACCGGTTGGGCGTCCGCCCCTCCTGCATCCCGAAGCGCGCGAAATGCACAGCGGGGTCCATGCCCGCCGCCGCGACATCGGGGCTGTGGGCGAGGTACCAATCGGGATCGAACAGGCCAGAACCGACGATCTCAGCGATCAGCGCGGGCTCATCGGCAGCCATGGTCGGTTCAGCCGAAGCCGCCGATGGACTCGGACAAAGGCTTGCTGAGTTCGCTCTCCAGCGCGCCTCGCAGGCGGCTGATCACGAAGTCCCAATCGCCCGGGATCGGCTGGCGGAACAGCCGAGCGGTCGGATACCAGGGGGTTGTGTCGCGATCCAGCAGCCAGCGCCAGTCGGCGGCCTTGGGGATCATGATCCACACCGGCTTGCCCATCGCGCCGGCCAAGTGCCCCATCGATGTATCGACCGTGATGATCAAATCAAGGTTGTCGATCACCGCCGCGGTTTCACCAAAATCGGTCAGTTCCAGCGACAGATCGGTCATGCCGTTGAAGCGCGCGAGGTCGGCGCGGTCGGTCTCCGGCATCGGTTTCTGCAGCGACACAAAGGCGGCAGGGCCGATTTCCGCCAGCGGCAGCAGGCGCGACAGCGGAAGGGACCGGCGGCGGTCGTTCGGATGGGTCGGCCGGCCGCTCCAGGCCAGGCCTATGCGCCGCACCCCGGCGGGCAGCCGGTCCGCGAGCTTTTGCCGCCAGGCCTCGGCCCGCGCCGGCACGGCCTTGATATAGGGGATTGGCGCCGGGATCGTATCGACACGGGTGCCGAACAGATACGGCAGGCTGGACAGCCGGCAGTTCACCGCGTGGCCGGGCACATCGTTCCAACGGGAACAATATTGCGCGACGCCGGGCATGTTGGCCAACAGCGGCTCCATTTCGGCGCTGCATCCCAGGATGATGTCCTGCACGCGTTCGGCGGCGGTGGGGATATACCGGGCGAACTGGATCGTATCGCCATAGCCCTGGTCACCCACCAGCAGCAGCCGCCCCTGCGGGATGCGCATCCCGTTCCATGGCGCGGAAGTCATGGCGGGCATCGTGTTCTTCCCCGCCTCGGTCAGGTTGCGCCATTCGTATTCGATCCAGCCTGGCTCGAAATCGCCCATCGACAGCAGGTTCTGCGCCAGGGCCAGATGCGCGTCGGGGTGATCGTGCTTGATCCCGATCGCGCGCAGCAGGCAGGCGACCGAGCGTTCGCGGTCATCGGCGTCGGAAAAGATCAGCGACAGGTTGACCAGGTGTTCGGCGTTGCCGGGATCGAGCCGGATGGATTCCTGGCCGGCGGTGAGCGCTTCGGCGATCTTGTAGGTTTGCCGGCAGAGCGAACTGAGATGCGCGTGCCAGGTTCCGTTGCCCGGCCGCAGCGAGATGGCGCGACGCAGCAGGACGATCCCGCGCTCCGGGTCGCCGGCCATGGCGGCGACAATGCCGAGCAGGGCGATGGCGGCGGGGTGCTCGGGGTTGGCGGTGAGGACATCGTTACAGATACCCATCGCTTCATGGGGGCGCTTGGCCTGGGCGGCCGCCTGGGCACGCACGAGCGCCTGGTCGGCGGTTTCGGTTGCGGCCGCTGCCGCTGGTAGGGGCTGGGTGGTGGCGCTCATGACCCACAGCTTGCCGCGCCTGGGGGCGGTTGGACAAGGGGCGGGCGTTGCTCTGGCATTGGGCCCGGCCTCGGCGTCGAGCCATACGCGCCTGGGCGTCGGTATATCTTACAGTGATGTCGGTACGTATTTACAACGTTAAATCATTTCAATATCTTGCGTATTGGCACATAAATTGCACCTACTGCGAGGCTCAGAGTCTGACTCGAATCGGCTCCATGAAGCCAATCCATTGATTTCCAACCACCTTCATGCACCTTGCACCCGATTAAGCTACGGCGAGACGTCGTGACATCAACTTGACACTCGCGATGTAGAGCCAAGCTTCGGCGCTCTCGATGCTC
>CAMCDA010000089.1 GCA_945873195.1 Asaia bogorensis
GATGCGGCCATGGATCGGGTCGGCGAAATGCTCCGGTGCCAGAAATTCGGAGACGCGTTCATAGGCGCGGTTATTCGCCAGGATTGCGCCGAGAAGCGCCTGCTCCGCCTGAAGATTGGACGGCGGCAGGCGCTGGGACAGGCCAAGTAGGGGGGAATCGATGCTGTTCACGATGCCCGCATCCTACCGCGTTCCAGACCCTGGACGCATCGGGGGACAGCCTGTGGACAACTGTGGATAACGTGGGCAACTGCAAATGCGGGCGCGATTGATGGCGCGTGCGGCCGGCGCGCTACAGGCCAGCCACCAGCGCGTCGCGCAGATCCATCCGCCGCACCTTGCCGGTTTCCGTGCGTGGCAGGGCGCGCCGGACGATCGGCACCGCGCCGGCGATGTGCTGGGCAAGGATCGCCGCGATCGGCCCGCCCGCTGTTTCGGCGATCCTCGGGTCCGACGACTCGACCACGACAACAAGTCGCTCCTGCCCGGCCGGGTTCGGCAGGCTGACCAGCACGGCGTCCTGAATGCCGTCGAGGTCCCTGATCCGGGACTCGATCCCCTGCGGCGCCAGCTTGATCCCGCCCAGGATGATCATGTCGTCCGCGCGCCCCATCAGGACCAACGCGCCGGGCCGCACCATGCGGGCAACGTCGTTCGTGCGGTACCAGCCGTCCCGGAACGCCAGGGCCGTTGCGTCCTCATCCCAGAGGTAACGATCGGCCATCCACGGGGTCCGCGCCTCGATCACCCCGACCTCCCCAACCGGGACCTCCTGGCCGTTGTCGTCAACGATGCGGATCGTCGCGTCCCGGTGGATCACGCCGACCCCATCGGCCTCGATCACCGCGAGGGTATGGGTTTCATTGGAGGCATATTGGTGCTCCAGATGCGTGACGACACGCGCCTGCAACACGGCCCGGATGCTGGCCGGCATTGGCCCGCCCTTGACGTACATCATGCCCGTTCGGGGCCGAGTCCAGTCGGCCGGGATCGCCTCATGCAGCCGGATCACGTCCCCTGGCATCAGGGTCACGCGGAACGCGTCGAACCGGTCCATCTCGGTGAACAGTGACCGCACATCCGTGAATACCGCCGTCGCGCCTTGGCGCAGGGTCAGTTCCACCTCGCGCTGGGCGCCGCGGAAGGTGAAGTTGTAGATGCACAGGTAATCCCACGCGAAACCCGGATCGTCGGGATTGCCGAGTTCCATCGCGATCACGCGATGGATGATGGTATCGGTCATCGACATGACCTTGGGTCGCCCGGTCGTGCCCGATGTCTTGACCAGCCGCGGGTCGGCGGGCCGAGCGCGGTCGTCTCCCAACAGGGCGAAATCGGTGGATGGGACGGAGCGGGACATGATCCGGTCGATCGTCTCCCGCGTCAGCATCAGCATGCCCCGGGGCGGCGATCCTGGTTCATGTTCCAGGCACAGGAAATCGCAGCGGGGCAGGACTACCTCGTCCGTCGCGACATCAACCGCCGAAAGGGAAATCGTGGTCGCGCCGACCAGCCGGCACGCCAGCATCAGGACCAGATGCAGATATCGGTTGGTGCACTCGATCCCCACCAGCATGCCCGGCCCGACCGAGGACGCGCGCAGGGCATGGGTAAACCGCACGATGGCGCCGCCGAGGTCGCGGTACGTGTACGACCGGCCGAGTTCGGTCACGGCAATGGCATCGGGCGTTTGGCCGATCCAGTGCAGGATGCATTGCGGCGTGGTCAGATGGGTGGGTAGGGCTGGCATCGGGCCTACTGTGTCGCGCGTTCCCGCCAGCGTGCGACATTCCGGTTATGTGCATCAAGGGTTCTTGCGAAGGCATGCCCGCCATCACCGTCCGCCACGAAATAGAGATCGTCCGATTTGGCCGGACGCGCCACCGCCCGCAGGCTCGCCGCGCCGGGCGTGGAGATCGGACCCGGCGGCAGGCCCGGATAGCGATAGGTATTGAACGGATCGTCGCGGTCGAGGTCCGCGCGGGTGATCTTGCGATCCAGCGTCCCAACCCCACCCGAGACCGCATAGATCACAGTCGGATCGGACTGCAACCGCATGCCCAGCCGCAGGCGATTGAGGAACACCGCCGCGACATGGGGCCGTTCCCCCTCCCGTCCGGTTTCCCGTTCCACGATGCTGGCCAGGATCAGCATCTCCCGTGGGGACGCCAGCCCGAGGTCGGGCGCGCGGTCCGCCCAGGCGGCGGCCAGTTCACGATTCATCAGCGCCTGGCCACGCGCGACCAGCGCCGACCGTGCCATCCCGCGTTCGTAGCTGTAGGTGGCCGGCAGCAGGCTGCCTTCCGCGATCGCGCCCAGGCTGCCAGTGGCGGCGGGCGCGCGTTCCATGATCTCGCGGATGCGCGGGGCGGTCAGGCCTTCCGGAATGGTGACGCGGTATTCCACTGGGCGCGCCGTTCGCAGGATCGTCAGCACCTGTCGCGGTGACGCCTGCCGGGGAAAGGCGAACTCCCCCGCGCGCAGATGGCCGCTGTCCTGGGTCAGCCAGGTCATCACCTTGAAGCGGAACGCGCTGTCGATGACGCCATCCTGGGCCAACTGGTCCGCGACCTCGGTCACGCCGCCGGGCTTGATGACGATGTCGCGCGCCTCGGTCAGCGGTCCGGGTCGGTCCGGCACCCGCATGGCCCAGATCGCCGCGCCACCCAGGCCGGCACCGAACAGGGCCAGCCCGAGAAGCAGGGCGGTCAGTCCACGGGAACGACCGCCCGCTGGGGAGGGATCAGGCGGCGGCGCTGAAGATGACAGAGGCGTTGGTCCCGCCGAAGCCGAAGCTATTGGACAGGGCCACGCGGACCTTCCGCTCCTGCGCCGTTTTCGCCACGCGATCGATCACGCTTTCCCGGCTTGGCGAATCCAGATTGAGCGTCGGAGGAACGACGCCGTCCCGGATGGCCAGGATCGAGAAGATCGATTCAACCGCGCCTGCCGCGCCGAGCAGATGCCCGATGGCGGATTTGGTGGAGGACATGGCGAGGCCGCTGGCGGCATCCCCAAACAGGCGTTCCACCGCTTCGAGTTCCAGGTCGTCGCCGAGCGGCGTGGAGGTGCCGTGGGCGTTGACGTATTGGATGTCTGAGGGGTTGATGCCGCCGTTCTTCATCGCCGCCCGCATGGAACGGAAGGCGCCATCATGGCCCTCGGCCGGGGCGGTGATGTGGTAGGCGTCACCGGACATGCCATAGCCGGTGACCTCGGCGTAAATCTTGGCGCCGCGCTTCTTGGCGTGCTCCAGTTCCTCCAGCACCAGGACACCGGCGCCTTCGCCCATGACGAAGCCGTCGCGATCCTTGTCCCAGGGGCGGGACCCCGCCATGGGATTGTCGTTGAAGCCGGTGGACAGAGCGCGGGACGCGCAGAAGCCGGCGATCCCGAGTTCGCAGACCGCGGCTTCGGTGCCGCCGGCGACCATGACGTCGGCATCGCCGAGCATGATCAGGCGGGACGCGTCACCGATGGCGTGGACGCCCGTGGCACAGGCGGTCACGGCCGAATGGTTCGGCCCCTTGAACCCGTACTTGATCGACAGATGGCCGGACGCGAGGTTGATCAAGGCGGAGGGAATGAAGAACGGCGAGATGCGCCGGGCCTTGCCCTGCGCGATGAGCAGTGCGGCCTCGGAGATCGTATTGAGCCCGCCGATGCCCGAGCCGATCATCACGCCGGAGGCGCATTTCTCTTCCTCGGTTTCGGGGAGCCAGCCTGAATCCTCCACGGCTTCGGAGCCAGCGACCAAAGCGAGATGGATGAAGCGATCCATCTTCTTCTGGTCCTTGATGGGGATCCATTCACTGATGTCGAGCTTGCCGTCGGCCCTGGTGCCCACGGGCACCTGGCCGGCGATTTTGCAAGCCAGGTCCTTGGTGTCGAAGGATTGGATGGCCGCGAGGCCTGATTCGGAATTGATCAGGCGCCGCCAGACATGTTCGACCCCCAGCCCCAGGGGACAGGCGATTCCCATGCCCGTCACGACCACTCGCCGCATCGCCGATGACCCTTTTGCGATTGCCAGAATTAGCCGGCCTTGCCTTGCTTTTCGATGTACTCGATCGCGTCCTTGACGGTGGCGATCTTCTCCGCCGCGTCTTCGGGGATCTCGACGTTGAAGGCTTCCTCGAAAGCCATCACCAGTTCAACCGTGTCGAGGCTGTCGGCCCCGAGATCGTCGATGAACGAGGCTTCCGGGGTGACCTTGGCCTCCTCGACGCCCAGATGTTCAACAACGATCGCCTTGATCTTGTCCGCGATTTCGCTCATCGGCTCCGCAACTCCTGCGCTAGGGTCTGCTTATTCCAATTTGTCCGGGCTTTACAACGTACGAGGGATTCCCCGTATCGCGTCTCCGACTCGCACCAGACACATAGCGCGCCGGATAGCATGGTTTCCCCCCCCAAGAAAGGCCGACGGGGGCGTGGTGGGCGTATCAGGTCATCGCCATGCCGCCATTCACGTGCAGTGTTGCGCCAGTGACCCATCCGGCTTCGTCGGATGCGAGGTAGACGACGGCGCTGGCGACGTCCGCCGGCTGGCCGATTCGGCCCAGGGGAATCGATTCCCCCAGCTTCGCGCGTTGCTGATCGGTCAGGGCGGCGGTCATCGCGGTTTCGACGAAACCCGGCGCGACGACGTTCACGGTCACGCCGCGCGACGCGACTTCCTGGGCCAGCGCCTTGCTCATGCCGATCAGGCCGGCCTTGGCGGCGGCGTAATTGGACTGGCCGGCATTGCCGGTGATCCCGACGATCGAGGAGATATTGATGATCCGGCCCGCCCGCCGCCGCACCATGCCGCGCAGGGCGGCGCGGGTCAGGCGGAACGGGGCGCTGAGATCGACATCCAGCACGGACTGCCAGTCGGCGTCGCGCATCCGCAGGGCCAACATGTCGCGGGTCATGCCGGCGTTGTTCACCAGGATGGTCAGCGGCCCGGCGGCGGTCTCCGCGGCTTCGATCAGGGAATCGGGTTCGGCGGCGTCGCGCAGGTCGGCCGGGCAGACATGGGTGCGTTCACCCAGTTCGGCGGCCAAAGCCTCCAACGCGTCGCGCCGCGTGCCGGACAGGGCAACGACGGCCCCCTGGGCGTGCAGGGCGCGGGCGATGGCGGCGCCGATGCCGCCCGAGGCCCCGGTCACCAGGGCGGTCTTGCCGTCAAGGCGGAACATGGCTGTCTCCTGGCCTAGATGGTCTTGAGGATCGCTTCGATATCGGCGGGCGTCGCGGCGGCGGCGCCGGTGGCGTCCGGGGCGATACGCTTGATCAGCCCGGTCAGCACCTTGCCCGAGCCAAGCTCGATGAAGCTGTCGACGCCGAGGCCGGTCATGGTGGTCACGCAATCCTTCCAGCGGACGGTCGCCGTCACCTGCCGGACCAGCAGGTCGCGGATGTCATCCGGGCTCATTTCCTTGGCCGCCGAGACATTCGCCACCAGCGGCACGACCGGGCGGTTCGGCATTGTCTTCGCCAGCGCCTCGGCCATCGCGTCGGCGGCGGGGGCCATCAGGGCGCAATGGAACGGGGCGGACACCGGCAGCAGCATGGCGCGCCGGATGCCCTTGGTCTTGGCGATCTCGACCGCGCGTTCGACGGCCGAACGGTGGCCGGAGATCACGACCTGACCGCCGCCGTTGTCATTGGCTGGCTCGACCACTTCCTTGGCGCCGGTTTCGCTGTCGGGCACCGGGGCGGCGAGGTCGCAGATTTCGATCGCCTGCGCCATTTCGGCGCCGAGCAGGGCGGCCATGGCGCCGACGCCGGGGGGGACGGCCTTTTGCATGGCCTGTCCGCGCAGTTTCAGCAGGCGGGCGGCGTCGCGGACCGAGAAGGCACCGGCGGCGGCAAGGGCGGAGTATTCCCCCAGGGAGTGGCCGGCGACCACCACGGCCTTGTCCCGCAGGCTGAACCCGCCTTCCTTTTCCAGAACGCGCAGCACGGCCAGCGAATGCGCCATCAGCGCGGGCTGGGTGTTCTCGGTCAGCGTGAGTTCCTCGCCCGGACCTTCGAACATCAGCTTGGACAGCTTCTGCTTCAGGGTCTCGTCGACTTCCTCGAACACTTCGCGGGCGGCAGCGAAGGCGGCGGCGAGGTCGCGTCCCATGCCGACAGCCTGGCTGCCCTGGCCTGGGAAGATGAAGGCGTGAACGGGCATCGATTCTGGCTCCGACATCAGGCGTTGCGGCCCCGTGGACATCCCGGGGGATGGCCGGGGCGGCGTAACCGTGGCTTACGGTACTGTCAAGGAAGGCGCGGAGGGGGATGGCGGTTCGCATTTTCGTACGGAACGGCCATTCCCGTCATGGTCGGGCTCGAGCCGACCATCGCCAGGGAGTCCTGGCAGTGGAAATGTTCATCATTTCAAAGGTCGTGCTGCTTGGCGATGGTCGGGTCTAGCCCAACCATGACGATTCAGCAACGACCGGCCGCCACCATGACAACCACCGAGGGAGAGGGCCCGCGTTGGGCGCCATCCCCCTCCGGGTCGGCCGCTTACCCCTTGGCGCGCTGGATCGCGTTCGCGAGGCCGGCTTCCTTCACCTTGCGGAATTCCTCGGTCATATGCGCCAACTGATGCGTGTCGAAATGCGCCATCAGCGAGTTGCGGAACCCCTGCATGTCGGCGGCGCGGTTCAACGACCGCTTGGTCAGCTTGATCGCGAACGGCGGGGCGGAGGCGACTTCCTCGGCCAGCTTCAGCGTCGCGGATTCCAGGTCCGCGCGCGGCACGACGCGGTTGACCATGCCGATGCGGTGCGCTTCCTCGGCGCCCATGCGGCGGCCGGTGAACAGGAATTCCTTCGCTGTCCGCATGCCCATGACCCAGGGATGCACCAACACCTCCACCGCGGCGGCGGCCAGCGTCCGGCAGACCGGATCGGCGAAGAACGCGTCATCCGAGGCGACGATCATGTCGCACATGTTCGCCACCATGAACCCGCCGGCGATCGCCGCGCCCTGCACGGAGGCAATGGTCGGCTTCGGGCAATCCCAGATACGCAGGCAGTATTCGAGGTAGCGCAGTTCCTCATACGCATACCGTTGTTCGGCCGAGAAGCCGGCGCGCTTTTCCTGCCCTTCCTTCAGGTCGTGGCCGGCCGAGAAGTGCTGCCCGTTGCCGGCAATCACGATGACGCGGACATCATCGTTTCGGATCGCTTCGGCCAGGGCCGCGTCCATCTCATCCAGCAGGACCGAACTTTCGGCGTTCCGCATCTCCGGCCGGTTATGTGCGATCCGGGCGATGGCGCCCTGGATGGTGTATTCGATCTGTGTATAGGCCAATGTCTGTCTCCTACCAGGCGGTCTTGTAGCCCAGGAACGGGGTTGCCACGCGCTTGATGTCCTGGATCAGGTCGGGAGGCACGTCATCGCCCTCTCCGGTCGGATCGGCGCGCAGGCTGATCGCGTCGGACAGGCCGCCGAAGCGTTCCTCGATCCGCTTCGCGATCTGCTGGTGCGTGCCGACGGCGGCGAACAGATGCACGACGTCATCCGGCACGCGGGAGGCGAGTTCTTCCCACTTCCCCTGCTTGGACATCTGGTTCAGTTCGCGCCCCAGGTCGCCCAGGCCATGCATCTCGAACACCGGCCAATAGCTGGGCGTGGTGCCGTAGAAGCCGATCCGGCCGCGCACCCATTCGAAGTGATGAGCCGTCGATTCCTCGTCCTTGCCAGTGGCGATGAAGCCGCCGCCGGTGATCTCAAAATGCGCCCGCACGCGGCCGGTGCGCGCCATGCCCTCGGTCAGGCGCGGCAGGATCGCGTCTTCCACATATTTGCGGGTGCAGAACGGATGCAGGCGCACGCCGTCCCCGACCTCTCCGGCCATCCGCAGGGAGTGCTCGCCCACCGCCGCGAGCGTGATCGGTACCATCTTCTGGCCGGTCGAGGGGGGCATGAAATAGGGCGGCATCAGCGTGAACGTGTAGTGCTTGCCCCGGAAATCCAGCTTTTCCCCGGTTTCCCAGTTGGTCCAGATCGCCCGCAGCGCCTGCACATATTCCCGCATCCGAGGCGCCGGCGCGGTCCATGGTACGCTGAACCGCTTTTCGTTGTGCGGCCGGATCTGCGGGCCAAGCCCCAGGATGAACCGCCCGCGGGAGGCGTTCTGCAAATCCCAGCAGAGGTTCGCGACCACCATCGGACTGCGCGGGAAGGAGATGGCGACATTCGTACCAAGCTCGACCCGGTCGGTGTTCACGGCCGCGATGGCATGGGCCAGGAACGGATCGTGCTTGTTTTCCATCGACAGCAGGGCGTCATAGCCCGCGGCCTCCGACGCCTTGGCCGAGGCCGCCGTCTGCCGCAGGTCTCCCTGCGGCAGCGTGTTCAGGACCTTCATGGCCTTACTGTCCCTTGAAGACCGGGCGGCGCTTTTCCTTGAAGGCCATGACGGCTTCGCGGTGATCCTCGGTCTGGCTGCAACGGGCCTGGTTATAGGCTTCCATGTCCAGGGTCGTGGCGAAGCTCTCGGTTTCAGCGGCGAACAGGTTGCGCTTGGTCGCGGCCACGGCGACCTGCGGCATGTCGGCGATCCGGCGGGCCATTTCCATCGTGGCGGCGCGGAGCTGGTCGTCCTCCACCACCTTGTTGACGATGCCGAACTGGAGCGCTTCGTCCGCGCCGACCATGTCGGGCAGGAAATACATCTCGCGTGCCTTGGCGGTGCCGACCAGGCGGGTCAGTGTCCAGGTGCCGCCCCAGTCGCCCGACAGGCCGATCTTGAGGAATGCTGTCCCGATCCGGGCCGACTTGCCGGCGACGCGCATATCGCACGCCAGCGCCATGCTCATGCCCGCGCCCGCCGCGACGCCGTTGATCATGCCGATGATGACCTTGGGGTGCTTGCGCATGGCCATCGGGATCGAGTTGGAGAACTGGATGCCACGCGCCCGCGCCTCATACCCGCGCGCCGCCCGATCCCCCATGCCCTTCACGTCCCCACCCGAGCAGAACGCTCGGCCGGCCCCGGTGATGACGATGCAACGGACATTCGGATCATCGGCGTACCGGTCCAGCGCGCTCAGCAGGCCGTTGCGGATGTCCATCGACAGCGCGTTCAGCGCCTCGGGGCGGTTCAGGGTCAGGACGGCGACGCCATCCTCGATGGTCTCGAGCAGATCGGCCATGGGTTCCTCCGAAGGTTATTGGTCGGAGGCAAGCTTGGCGGCGGACACGGCCGGCCGCAATGGCGGTCGGGATGAGAATACGTCCTAACGCGCCATCGGCACGATGCATCTTAACGCGTTGTCGTCCGCGCGGTATGTTGTATGATTGCAGCCGCGCGAGAGTGGCGGAACGGTAGACGCAGTCGGCTCAAAATCGACCGCCTTCGGGCATGGGGGTTCGAATCCCCCCTCTCGCACCAGTTTTCAGGTCATGCCGTCCGCGAGGCTCTCCAACCCTTCGCGGTTGCGGATAATGACCTCGGTGGACGACGGAATTTCGATCAGTCCCTCGCCCCGCAGCTTGGTCAGGGTCCGGCTCACGGTCTCGATCGTCAGGCCCAGGTAATCCGCGATATCGCCGCGCGTCATCGGCAAGGCGAATCGGCTGCGCGGCTGGTGGCAGGCGGTGTTCTGCCGGCTTTGCGCCATCAGGAAGGATGCCAGCCGTTCCCGCGCCGTCTTGCGGCCCAGCAGCAGCATCTGCTCCTGCGCGGCGACCAGTTCATTCGACGCGACTTCCAGCAGCTTCTGTTCCATCGCCGGGAAGTCATCGAGCAAGGTCCGCAGCCGAGGGCGGGGGAATCGGCAGAAGCGCACCGGGTCGATCGCCTCGGCGCTGAACGCATAGGTATCGGACACCGCGAGGCCGAGGAAATGGCCGACGCCCACAAAGCCGGTGATCTGGCGGCGCCCATCGGGCAGCAGCTTGAACAGCTTGGCGGTGCCGGCGGTGATGTTGAAGAAGGCGTTGGCCTTCTCGCCTTCCTCGATAAAGCAGGTGCCGGCCGGCGCGGCGCCGACCACGGCGGCGGCGGCCAGGCGCCCCATATCGCCATCGGGGATGGCGTTGCACACGCTGTGGGACCGGGCGTCGCAATGCGCGCAAGGTTCCGGTTGGCCGTAAGGCGCCACCACGATCGGACGGGTCAGCCTCGCGTTCATGATCATGGGAATTTTTGCCTGTCTGACTCCGTTCGATACCCGATTCAGGCATCGCCCTTGTTGCCAACGAACCCCCATTGGATACGCGGTGCGTTGATTCAGATCAACGCCGAGCGTGGGTACGTTCCGGCAGGTTCGCTTTGTTCGGAAAGAGCGGCTTGCATGACACGGTTTACGGTCGGATCACTGGCGGAGAACGATGTACGGGCGGTCTTTCCGCTGATCCGGGAAGCGATTCCCGGGTTAACCTTGCCCGCTTGGCTGCGCTTCGTGCGCCAGATCGGCGCGGTACGGCCCGTGGGCCACGCCGGAATCGTGGTGGCGCGCCGGGTCGGCCGGACCTTTCCCTGTGGCTTGTTCTGCTATCGGGTTGAGCAGGATCTGGAGCGCGGGCGTGTGTTGACCGCCGATCATTTCGTCGCCGTCGATCTTCTGGACCCCGCCGCCGTGCTGGATGCCTTGGTCCACGAACTCGAAGCCCTCGGCGCTCGGCTTGGCTGCGCGGCGATTCGGGGCGTGGTGCACGGTCGGCAGCCCGCGCTCGTGGGTGGGCTGTCGGCGGCGGGTCATGCGTTGGAGGCTTCGTTGTTTGGCCGGATATTGCCGGGTGAGGCAGCGGTTTCGGTCGCGGCGGCGGGGTGACGCCTTCTGGCGCGTCATTTTAGCGGCTCAGCACCCGCGGCGCGCCGCTGAATGATGCTCAGCGCCCGATCAGCCCGCGGGCGATGGCGATGATGCGGTGCGCCTCGCTCCAGAGCCCATAGGGTTCCAGCTCGTCCATGTGCGCCCATTGGGCGTCGCTGACATCGGTGGCGGCGACCGGTTCGCCGGATACCCAGCGGGCGGCGAAATCCAGGATCGTATAGTGGAAGCGGATGCGGCCTTCGTCGTCGCGGCGGACCGTGTCGACATAGGCGCAGAAGTGCAAGTCGCCGACCGTCAGGCCGGTTTCTTCCTCCAACTCGCGGCGCGCGGCTTCCTCGCAGGTTTCGCCGATTTCCTGCGCGCCGCCGGGCAGGGTCCAACTGCCGACGTTGGGCGGCTTGCCGCGCCGGCACAGCAGGACGTGGTCACCCTTGATGACGACGATGCCGATGCCGATGAAGGGCCGGGTCGGGTATTCGCGGTCCGTCACGGCTTGGCCGGGGCGTCGGCGGGCGGGGCGCCAGCGGGTGGGGCCTCGGCCGGGGCAGGGGCCGCGGGCGCGGCTTCGGCGGGCGCCTGTGTTTGCGCGCCGACCGGTGGCGGTTCGGCGGGTGCTGGCGTGGCCGGGGCTTCCTCGGCCTTTTTCAGCTCAGCCAGGGTGGGCACCAGGGCTTTCTCCTTCCAGGCGCCAAGCTGGTAGGTCCAGTTGCCGAGGCGGGCTGAAAGCGTCTTAGCCTCGTCCTTCGCCTTGTCCTCACCGGTCACGGCGAAGCGCGCCAGGATGTCCTTGTCGGCCTTGAAGACCGTGGCGGCGACGGTCAGCCCGTCGGTGGTGGTGAAGACGCCGCGGCCGATCTCCGCGCCGACCGGGGCGCTGTTCGGCTGCACGTCCTGGAAGGTCAGGTGCTCGAAGGCCCGTCCCACATCCTCGACGCGGTAATCATCCAGCGGCGGGTGATCCGCGGGGTCGGTCACGCCCAGCTTGTCGTCCTTGCGGCCGAAGGTCAGCGTCTGGCCATCCCGGGTGATCACCGCGCCGGCGATGCGCTTGCCGTCGATGTTCATGACATCGCGATCCAACCAGAGCTGCGGGTCGGCATCGACCTGCAACGCGCCCTCGGCCAGCCAGGCCTGGGTTTCGCCGGGGCGGCGCACATAGATCTGTTCGGCGACCTTGCCCTGGGTGCGGACCCGGCGATGACCGGTGATGACGGCCAGGATCGGCTTGCCCGAACCATCCAGCAGCCGCAGCAGGCTGGATTTGGAATCCTTGGCGTCCGGCTCCTCCAGCCCCAGCCGGCGAAGCTGTTCGGCGTCGGAGGTGCGGGGTTCCAGCAAACGGAGCTCGGTCAACGCCGTCAGCATGCCGCGCAGCTTGGTGTCGATCACGGGATAGCCGCCGCGATCGGCCAGCCCCCAGCGCCCATCGGCCAGCGTCAGCGTGGTGGTCTTGCCCTGGCTGACGATCTCGATCCGCGCCGCGTCCTTTAGTTTGGGCGCCAGGTTGGGAAACATCAGCGTCCCGGCGTCGACCGCGACCTGCTGCGTCGGCTTGGTGGCGGTCCCGTAATACCAGCCGCCCCCCATGGCGACGGCGCCAAAAATGACCAGGACTGAGAGCGTGCGCGGGGTCATATCGGGAGTCCTCGGGGGATCGGAAGGCCGGTCATCACGCCCGTGCCCTCGCACGCCGTCCGCGTTGCACCAGGGCCAGGATGATGGCCGCGATGGTCAGAAGCGCGGGCACCAGCACGATGGCAAACACCTTCAACGCCGCGTCGAGGCTGGAGATGTCGCGGTTCAGTTCCAGTTGCACCGCCCGCAGCTTGCGGCGCGTATCGACGATGTCCTTGCGGGCCTCATCGATCGCGGCGCGCTGTTCGGCGGTGATCACCGCCTCGGTCTTGCCGCGTTCCGCGCCCTCACCGCCACCCGAGCGCAGGCCGCGGAGCTTCTTCTCCACCTCCTCCAGGTGCTTGGTCAGGCCCTGTTCGGTCTGGCGGAACTTCGCCTCCGCGTCGGCCTGCATTTCCTGCACCAGGGTGAAGGGGCGGTTGGTGTCGCCGCGCGACCGCAGGCCGATCAGCGCGTCGCCGCCGGCCAGGGTGCCGATCAGGTTGGCGACGAAGGGGCCGTTGTCGGCGAAGGGCATCGCCTGCTGCTGGCCGAAGAAGTCGGACACGCGCACCCAGAACCGGTCGGCCAGGATGTCCGTATCGGCGACAATGACCATGTTGGCGGGGCCGTCGGTCTGCGCCTTGTGGGCGGGCAGGTTCTCGGCGCGGGTCTGGCCCTCGGCCAGCGGGGGCGGACCGTCGAAGGCTGATTTCAATGCGCCGCGGACGCGTGCCGCGACAACGCGCGATATGCCGTCCGGCTTGAAATCCGCCAGGATCTGCACCGGCCGCGGCTGCTTGATCTGGTCCACGGATATCAGACCCGACCGCGCGCTGGTGCTCAGCAGCGGGGTGAAGGTGATGTCGGCCTTTTCCGCCTTGCGCAAGAAGCCGGCCGAGGCCACGCCGACCTGCCCCAGATCGACCGTCGCGGGGTCGTCATGGTTCACGCCATCGCGGATGTTGAACCAGGCGACGTAGTTGACGGCCTGGTTCTTGTCCTCGGGGCCGGCGCGGACGCGCCAGGCGCCGGTCAGGTCACCGACGATCTGGGTCGTGTCGAACTCGATCCCCCAGGTGTCGAACAGCTTCTTGAGGTTGGAGCTGGTGTCGGTCGGCGGTTGGCCGGTCTGGGACGGGATGGCGGCGGTCGCCTCGCTCCAGGGATCGACCATGGACATCAGCCGCCCGCCGCGCATGACGAACTGGTCGATGGCGTATTGCGTGGCGTCGGACAGGTTCTGCGCCTGGGCGACCAGCAGGACCTCGATTTCCGGGTCGATCACCTGCGCGTCGGTCGCGACCGTCTTCACGCTGTTGGTCTGGCGCAGCAGCATGGTGGACGCGAAGGGCTGGCCGGCCGGACCTTGCCCGCGGCTCATCATCATCATGCGCGGATCGCCGTCCAGCGGCAGCGACGACATGACGCCCACGACCGGGCGCTTGGGGTTCGACAGCTCATAGACCAGCTTGGTCAGGTCGAATTCCAGGAAGCGCTGCCGCTCGGTCTGGAAGAAGGGGATCGTCCGCTCATCGTCCTGGAGGTTGGTGCCGGCCAGGCCGAAATAGATCTGCGTGCCGCCCTGGTCGACCGGGATGCCCTGCAGCCCATAGGCGACGGCGCGGTCCTCGGTGTCGCTGAACGGCTCGGGGTCATAGAATTCGAGCTTGATGCGGCCGTCCGCCACCTGGGCATAGCGTTGCAGCATCTCCTTCACCTGGTCGGCATAGCCCCCATACACCGGGACGGTGGCGCCGAGGCGGCGGGAGTAGAAGAGCCGCAGCGTGATCGGCTCCTTCAGCCCGGACAGGATTTTGCGGGTGCCGTCCGACAGCGTGTAGAGGCCGCCCTTGGTCAGGTCGAGCTGCGTGCCGACCAGGCGCGCATCCGCGAACATGTTGATGCCGACGGCAATCGCCAGCGCGGCGATGACACCGATGATGGAAAACGTGAGGCGGCGCATGGTCTCAGTCCGTCTTCCGTTGATCGACAAGCACGGTATTCAGGAACAGGAAGAACCCGATGAACGTGGCGAAGAACACCAGGTCCCGGGCCGATATGATGCCGCGCGTGAAGGCCTGGTAGCGATCCAGCACCGCGATGCGGCGGGCGACCTCGGCCAGGATCGGGGTGTTGCGCGACAGGAACTCGGTCACCAGCGGATAGGACGCGACGGCGAACACGAAGCAAAGCGCGACGGCCAGGACGAAGGCGATCACCTGGTTGCGGGTGACCGCCGATGCCGCGGAGCCGATCGCCAGGAAGGCCCCGGCCACCAGCAGCGCGCCCAGATAGCCGGCGGCGATCACGCCATTGTCGGGCTGGCCGAGGACGTTGACGGTGATGACGAAGGGGAAGGTCAGCGCGAGGGCGATGGCGCAGAACGCCCAGGCCGCGAGGAACTTGCCCACCACGGCCTGTCCCTGGGTGATCGGCAGCGTAAGCAGCAGCTCGATCGTCCCCTGCCGCCGTTCCTCGGCCCAGAGCCGCATGGTGATGGCGGGGACCAGGAGCAGGAAGACCCAGGGGATGAAGGTGAAGAACGGGCTCAGGTCCGCCTGGCCGCGATCGAAGAAATTGCCGAGATTGAAGGTCATCGACCCTTGCAGGACGAGGAAGATGACGATGAACACGGTGGCGACGGGGGTCGCGAAATAGGCCGCGAGTTCCCGTTCGGCGATGATCCAGATGGCGCGCATGGCTACGCCGCGTCCTTTGATGTCTGGCCGGGGAGCGTCAGTTGCCGGAACACATCGTCCAGCTTGCCGGACGGGTGGCGGCGTTCCAGTTCGGCCGGCGTCGCGTCGGCGACCACGCGGCCGCCGGCGATGATGATGGCGCGGGTGCAGACCGAGTCGACCTCCTCCAGGATATGGGTGGAGATCACGATGGCCTTTTCGGGCGCCATTTCCCGGATCAGCTTCCGCACCTCGAACTTCTGGTTCGGGTCCAGGCCGTCGGTCGGTTCGTCCAGCACCAGCACCGGCGGATCGTGGAGCAGCGCCTGCGCCAGGCCGACGCGGCGCTTGAAGCCCTTGGACAGGGTCTCGACCGGCTGCAACCGCACGCCCTGGAGCTGCGTCCGCTCGATCGCGGTCTGGATGCGGGTTTCAAGGTCGCGGCCGGAAAAGCCGCGGATTTTGGCGCAGAACGCCAGGAAGCCGGTCACGGACATTTCCGGATAGGTTGGCGCGCCCTCGGGCAGGAAGCCCAGCAGGCGGCGCGCGGCGACGCCATCCGTTTGCACGTCATGGCCGCAGATGCGGGCGGTGCCGGCGGTTGGGATCATGAACCCGGCCAGCATGCGCATGGTCGTGGATTTCCCGGCCCCGTTGGGACCCAGGAAGCCGAGGACCTCGCCCTTGGCGACGCGGAAGGACACGTTATCGACCGCCGTGAAGCGCCCGAATTTCTTGGTCAGCCCGTCGATTTCGATCAACGCGGCATCATTGACGGAAGGCAATGCTCACCTCTCCGGTTCTCCCCGTTGGGATGACCTGTTTGGCCTCCCCCAGGATTTCTCCCTGGGTCGGGGCAGATAGCGCAAATTCGGCTTGATGCAAGACGGGGTGTGTCGTCCCATGCGCCGTGCCGCAGGGCAAGGGGGCGTTCAGACGCCGAGGCCGCGAATGAACGCCTCCAACCCGTGCTGGCGCGTCCGGACCAGCCGAACGGCGTGGAGGATGGAACGGACCTGGGCGATGGCGGTGGGGAGGTCGTCGTTCACCACGACGTGATCGAACTCCCGCCAATGGCTGATTTCATCACGGGCGACGGCCATGCGGCGGGCGATCTCGGTGTCGGAGTCCCCCCCGCGCCCGCGCAGGCGCCGTTCCAGGGACACGATGTCCGGCGGCAGGATGAACACGCCGACCACGTCATCCGGCAGTTTTGCGCGCATCGACAGATGGCCCTGCCAGTCGATGTCGAAGACCAGATCACGGCCGGCGGCCAGCGTGCGTTCCACCGGCGCGCGGGGCGTGCCGTAGGCGTGCGTGCCCTTCAGCACCCGCGCCCATTCCAGCAGGTCGCCCTTGCGTTCGGCCTCGGCAAAGCCGCCCTCGGTCAGGAAGTGGTAATGTACCCCGTCGATTTCCCCTGGCCGGGGCGCGCGGGTGGTGACGCTGACCGAGCGTTCGAGGTCCGGTTCGCTGGCGATCAGGGCATCTGTGATGGCGGTCTTGCCGGCGCCGGAGGGCGCGGCCAGCACGAGGCAAACGCCGCGGCGGGCGATCGGGGTCATTCGACGTTCTGCACCTGCTCCCGCAACTGATCGATCGTGGCCTTCAGCTTCAGGCCAGTCGCGGTCAGCGCGACGGAGGCGGACTTGCTGCTCAGCGTGTTCGCCTCCCGGTTGAATTCCTGCACCAGGAAGTCGAAGCGGCGCCCGACCAGCGCGCCTTCGCCCAGCAGGGCATGGGCCGCGTGGATATGGGCGTCGAGCCGATCCAGCTCCTCCCGCACATCGGATTTGGCGGCGAGCAGGGCGATTTCCTGGGCGATCCGGTCCTCGGGCAGGGAGGTCGTCTCCCGCATCAGGGACTGGAGATTTTCCATCATCCGCGCCTTCTGCATGGCGGGCTGGTCGGCGGCCTCATGCGCGGCGGTGGTCCGCAGATCGGTGATTTCGGTCAGCAGGCTCGTCAGCACCTCCGCCAGGCGGGCGCCTTCCTGCTGGCGGGACGTGACCAGGCCGGACAGCGCGGTGGAGAAGCCGGCGCGGACTTCATTGGTCGCGGCGGCGCGTTCCTCAGCCGGGTCATAGGCGGCCTGGCGCATCACGCCGGGCAAGGCGAGCAGCGCTTCGGCGCGCGGCACCGGGCTGCCGGGCATGCGGCGGTGCAGGTCCATCGCGAGTGTCAGTGCCTGTTCCAGCGCGGCCTGGTCCAGCGTCAGCCGTGCCTGGGTTTCCCGGCTGACATTGAGCGAGGCGGAGATGTTGCCGCGCTTGAGGACCTTGGCCGCTTCCTCCCGCAGCCCAGGTTCCAGCGCGTCCCAGCCGGTGGGCAGGCGCACGCGCAAGTCCAGGCCGCGGCCGTTCACGCTGCGCAGTTCCCAGACCCAGGAAAGTCCGTTCACCACGCCCTCGGCGCGCGCGAACCCGGTCATTGATGCGAGAGGGTTATTCATGGCGGCGCTTGTATCAGCCCCTTCCGTCCGCGCGAACCCGGGGTATCCTGTGGGGATGGTCGTTTCTCCTCCCCTTCGTTCGATCCTGATCACCGGTGCATCCTCCGGGATCGGGCAGGCCCTGGCCGTCGCCCTGGCGGGCCCCGGCGTGACGCTGCATCTGTCGGGGCGGGATGCGCGCCGCCTCGGCACGGTCGCGACGACATGCGAGGCCAGGGGCGCCGTCGTCCTGTACCGCGTGATCGACGTTCGCGACGCCGCGGCGATGACGGCCTGGATCGGCGGCGCCGGCCCGCTGGACCTGGTGATCGCCAATGCCGGCATCGCCGCCGGCAACCGGACCGGCCGTCCCGAAACCGCTGAACAGACGCGTGAGGTCCTCGGCACCAACCTGGAGGGCGCGCTGAACACCGTGCTCCCGGCCATCGAGCTGATGGCGGGGCAGCCGGCGGGCGCGGATGGGCTCAGGGGCCGGATCGCGGTGATCGCCTCCATCGCCGCCTTCATCGCGGCCCCCGGGGCCGCGGCCTATTGCGCGTCCAAATCCGCCATCGACACCTGGATCGTCGCGACCGCGCCCGCGGTTCGGCCCGCCGGGATCGCGCTGACCAGCGTCTGCCCGGGCTATATCCGCACGCGGATGACGGCGCGGAACCGCTTCGCCATGCCCGGGTTGATGGACGCCGATCGCGCGGCGGCGCTGATCCTGAAAGGCATCATGGCGGGGCGGGTCAGGGTGGTGTTCCCCAGGTGGATGGGGGTCGCGGCGCGCCTGGCCGGCTTGCTCCCGCCCCGGATGCTTGGCAGGCTGATGTCAGAAAAATCACCCGCCCATACCCGAAACAAGCCATGACAGGAGACCGACCATGACGACAGCCCCGACCCGCCAGCCCTCGGGCGTTCATCACCGCGTGGTGGGGGATATCCTCGTGTCGGCCCTGAATGACGGCATGTTCGAGGGCGGGTTCAACTTCCTGGCCAATGTGCCGGAAGCCGAGGCCGAACAGATGCACCGGGAGGCATTCCGCGCCATCCCGCCGCGCCTGGCGGTCAACAATTTTCTGGTCCGGTCGGGCGGGAAGCTGATCCTGGTCGATGCCGGCTGCGGCGGTGCGATGGGGCCGGACATGGGGCAACTGACCGCCAACCTCGCGGCGCTTGGCGTGGCGCCGGGGCAGATCGACGCCGTGCTGTGCACGCAT
>CAMCDA010000090.1 GCA_945873195.1 Asaia bogorensis
CACCGCCCGGAAACAAGGTTGGAATCTTCTCACGGCCCTCTCGACCACGCCGGCTTCACTCATCCTCGCTTTATCCGGATAACGCTGGCCCCGCCGTACCTCCACGAGCGCCTTTCTTGCTCACGGTGGGGGGCTTGGGAGTTACGAAAAATGTCCGTTCGGAGAAAAAACTAGGACCGAGGCGGCGCCGTGTCCACCCGGGGTGGCGGCGGCGGCGTGGTGACGTTTTCCCGGCCCGATTGCCGGTTGACGACATCGTTGATCCCCGCCGCGGCCTCGGCCGCCACGACAACCGCGACATCCCCCCAGAACCGGTCCAGAGACCCCGCCGGGATCTCATTCAACTGCACCACCCTGCCCCGCTCATCTCCGGTGGCATTCTTCACATACCATTGGATTTCAACGCGCTGCTGGCGATTGGGGATCGGCACGACCACCACCTCCCCCTGCACCGTGAAATCGGCGCCAGTCGCGGTGGTCTGGACGATGGGGCCATAGCGGCCAAGCTGCTCCCGCATTTGCCGGGTGAGCGACAGATTGCCGTCGCCGGGCGCGCCGGTCACCTGCGCGACCAGCACCTTGGCCGGCCGGTTGAGCAGGCTGTTCGGATTGGCCTGATCCCGCGCCATCCGGATACTGCCGAGCAGAGCGACGATTCGGGGGCGTACTTCGTTCGCGGTGCCTTCCAGGGTGCCCGGATTGGCGCCGAACCAGGCTTGCAGCGGCACCGGCGCGCCCTCGACCGTGCCTTGCTCCTCTCCGGTCGGGTCGCGCACCACGAAAACCGGCACGACCCCGGTCGCGCGGCGTTCAGCCTTGGTGATAAGCTGCCAGTCGGTCGGCCGCGGCACCCGGGCGAGTGCAGGGACCTCCGATTCCTGCAACGCCGTGGCCAGTTCGTTGGCGAGCAGCGCGCTGGCGGCTTCCGGCAGCAATGCGTTGGTGGGCGTCACGACCGCCAGCATCGGTGACAACGGCTGCACCAACCGGCGCGCATTGGCGCCGGGGTTGCCCCAGAACGGCGCGGGCAGATCGCCGCAGCCGGCCAGGGCCAGCGGGGCAAGCAGGACGAACAGGAGGAGGGCGCGGATTTTCATCCCGCCCTTCAAGCAGAACACCGCCCCCGCCGCCAGCTTGCTCCCAAACCGGTTCAGTCCCGGATCACCGGGCAGGTGTCATCCCGCGACCAGTCGGAGAAGCTGTGATAATAGACCCGCACATTGCCAAACCCGGCGCGCACCGCCGCGGCCGCCGCCAGCGCCGCGCGGCCGCCGCCCTCGCAATGGGTCACGATCCGGTCACTCTGCTGAAATCCGACGCCTTCCAGCATCCCGCGCAGCACCGGGCCGGCATGCACGATGCCGTTGGTCATCAGCTCCGTGTGCGACACGTTGCGCGCCCCAGGCAGCCGCCCGCCGCGCGGGTTCTTCCTCTGGTCCTCGCCGCTGTGTTCCTTGGGCGTGCGGGTGTCGAACACATGCGCCCCGTCCACGATCTGGAGTTCATCCCGCAGCGTCGTGCGCATGACCAGCCCAACCGAGCCGGCATCGGTACGCGCGCGAAAGGGAACGGTCGACGCGGGCAAACCCGGCGGCAACGCGGCACCCTGCATCGCCGGCCAACCGCCATTGATGATGACCGCCCGCGCACCGTAATGCTGCAACATGAACCACACGCGCGCGGCGTTGGTCATGCCGCCATTGTCGAACACCGCGGCCAAGGTGTCGCCGCCCAGGCCCAGCCCGTCGATGACCTTTTCCCAATATCCAAGGTCCCCGAACCCGACATGTGCAGCCTTGGCGGCCGTGTCCCACTCATCCGATGCCACGCGCACGGCGTTCGGCGCGGTGCCGGCGGCGAATGCGGCCTCATCACGGGCATCCAGATAGCGGACGGGGCCAAGTCCGCCGAGGGCATTGGCGTCGACGAAAGGATCGTTTGTCATGAGGGTTCCTCCGATTTGGCGGCGACAATAGCGCCGATGCGCCGGGACCGGTATGCGAATCCCGCCTGTCCCTGCTACGGCCCGTCCGTGCCCGATTTTTCCCTTGAGTTATCCATCGGCGGCCGCGTGGCAGGCGTGGATGAGGTCGGCCGAGGCCCGTTGGCGGGTCCGGTCGTCGCCGCCGCTGTTGTCTTCCCGAACGGCGTTCCCACCGAACTCGCCAGGCTGCTGGACGACTCCAAGAAGCTCAGCGCCCGCCAGCGGGAAGCCGCCTTCCTCGCTCTGCGCGCCACCCCCGGGGTCGAGTATGCGATCGCCGCCGCCTCGACCGCGGAGATCCTTCGGCTGAACATCCTGCACGCCTCCCTGCTGGCAATGCAGCGCGCGGTGGAGCGTTTGCCGGTCGCGCCCGACAGCGCCCTGGTCGATGGCAACCGCCCGCCGGCGCTGGCCTGTCCGGTGCGCTGCGTGGTGGGCGGCGATGGCGTGTCGCTGTCGATCGCCGCCGCATCGATCCTGGCCAAGGTGGTGCGTGACCGCGGCATGGCGCGGCTCGCGGCGCGCTATCCGGGCTATGGGTGGGAGGGCAATGCCGGCTACCCCACCGAAACCCATCGCGCGGCCTTGCGGACCCTGGGACCGACGCCGCACCATCGCCTTGGCTTCGCGGGTGTGGCGCCAGGGACTCGGTAGGCGTACGATTGTCAAGATTCACCTTCCGGACCGATTGACGCGACTTCCGGCGGCCCGTCACGATAGCCCGACTCGACACAAAGTCTGGGATTCTCCTTGTTGGACGTCTACCGCGAACTTCCCCTCGACCAGATCATGCGGGGTGAAAGCGTCGAACTGATGCGGATGCTGCCCCCCGCCTCGGTCCACTGCGTTTTCGCCGATCCGCCGTACAACCTGCAATTGCGGGGGGAACTGCGGCGCCCGGATGACAGCCTGGTCGATGGCGTGGATGAGGAGTGGGACCGCTTCACCGATTTCGCCGCCTATGACGCCTTCACCCGCGACTGGCTGACCGAGTGCCGCCGCGTGCTCCGCAAGGACGGCACGCTGTGGGTGATCGGTGCCTACCACAACATCTTCCGCATCGGCACGATCCTGCAGGACCTGGGCTTCTGGGTGCTGAACGACGTGATCTGGCGCAAGGCCAACCCGATGCCGAACTTTCGCGGCCGGCGCTTCACCAACGCGCATGAAACCCTGATCTGGGCCGCCCGCGGCCGCGACGCCCGCTACCGCTTCAACTACCAGGCCATGAAGTCGCTGAACGACGACATCCAGATGCGGAGCGACTGGTTCATTCCGTTGTGCACCGGAGAGGAGCGGCTGAAGAACGCCCACGGGCTCAAGCTGCACCCGACCCAGAAGCCCGAGGCGCTGCTGCACCGGATCATGCTCGCCAGCACCATCCAGGGCGACATCGTGCTCGATCCTTTTTCCGGCACCGGGACCACGGCAGCGGTCGCCAAGCGGCTGAACCGCCATTTCATCGGCATCGAGCGCCATCCCGCCTATGTCGAGGCAACGCTGGCCCGCCTGCGCCGGATTCGCCCGGTGATGGGCGACGGGCTGGCGATGGTGCCGACGAAGCGCGACGCCCCGCGCATGCCCTTCGGCGGATTCGTGGAGCGCGGCGTGATAGCGCCCGGCACGAAATTATTCGATCGCGCGCGCCGCGTCAGCGCCGTGGTTGCCGCCGACGGCTCGCTGGTGGCCGGCGAGCATCGCGGCTCCATCCACAAGGTCGGCGCCGCCTTGCAGAACGCGCCGTCCTGCAATGGTTGGACGTTCTGGCATTTTGAGCGAGCCGGCGCCCTGGTGCCGCTGGATGTCCTGCGGACCGAGGCGCCCCCCACGCCCTGACGACCCCCTTGAAGTCCGGCCCACCGGGATCCTTGTTCATCCAAGCGTCACCCTGGTGCCATTGTCGGGTCATGGCCCGCGCGATATGGGAAGGCCATGCGGTATCCCAGCAGAGCAGACGGCAAAACCCTGGTTGGTCACCTCGCGCGCCGACCGAAACTCCTGTTGGGCGTGGACGTCCTGGGCGACGACCGGCTGCGGTTTGGTAAGCGTGGCATCATCTCGGCCATGGCGCGAAGGGTCCGGGTGGTCCGCCGAGGCCTGACCATCGTCGCGTGGACCTTCCCCTGCATGGCCATCCAGGCCCTTTGCCTGATCCTCCCAGGCCGCGCCAAAATCGCCTTCGCTCGGCTTTACTGGTCGGTGTTCACCCGGCTGATGGGCATCCACGTGCGGGTGATCGGCGCGCAGCCGGTCTCGGAGTCCGGCCGCCCCATCGTGTTCGTCTCCAACCATACGTCCTGGCTCGACATTCCCGTTGTCGGCGGCGTGCTCGGCGGCTGCTTCGTGGCGAAGGGAGAGGTCGCGGGCTGGCCGTTGATCGGCACCATCGCCCGCCTCGGTCGCACCGTCTTCGTCAGCCGCCAGCGCGTGACGACGGGAAAGGAACGCGACGTGATGCGCCAGGTGCTCGACCGCGGCGACAACCTGATCCTGTTCCCCGAGGGCACCAGTTCCGACGGCTGCCGCGTCCTGCCGTTCCGCAGTTCGTTCCTGGCGGTCGCCGAGGCGCGCCCTGATATCGATCCGTCCCGCGTGCCGATGATCCAGCCGGTGTCGGTGGTCTATGATCGCCTGGGCGGGCTGCCGATCGGGCGGGCAACCCGGCCGGTCTTCGCCTGGTATGGCGACATGGATATCGGATCGCATTTCTGGCGGCTTGGGCAAAACCTGGGGCTGCGGGCCACGGTCGTCCTGCATGTGCCGATCGACCCGCTGCGCTATCCGGATCGCAAGGCCCTGACCCAGGCCGTGTGGCACACGGTCGCCGACGGCGCCGCCACCCTGCGCCAGAACCGCCCCGCCAAGCCGATCGTCTCGGAGCAGGAAGACTTCATCGAGAGCGTAATCGCCGAACCGGCGATTGCCTGAAGGTCCTATTCCGCACATCACGGTTGACACCACCCCTGCCTTGGCTGTCACAGTCGCGGAACCAACAGGAGCCCGTGTCGCGCCGTTGCGCTTGACCGACAACGATTTGCCGGAGATTCATCCCGCCTCCCGCGCCGGAACGGCTCGGACAGGGGCGGCGGAGCGTGACGCATGAATGACGACGGGCAATCGGGTTCCCCAGGCCAGGCCGCGGCGCGCAAGCGCCTGCACGTGATTACCTGGGGCTGCCAGATGAACGTGTATGACAGTGGGCGGATGGCCGACGTGTTGGCCCCGCTGGGCTATGCCCCCGCGGCCGAGGCCGACGGCGCCGACATGATCATCCTCAATACCTGCCACATCCGCGACAAGGCGGCCGAGAAGGTGTTCTCGGAACTGGGCCGCCTGCGCAAGGTCAAGGAAGCGCGGGAAGCCCTGGGCCAGCGCACCATCCTGGCCGTCGCCGGCTGCGTGGCGCAGGCCGAGGGCGCGGAAATCCTCGCCCGCGCGCCCTTCGTGGACATCGTCCTCGGCCCGCAGACCTATCACAAGCTACCCGAGATGGTGGCCCGCGCCGCCCGCGCCGGCGGGGCCGTGATCGACACCGACTTCCCGCCCGAGGACAAGTTCGACCACCTGCCCGACGCCAGCGCGCCGCAGGGCGTGACCGCCTTCCTGACGATCCAGGAAGGCTGCGACAAGTTCTGCAGCTTCTGCGTCGTCCCCTATACCCGCGGCGCCGAGTTCAGCCGCCCCGCCGCCGCCATCCTGCATGAGGCCCGCCGCCTCGTGTCACAAGGCGCCCGCGAAATCTCCCTTCTCGGCCAGAATGTGAATGCCTGGCATGGGGAAGGGCCGGATGGCGCGACCTGGGGACTCGGCCGGCTGCTGCGCGTGCTGGCCGAGGCGCTGCCCGATACCCGCCTGCGCTATGCCACGTCCCACCCGCGCGACATGGATGACGACCTGATCGCCGCCCATGGGGAACTGCCGATGCTGATGCCCTATCTGCATCTGCCGGTGCAGTCGGGATCGGACCGCATCCTGGGTGCGATGAACCGCAAGCACACCGCCGCCGACTACCTGCGGATCATCGACCGCCTGCGTCAGGCCCGCCCGGACATCGCGTTCTCCTCGGACTTCATCGTCGGTCACCCCGGCGAATCCGAACAGGATTTCGAGGCGACGATGGACCTGGTCCGCGCGATCGGCTTCGCCCAGGCCTACAGCTTCAAATACTCCTCCCGCCCCGGCACGCCGGCCGCCGGCGCGCCGATGCAGGTGGCCGAACCCGAGAAGGACCGCCGCTTGCAAACCCTGCAAGCCCTGCTGCGGCAACAGCAGGCGGATTTCTACGCCGGCTGCGTGGGCCTGACGCTTCCCATCCTGTTCACCGGTCCCGGCCGCCATCCCGGCCAGGTCGCCGGCCGGTCGCCGTTCCTCCAGCCCGTGCATGTCATGGGAAATTCAGATCTGATCGGACAGGAAGTTCTCGTCCGAATCACCGCCGCCCATCCAAACTCACTCGCGGGAACCCTCAGCCAGGAGAGACAGCGCGCTTGACCCACACCGCCAGCCAGGTGGCATCCACGTCCGAAGCGTCCGGCGGCAAGTCCGTCACCCTCCAATTTGGCGACAACCTGTTGTTGCCCCTGCTGCTCGGCGATCACGACCGACACATGGTCCGAATTGAGCAAGCCATGGGCGTGCGGCTGTCCTGTCGGGGCAACCGGGTGGCGATCACTGGGGACACGGCACGGGTGGAAGCGGCGCGGGGCATCCTGCAGGATTTGTGGCGCAAGCTGGAACGCGGTGAGAGCGTGGGCCGCGGAGAGGTCGAATCGGCCATCCGCATGGCCGAACCCGAAACCGACCCACGCTTGCCGTTGTCCGACATGCCGGCGATCCGCACCCGCCGCGGCGCGGTCGGCCCGCGTAGCCCCGGCCAGGTCGGCTACATGGAAGCCCTGAGCGCCAGTGAGATGGTGTTCGGCGTCGGCCCCGCCGGCACCGGCAAGACCTATCTGGCTGTCGCCCAGGCCGTCGCCATGCTCCAGGCTGGCAACGTGGATCGCATCGTCCTGTCCCGCCCGGCGGTCGAAGCCGGAGAACGTCTGGGCTTCCTGCCCGGCGATCTGAAGGAAAAGGTCGATCCCTACCTCCGTCCGCTGTATGACGCTCTGCACGATATGATGCCGGCGGATCAGGTCATCCGCCGCATGACGAACGGCGAGATCGAAGTGGCGCCGCTTGCCTTCATGCGCGGGCGCACGCTCGCGCATTGCTTCGCGATATTGGATGAGGCGCAGAACACGACGGCAATGCAGATGAAGATGTTCCTGACCCGCATGGGCGAAGGAACGCGCATGGTCATCACCGGCGATCTGACCCAGGTCGATCTGCCGTCGGGGGTCACCTCCGGCCTGCGCGACGCCTTGGATACGGTGGAGGGCGTGCCGGGCATCCGCGTCGTCCGCTTCGACAATCGTGACGTTGTGCGCCACCCTCTGGTAGCGCGCATCGTCGATGCCTATGATCAACGAGCCCTGGCCGTCGGCGACAAACGTCGCGAGGCCGGCAGGGGACAAGAGCAGAGACATGGAACCGGACAGTAGAAGCCCCGCGCAAGCGGGGATCCAGGGAGACGTCACCGTCATCATCGCCGAACCGGCCTGGCGCCGGTTCGTACCGCGGGCCCGGGCTATCGCCGAACGGGCCGCCGCCGCGGCGGGCGTCAGCGCGGATATCGTGCTGGCCAATGACGGGATGGTGCGGCGCCTGAACGCGCGCCATCGCGGCCGCAACAAGCCGACGAACATCCTGACCTATGAACACCCCGCGGCGGAGCTGATTCTCGCCTTGGGGGTGATTCGCCGGGAAGCCGCCGCCATGGCGCGCCGCCCCGCTCACCACCTCGCCCATCTGGTCGTGCATGGCGCGCTGCATCTGCGCGGCCTGGACCATGAGCATCCCGGCGATGCCCGCCGGATGGAAATGATGGAGACCCGCATTCTGCACCGCATCGGCGTGCCCAACCCCTGGAGACGCGCATGAGCGGCACCAAACCCAACATGATCGGCCGATTGCGTCAGATCATGGGGTGGCGGCAGACGGAGCACTCAGTCCGCGATTCGATCGCCGACCTGGTGCAGGAAGCCGCGTCCAGCCAGAACCCGGATGAACAACCCGGCCTCGACCGACACGAACGGGCGCTGATCGCCAACGTACTGCGCCTGCGGGAAACCATGGCCGACGACGTCATGGTGCCGCGCGCCGACATCGTTGCCATGCGCGCGGATGTCACGCTGGCCGAGGCGATCGAGATGATCCGCAACGACGGCCACTCCCGCCTGCCGGTCTACACCGAGCAGTTGGATGACGTCGTGGGCATGGTCCATGTGAAGGACGTCTTCGCCTATTCCGGCCGGCCGGAGGCGTTTTCAATCGAGAAAATCCTCCGCAAGCCGCTGATGGTGGCGCCGCAGACCCCGGTGCTGGAACTGCTGCTGCAGATGCGCCAGGCCCGCGTCCACATGGCTCTGGTCGTGGACGAATACGGCGGCATCGACGGGCTGGTGACCATCGAGGACCTGGTGGAGACGATCACCGGCGATATCTCGGACGAACACGACGACGTGGTGGCGCCGATGGTGACCGAGCGGCCGGATGGCGCGCTCGATCTGAACGCGCGCCTGTCGGTCGAGGACTTCGAGGAGAAGGTCGGCCGCGTCCTGACCGATGACGAACGTGGGGCCGACATCGACACCGTGGGCGGGTTGGTGTTCACGTTGGCCGGCCGCGTGCCGGCACGGGGAGAAGTGATCAGCCATCCCTCGGGCTATGAATTCCGCATCCTGGATTCGGACCCTCGGCGCATCCGCCGCCTGCGCGTGCGCCGCACCGAGATGATCACCGAGGACCCGCCACCCGGTGAGAAATCAGCCGCGGCCTAGCGCCGGGTTGCCCCTCCTCTGGGGCAGCCGCGAAGGGGGTACCGAGGCAAATCACCCGTATGGCCGGGTGATTTGCGCCATCGGCTTGGCCTGACCGGTCACAATGGACACCATTCCAATGGCTTGACCATCTGGCACGCGGATTGCGGCTGGAATCCCATAAGCGCGGCCAACCCCGCGCATGGAGAGTCCCATGAGCACCACGATCATCGACGTTCGCGAATACGATGTCTGGCGCGCGCCGGTCCGAGCCTTCCACTGGATCAACCTCGCTGCCCTGCTCTGCCTGATCGCGACCGGCCTGTGCATCCTGTACGAGAACGAACTGTCCCTGCCCACGGCATCCCGCGTCAGCTTCAAGACCGTCCATAAATGGGCCGGCAATGTCTTTGCGATCAACCTGATCGCCCGCATCGCCTGGGGGTTCGTGGACCCGGGTCACGGCAACCTGGGCCGCGTGCTGCCATTCCGCCGGGGCTTCGTCGGAGAGCTTCGGGCTTATCTGGCCGGCGGCATGACGACACCCTACCTCGGGCTGAACCCAGTCGGCAGCCTGATGGTAACGGCCCTGCTCGTGTTGCTGCTGGTCCAAGCCGGAACCGGGATCGTGCTGGCCGGCACCGACCTGTACCATGGTCCGACGGGCGATTACTTTGCGCGCTGGGTCGCCGCGCCAGGCGTCGATGTCAGCACGTTAGTGCCGGGTGATCGCACGTCGGCGAAGATCAACAATGAGGGCATGGCATCGATGCGCGCCTTCCGCTCACCGATCGTCATCACCCACCAGTATGTGTTCTATGCCATCCTGGTCTGCTCGGTCGGGCATGTCGGAGGCGTCGTGTTCGTCGAATCACGGAGGCGGATCAACGTCATATCCGCCATGATCACCGGCCGGAAGCGGCTGGAAGGCACGCCCGCGGATCATCGCCCCCTCTGATCCTGGCGTCCGATCCTCCGGGCGGGTGGCCCCGTCCGGAGGATCGTCATCGGTTACTGCATCGAGATGACGACCGCGTCCCCGCCGAGCGACAGCATCAGGCCGGTGCGCTTGGCGCGCAGGCGCAGGATCACGCCGGCTTCGTTCTGCATCCACAACTCGCCGCCGCTGGCGGTGCCGGCCGCGAAGCCGTAGCGGCCCTGGGCATAGGCGCCCGGGAAAGCGGCCAGGTTGGGCATGCGATAGACTTCGCCCTCGGCATCCAGGGTCGAGGCGCCGATCCCGCCAACCCCAAGACCGGCGATGGTGAAGTTATGGGTCCGCCCGCGATAGGTGATGGTGCCCGTGCCGCCGCCGCCGCTCGCCAGATAGGCGACCTGAACCTGATGCATATGCACCCAGGCATCCGGCTTCAGTCCGGCGATCGCGTCGGGGCCTAGCTTGACGCTGTCGCCGCAGCCTGTCAGGCCGAAGGTCATCGCGACGGCCATCACCAGACCGAGAAATCCTTGCTTCATGGGTATTTTGTTCCTGAAACTGTTCGAGTCAGATCGGATTTGTGAGCCAGAAACGCGCCCATTGGAACCCTGGCGCACGGGGTTATTTCGACGCGAACGACATCCCAGCGATCGTGAAGGCCATCCCGATCACCTGATCCAGCACCACAAAATAAAGCGCCAGCAGCGGGCCGGTGCGCAGCGTGAGGCGCACGGCATACCACTCCAGCCATAACGCCCAGCCCGTGACCACAACCTGCGAGACTTGATCGACGACGGGAGGCGCGCCCAGAACCGCCGGGATCGCGCCGGCCAGGACCATCGTGTTGGCGACCACGTTGCACCAATTATAGGTGACGATGAAGCGCGGCCACAGCGGCGTCCGCCCCAGCTTGTCAGCCACGCGAGAGGAAACGATCGCGAACGCCAGCCAACTGACAAGGTAGACCATGACGTCGTGCGCCAGGATGCGCGCGGCGTCCGCGGGAATACCGGTGTCACCAGACCAGGTCAGCAGGCGCAGCGCGATGATCGGCGGCACCGCCAGCACGATCGCGATGAAACTGCGTGCCGCGTCTCCGGGATCGGAGCTGAGGCGAGCGATCCCGTCGGACCGCCCTTTTGCCAGCATGAACGCCGCGTGCAGGCCGTTGACCGCAGTGCCCAGACTCATGCGCCGCGCAGCATGGCGGCGACGAACCGAGGCACCAGCACCACCAGCGTCGTCGCCACATGCACCGACAACACCAGCATCACCGCTCGGCCGCCACTGACACCCAGCCCATGGCGGGTCAGGAACCAGTGCAGCCACAGGGCGTAGAACCCGAGAATACCGACGATGACGACAGCGGCATCGCGCCCCCCTGCCCCGCCGATCACGAACAACCCGACCATCGCCGCCAGCAGCATGGCGAACTGGCACCAGTTGAAGGCGGTGGCAAAACGCAGCCAAGCGTCCTCCCTCCCCCAGGCGCGTGCCAGCGCATGGGTCAGCACCGGCGGCACCAGCAACGCCGCGACCGAAGCCGTGGTTTCTGCTAGGAACTGCCCCATGCTCGTCTCCCGCGAGGACAGGAGGCTGCTGAGCAGCGGCACAACGATCAGCGGCATCAGGCTGGCGATGAAGGCCTGGGGCGTGTCACCGAACAGGCGCAATGCCTCCGGCCGCCCGCGCGCGATCCCCAGGATCGCGCGGATCGTTTCGCGGACGGACGCCGCCTGTCCGGGCGGAACGCCACTCATGGCGGGGTCCTCACGCCAGGAACGACGCGATCACGCCGCGATAGATGCGGGCCAGGTCACGCATCTCGGCGACCGGGACCCTTTCGTCGGTCTGGTGCATCGTGGCGCCGACCAAGCCGAACTCGGCGACCGGGCAGTAGTTGGCGATGAAGCGGGCATCGGAGGTACCTCCCCCGGTATCCAGCTTCGGCTCCACCCCCGTTGCGTCCACGATCGCGCGCCGGAGGATGTCCACGAGGGGACCGGGCTTGGTGACGAAGGATTCACCGCTGATCGAGGACTCCAGATCAAACCGCTCCGCGTGCAGGGCGACGGTGGCACGCACCCATTCGGTCAGGGACTTGCCAGAATGCTTGTCGTTGAACCGGATGTTCAGCGCGGCGCGGGCCGAGGACGGAATGACGTTGGTCGCCGTGTTGCCGACATCCATGCTGGTGATCTGCAACGACGAAGGCTCGAACCAATCGGTGCCCGCATCGACGGGAGCCGCCGTCAGGGCGGAGACCGCGCGGATCAGGCGATGGACCGGATTATCGGCGCGATGCGGGTAGGCCACGTGGCCCTGGGTGCCGTGGATTTCGATCTTCATGTTGACGCTGCCGCGCCGGCCGATCTTGACCATGTCGCCCAGCTTCACCGGGCAGGTCGGTTCGCCCACCAGGCAGAAATCGGGGATCTGGTTGTTGGCCTTCATCCACTCCAGCACCTTTACGGTGCCGTCGACCGCGGGGCCTTCCTCATCCCCCGTGATCAGGAAGCTGATCGAGCCTTTCGGCTTCCCATCGGCCAGATGCTGCGCCACACCGGCCACGAAGGCGGCGATCGCGCCCTTCATGTCACAGGCGCCGCGCCCATACAGCACGCCGTCATGCACGGTCGCGCCGAACGGATCAAACCGCCAGTTGGCCGCCCCCACCGGCACGACATCGGTATGGCCCGCGAAGCACAGATGCGGCCCCCCCGTGCCGAGACGGGCGAAGATGTTGTCGATCTCTCCGTATTTCAGGCGGGTGACGGTGAAGCCGAGACGCTCCAGCGCCTCGGACAACACGGACAGGGAGCCGCCATCGGCCGGGGTGACCGAGTTGCAGCTGATCAGCGCCTGGGCGAGGCCCAGGGGGTCGGCCAGGGAGGTCAATCGCGCAACAGCTCGTTGATCGACGTCTTGGCCCGGGTCTGGGCATCGACGATCTTCACGATGACGGCGCAGTACAGCGACGGACCGGGCGAACCGTCCGGCAGCGGCCGGCCAGGCAGGGAGCCAGGGACCACGACCGAATAGGACGGCACGCGGCCCATGTGGATTTCGCCGGTCGCGCGGTCGATGATCTTGGTCGAGGCACCGATGAAGACGCCCATCGACAGCACCGCCCCACGCTCGACGATCACGCCCTCCGCGACCTCGGACCGGGCGCCGATGAAGCAATCGTCTTCGATGATGACGGGATTGGCCTGGAGCGGTTCCAGCACGCCGCCAATGCCGACGCCGCCGGACAGATGGCAGTTCTCACCGATCTGCGCGCAGCTTCCGACCGTGGCCCAGGTATCGACCATCGTATTGCGGCCGACGCGGGCGCCGAGGTTCACGAAGCTTGGCATCAGCACGGCACCCGGCGCGATGAACGCGGACCGACGAACGACGGCACCCGGAACGGCGCGCACGCCGGCTTCCTTGAACCGGTTCTCGCCCCATCCGGCGAACTTCATCGGGACCTTGTCCCACACCGGCGCCCCGCCCGAGCCTTCCATTGGCGCGGAATCATTCAGTCGGAACGACATCAGCACGGCCTTTTTCAGCCACTGATGCACGTGCCAATCGCCGTCGATCTTTTCGGCCACGCGCGCGCTGCCGTTGTCCATGGCTTCCAGCGCGGCCTCAACGGCGTCACGCGCTGCGCCCCTGGTGGAGGATGTGAGCTTCTCACGCTCCTCCCAAAGGGCTTCGATCGGTTGCTGCAGACTGTTCTCGGACATGCTTCGGCCGGTCCCCTGGTGAATTCGGCCGGACCTTGAACAGGGGCGCGCCGTCCTGTCAACGGCGCCCCGAGGCCGTGTTCACCGGAAGGTGAAACCGAACCCTATCCCGGGCGGCGCGTAATACACGGGCGGCGGCGGATAATAGGGCCGCGGGGGCGGGTAATACGGCCGGTAGACGGGCGGCGGCGCGTAATACACGGGCGGACGGTAGTAATGCGGGGGCGGGCGATGATTGTAGTGATGATGGTACCTGTGATAGCCGCCCCGGCGCCCATCATAGGCCATCGCGGGAGACACGGCGGCCAGCACCATCGTGGCGCCCAGGGCCGAGAGGATGATGGAACGCGTCGTCATCGGAAGCCTCCTTCCGGCGGGTTGATCCGCCATGACAGGAGTCTTGACCGTCATCCATGGCGAAACCTGGGCGACTTCGAGGCTTTTCCGTTCACAGGGTCGATTGTTCCCGTTATATTGCTGGGGAGTCCAGTCACAGGTGTGGTTTTGCTACTCGATCTCAAGCGTCGCGCTCGGCTGATGATCGCGCCGACCGTATTCCTGGCGATCGCCGGCTATTTCGGCTGGAACGCGATGCAGGGAAACCGCGGCCTTGTAGCGCAGGTCGAACGCATGGAACTGCTCCGGCGAGTGGAGGCGGATAACGCCACCGCCCGCGCCGAACGCGACCGCTGGGAACGGCGGGTCGCCGGCCTCCGCGCCAGCCAATTGAACCCGGACACGCTGGACGAACGTGCCCGCGCGATGCTGCATCTGGCCGACCCGACCGAAGTCGTGGTGCAGTATCCGGACGCGCAAAAGCTGTTCTGAGCGGGCGGGCTGCTCCCCGGGCGGCTCCCCCTGGGCAACCGCGGTCGGCCTGGATAACATCGGCTCCTATAAAAAAATCAGGAGGGAACGATGAACGCCGACGCCAAGAAGACCACGCTGCGCATGATCCCCTATGGCATCTATGTGCTGACCGCCGATGACGGAAAGGGCAACGTGGGCGCCGCGACCGTGAACTGGGTGACGCAGTCGTCCTTCGCGCCGCCGCTGGTCGTGGTGGGCGTCAAGGCTGACTCCGGCGCGCACACCGTCGTCAAGGGCACCGGCAAGTTCGTCCTGAACATGCTGGGCAAGGACGGCAAGGGCGCCGCCTTCACCTTCTTCAAGCCAGCCACGGTGGCCGATGGGAAGATCTCGGGTCAGGCGTTCCATGCCGGGGCCAATGGCGCGCCGATCCTGGAATGCGCGATTGCCGCGGTGGAATGCACCGTGAAGGAAGTGCTGGAACTGGGCGATCACTCCATCGTCGTGGCCGAGGTGACCGAGGCCCATCTGATGAAGGCGCCGGAAGGCCGGGCCGATGCGGCGATCCTGGAGATGAAGGATCTGGGGGACAACGTTTACTACGGCGGTTGATCCAGGGGGGGCGCCGGTCAGGGCCGGCGCCTCCATCTACCCCAAGCCCGCGACCTTCCGCAGCGCCGCGTTCATCCGCGACTGCCAGCCGGGTCCGCCGTCCCGGAAATGCGCCACCACGTCGGGATCGAGGCGGATGTTCACCGCCTGCTTCGGCGCCGCCTTCCTCGGCCGCCCGCCACGGCGCACCAGCGTTGCACCGTCATGCAGATCGGCTTTCTCGAACCAGACGTCGGTGAGTTCCGGCGCGTCGTCCGGGTCAGTCCAGGTGGTCTTGGAAACGATCTTTTTTTCGCTCATGGCCGAACCTCATGGGAATGATCCTCCGCCCGCCGTCGCGTGGGGTCCAGACAACCACCACGAACCTGGGGCCGAGCATGCCGACCGAGATGAACCGCGCTTCGCCGTAGTCGTGGCGGTCATCGGGCAGCGTGAAGTGCTTGCCGTCGAACAACTGATAGGCCTTGGCGAAGTCCAGCCCTCGTTCCGCGAGGGTGGTCCTTCGTTTGGCCTCGTCCCAGGTGCCGACTATTTATTGTATCCACAAAAACAAAATGTCAAGCGCGATGGCGGTTCGCCTTCGCTTGATCCGCTTGCCTCTCGCCTATCATGAATATAAGAACATAAAATGAACATATGTCGCGCCCCGCCTTACGACCAGGACCCAAACCCAGGAAGACGGCGCCGAAAAAATGGCATCGATAAGACCCCATACACCGTGAGCCAACGAGCCCCGCCCCATGATCAGGCGCCGGCCCCCGAAAAAACGACCTCGGTAACACCCCATGCACCGTGAGAAACCGTCGCGTCCCCCGGCAAACCTTGTCGCGGTCCCGGCCTCGGCCTACCGTAACGCTGAACATATGAACGACCGGCGGGATGCGGCACGGATTCCTCTCCTACGCGCATGATGACTATGACTATGCGAAGGCGTTCGTGGATCACCTCGCCACAAGCAAGGGCCACGGCGGCGCGGATTTCTGGTGGGATGCCGCCATCGCGGGTGGCCAGAACTGGAGCCAGGAGATCGCCGACGCCATCAATAAGGCCGAGGTTTTCGTCCTGCTCGCCACCAGCGGCTTTCTCAAAAGCGACTACATCATGAAAACCGAGAGACCGGCCATCGAGGCACGGGCCAGGCAATGCGGCGGCCTGATCGTCTCGGTCATTCTTGGATACTTCGTCTGGGAACCCCATTTCGGCCAGTATCAGGTGGTGCCGTCAGAGAAGGGCCGCGTGAAGCCAATCCGCGACTTCAAACCTCATGACAAGGGCTACAATACCGCGCATCGTGCCCTGCTCGGCGCGATCAAGGCCCATCCCTGGCCCGTCGTTACGGTGCACACGCCATGACCGCCAACGCCCGCCCGCCGCGTGACACGCTGATCCGCGCCCTGGGGGAACTCCGCCACGCCGCCGGGGAGTTCGAAGACGACATCCGCGGCGTCAACGACGAGGAATATGGCCCGCGCATCCGTCATGCGCTGGCGGTCACCGGCAACCTGCTGGCGGTGCATCTGCCCCAGCCGAATTACCGCGTCGTGCTGGACCTCGACGTCTTGTGGCGGGGCCTCGACGCTTTGTCCCCCCCGCCGGAGGACGACACGCTGGAAGCCCGCACCGCCACGCGGCGCACTATCCGGCGGGCCGTGGCGGGGCTGTGGGCCGCGGTCCGGGATGTCCGAACCGCCGCGCGTCGCGCTTACCCGGGCGTCCATCTTATCACCGGGGAACGCCGGACCCGGGCCAAGATCGACGGGGAACGGATCGCCACCGTGCTCGCCGAGCTTGATGCGTTTGAAGCAGCGGTGACCGCCTTGCGGACGGAAACCGATACCGCGCCCGACTTCGTCCAGCAGGGCGAGATCGTGACCTATTACGTCCGGGGCATGACCTTGCAGGTCAACCTCGCCCGCATGCATCTGACGGTCAACGACGTGAGCCTGGACATCCCCGCGCTGCTCGACGCGATCGAGAACGTGCGCGACGTCTCGGCGCGGTTCCGCGCCACGGTGATCGACTGGACCGGGCGGGTAACGGACGCGCTGCGGCAGCAGACCGAGGATGTGACGGCGGTGCTGGCCCGGTTGATGACCGGGGTGCGGGTCCTGGCGGGCATGGCGGTTGATGGTGGGGATGAACCGGTTGGTGGTCCAGAGATGGTCCGTATCGAGGCTGGCTCGTTCGTGATGGGGATCCCGGAGGCGGAGACAAAGAAGTTCGGGCTCAGCGTTTTCGACGACTTTTCCCGCCCGCTGCACAAGGTCACTATCTCCCGGCCGTTCCTGCTCGGCCGCTACCCTGTGACGCGGGGGGAATACGCGGTGTTCGCGCGCGAGACCAATCGTCCATGGTCCGAACCTGATTTCAAGCAAACCGACCAGCATCCGGCGGTCATGGTAGGCTTCGATGATGCCATCGCCTATGCGGCCTGGCTGTCGGACCGGGTCGGCGTGACATTCCGCCTGCCGACCGAGGCCGAGTGGGAATATGCCTGCCGAGCGGGGACCGTGACGGCGCGGTGGTGGGGCGATGCGCCCGATGTCGAGCGGGCGAACTTCCGTGCTCGGCGCAAGGGTACCACGACAGTCAATGCCTACGAGGCGAATCCCTGGGGCTTACGCGACATGCTCGGCAATGTATGGGAGTGGTGCGCTGATCGTTGGCACGGTGACTATACTGGCGCGCCCTCTGATGGCTCCGTGTGGATCGAAGATGGTGCAGGCGGTCGCGTTGTCCGTGGCGGCTCCTGGAGCAGCAACCTCAGGGTCATCCGCGCGGGGCACCGTGACTGGGTCTCGGGTGATCCCTCCCCCTGGGTTGGGTTCCGCCTCGCCAGGACCCTTTAATATCTTGAATCTTATCTTCTTTACCTCTTTGAGTCATGGGGCACGGGGGCGGAGCCCCCGTTCGGGTTATTTTTTGGCGGATTTGTATCGGATTCGTATTGTTTTGTTGCCATGGGGTGCATTTCGGTATCGTGTCCCGCCCCATGACGGTACGGGCGTTGTTTCACAAAGGGCTTGCCCGACTCCGGCACGGGATGCTGCGTTTCTCGCGTCATCGGGCGCTTGCGCCCAACGATCTTCCCTCGCGCCGGGTAGCGTCCCGTCCCTGGGGAAGCCTGGCGACCCCCCGGTCGCGTTGTCCGTGGCGGCTCCTGGAACAACAACCACAGGAACAACCGCGCGGGACACCGTAACAGGAACTCGGGTGATCCCTCCCCCTGGGTTGGGTTCCGCCTCGCCAGCACGCCTTCATGCCAGAGCCGGTCGGATCAAGGTCTGCTCGGGAGAGCCAAGGGTGCGTTCAGGGGTTGCCATGATGATCGAAGGCGCACGCCCGCGCCTTGCGAGGCCGGTGTCCGTCTTGGCCATGTTCGGCGACGGACACCGGACAGCGGTTTCCGGTTGCTGGGGGACGAGATCGGTTGCCTATAGGGCATCGGATCGGATAGAAGAGAACGGACAGGGAACATTGAGGGCGTCATTGGAGTGCGTGGGAATTTTTTGGGTGATGCAACCCCATGTCCGGTGAGGAATCGGCGGCGCCGCCAGCGGCAACACGCCACCGCCATGCTTTGTCGGAACGTCCGCATTTCAACACGGAGGACACGGAGGACCACGAAGGGCCACGGAGGTCTTCAGGTGGAGCCGCCGGCGGTGATCCCGCACGGCTCCGTGCCTCTTCGTGGTCCTCCGTGTCCTCCGTGTT
>CAMCDA010000091.1 GCA_945873195.1 Asaia bogorensis
AGCAGTTGCCGGTCTTGCAGGCGGCACTCCGTGCGATCCAGACACAACAGGACGTCGACAGGGGCGTTGCTCCCGAAGCCGTCGCTGCGTAGGGTCTTATCGGGCGATGGCCGTCAGGGGAGTTTCAACAGAGAACGGGACAACCCCGCGCCGCCTGCGGGAGATCGACAAGCGCGCCCGGTTCCTGATGAAGCGCCTGGACTCGGCCGAGATCGTGGATCCCTCGCGGCAGACCAACCGTTCCCAGGTCTTCTTCGGCGCCAGCGTGACCTATGTGGATGAGGCGGACGCGGAGCGGGAGGTGACGATCGTGGGCGCGGACGAGGCGGATTTCGCGCACGGCAAGATCAGCCTCACATCGCCGATTGCGATCGCGTTGATCAAGGCGCGGGCGCGGGTGGGGGATGCGGTGTCGATCCACACGCCGCGCGGGATCGAGGTGATCGAGGTACTGTCGATCCGGTATCCTGATCCGGATTGATCGAGCCGGTCGTCCCCGCGTCATTGCGGTCCGCACTTGCGTCATCCCGGCCCTGTGCCGGGACCATCACCATCATCCTGCCGCGATTGGTCCCGGCACAGGGCCGGGATGACGGTTGGGCGGCCGGATCACGTGGGGCCCCCAGGATTGATCGCACTCGAAAACCCGTCCGGACGTGCTACCTATCCGGTCAGGAGTATCGGACATGAGCGCCTCCCTGAAGCCGCTGACGGTGGATGAGTTCCTGGCGTGGGAACGAAGCCAACCCCTGCGCTATGAGTTCGACGGGATCCAACCCGTCGCCATGACCGGCGGCAGCCGGCGGCATTCGCGCATTCAGACGCGGCTGGTGGGAGAACTGTACAATCGCGTCGGCGGACCCTGCGAGGTCCACGGATCGGAACTGAAGGTCGTGACCGCTGCGAAAGTCCGATACCCGGACGCCAGCGTGGTTTGCGACGACGGGACCTCAAACGCGGACACGATCAATCCCACCGTTGTCTTCGAGGTCCTGTCCCCCTCTACCGCCCTCACCGACCGGCGCGTCAAGCCGTTCGACTATGCCTCCGTCCCCTCCATCCAGGCCTATGTCATCCTGGACTGCGACGAACCGGTGGCCACGGTCATGCGCCGAACCGCGGGGTGGGAGCCGGAAACGATCGCCGGCCTGGACGCCGAAATCCCGCTGCCGGAGATCGGAGTAAGCCTCCCCCTCTCGGCCATCCACGCACGCTGATCCCGACCAGCCCTTGACCCGACCGACCGCATTGGCACACCTCCCCCATGATTGTTGAACTCGGCCATTTCGCGCTGATCCTCGCGCTGTTCGTCAGCGTCGTGCAGTCGGTCGTGCCGCTCGTGGGGGCGGCCCGCGCCAATCCCGCCTGGATGGCTACCGCCCGACCCTGCGCGCTGGCCACCTTCGGCCTGATGGCGCTGGCGATGGGCGCGCTGACCTACGCCTATGTCACCTCCGACTTCTCGGTCGTGAACGTCGCGCAGAACAGCCACACGGATAAGCCGCTGCTGTATAAAATCAGCGGAGTCTGGGGAAACCATGAGGGCTCCATGGTCCTCTGGGTCCTCATGCTGGCGATCTGTTCCGGCGCCGTCGCCTTGTTCGGGGCCAACCTTCCGCCGACGCTGAAGGCGCGGGTGCTGGCGGTGCAGGCGATGATCACGGTGGGGTTCCTGCTGTTCATCCTGTTCACCTCCAACGCCTTCAAGCGCGCACTGCCCGCCCCGGCCAACGGATTGGGCCTGAACCCGGTGCTGCAGGACCCGGGCCTCGCGTTCCATCCGCCCTTTCTCTACCTCGGCTATGTCGGGTTCTCGGTCGCTTTCGCCTTCGCCGTCGCCGCCTTGATCGAGGGCCGGGTCGATGCCGCCTGGGGCCGCTGGGTCCGCCCCTGGACACTGGCCGCCTGGTGCTCCCTGACCATCGGAATCGCCATGGGAAGCTGGTGGGCCTACTACACGCTCGGCTGGGGCGGCTGGTGGTTCTGGGACCCGGTCGAGAACGCCTCCTTCATGCCCTGGCTTCTGGGAACCGCCCTGATCCACTCGGCGATCGTGGTGGAAAAGCGGGACACGCTGAAAGCCTGGACGATCCTGCTGGCGATCCTGACGTTCTCCCTGTCCCTGGTCGGGACCTTCCTGGTGCGGTCGGGGGTGCTGACATCGGTCCATTCCTTTGCCTCGGACCCCGAGCGGGGGACCTTCATCCTCGGCCTGCTCGTGATCGCCGTGGGCGGGTCGCTAACTCTGTTCGCCTGGCGAGCGCCGGCACTGAAGGGGGGCGGGCTGTTCGCGCCGATCTCCCGCGAAGGTGGGTTGATCCTTAACAACCTGCTGCTGTCCTGCGGCTGCGCGACGGTGTTCCTGGGGACGCTGTATCCGCTGTTCCTGGACGCGATGGGCGGGGCCAAGCTCTCGGTCGGGTACCCGTTCTTCAACGCGACCTTCGTGCCGCTGATGGTGCCGCTGGTCGTGGCCGTCGGGATCGGCCCGCAACTGGCCTGGAAGCGCGGTGACCTGCTGGCGGCGCTGCAACGGCTGTGGGTCGCTCTGGCCGCCGCGGTCGTGACCGTGCTCGCGGTGTTCTATGCCACCAGCGGAGGCCCCGTGCTGGCGATCCTGGGCCTGGGCCTCGCGGCCTGGGTGGGGATGGCGACGCTTGTGGAGCTGGCCGAACGGCTGCGGCTGTTCCGGATCCCCTTGGGCGACAGCCTCCGGCGCGCGGCGCAACTGCCGCGATCGGCTTATGGGATGACGCTCGCCCATTTCGGTCTGGCCGTGTCGGTCGCGGGCTTCGCGGCCTCGGCCTTCGACCGGGAGACGATCGAGGTGCTGCGGCCGGGCCAGTCCATGACGCTGGCGGGCTATGAGATTAAGCTGGAGAAAGTCAGCCGCGTGCAGGGCGCCAACTACATCGCCGATGACGCGACGGTGCTGGTGCTGCGGGACGGGGGCCGTATCGCGGAGCTTCACCCGCAGCGGCGGTTCTTCCCCGTGCAGCGGCAGACGACCAGCGATACCGCGATCCGCACGAACCTGCTGTCGGATTTCTACGTGGCGCTGGGGGAGGCTGATGGCGCTGGCGCCTGGACGATCCGGGCCTATTGGAAGCCTCTGGTGCCGTGGATCTGGATCGGGGCGGTGATCATGGCGCTGGGAGGAGTGGTCAGCCTGACCGATCGCCGCTGGCGGGTCGGCGCCGCGGCACGCGCCCGGATCGCCGCGCGCCCGGTGCCCGCCGAATGAGGCGGGGCGCACGGCGTGGCGTAGACCATGATTGCCTTGCCTGCGATGGTTCGGCTACAAGCGAACAAATTATGAACGATTGCGGCACATTCACCATGTCCGGTGAGCACAACCATGCCCCCTCCCCCCTTGAGGGGGAGGGCCGGGGTGGGGGGTCTCACGGCACGGACCGGGGGGTTGAACCCCTCACCCCAACCCTCTCCGACAAGGGGAGAGCGGGCAGGACAGAAATTTCCGCACGGTCCTACCCCATGTCCGGTGAGAAAACCCCCCAATCCAGGCGCCTCGGACCCCCCCCAAACACCCGCGCGGAGCGCCCATGCGCCGCCTGATCTACCTGCTGCCCGCGCTGCTGTTCCTGGTCGTTGTCGGCTACTTCGCCTACTCGCTCCGCCCGGGGCATGACCCGCAACTGCTGCCCTCGGCCCTGCTCGACAAGGAAGCCCCCGCCTTCGACCTCCCGGCCCTGGCCGGCGGCGGGCGCTTCACCCTGGCCGACCTCAAGGGCCAGCCCTCGGTGGTCAACATCTTCGCCTCCTGGTGCGCGCCCTGCCGGCTCGAACACCCGCTGCTCCTCCGTCTCGCCCGCCAGGACGGGGTCCGGGTCTTTGGCATCGCCTACAAGGACAAGCCGGAGGACTCCGCCCGCTTCCTCGCCGAACTTGGCAACCCCTTTCGCGCGGTGGGCGTGGACCGCGAAGGCCGCACCGGCCTCGATTTCGGCGTCTATGGCGTGCCTGAGACCTATGTCCTCGACCGCGACGGCCGCATCCGGGCCCGCTACGTCGGCGCCCTCACCCCGGCCAAGATCGAGCGCGATCTTCTCCCGCTGCTGCAAAAGCTGAACGCCCCATGAGGTCGCTGTTCCTCCTCGCGCTGCTCACCTTGGCGACCGTGGCCCACGCCGTCGAACCCGCCGAACGCCTGCCCGATCCGGCAATGGAGGCCCGCGCCCGCGTCATCAGCGCCGAACTCCGCTGCGTCGTCTGCCAGAACGAGTCGATCGATGAGTCCCGCGCCGAACTCGCCCGCGACATCCGCCGCCTGGTGCGGGAACGCCTGACAGCCGGGGACACGAACCCGCAGGCGATCCAGGCGGTCGTGGCCCGCTACGGCGATTTCGTCCTGCTGCGCCCGCCGGTGAAGCCCGAGACCTATGCGCTGTGGTTCGGTCCCGTCGCGGTCCTTCTCCTCGCCGTGGCGGGAGTCGCCATGTGGCTGCGCCGTCGCGGTGCCGCGCCGGCCGAACCCGCCCCGCTCACCCAGGACGAACAAACGCGGCTCGCGGCGCTTGCAAGGGACGACGACCGGTGATTTTGCCTTTGCTGCTGGCCAGCCTCGCCTTCCTTGTCCTGGTGCCGATCCTGCTGCCCTTGCTGCGCGGTGCTCGCGCCACTGAGGCCCGCGGCGTCTTCGACCAGGCGGTCTATCGCGACCAGCTCCGGGAACTCGACCGCGACATCGCCCGCGGCCTGATCACGGCAACCGAAGCCCAGTCTGCGCGGGTGGAAATCCAGCGCCGCCTGCTCGCCGCGGCATCGACGGCCCCCACCAGTTCCGCCCCGTCGCGCGCGCCCATCCTGGCCCTGGCCGTGGCCGCCCTGGTCTCCCTCGGCTCCGTCGGCCTCTACACCGTCCTCGGGGAACCGACCCGCATGTCGGACCCCGCCGCCGACGCGCAGCGCGTCGAGGTGGAACGCCTGGTCGCCCGCATCAAGGAACGGCTGGAGGCCGATCCCTCCAGCCAGGAGGGCTGGCGGCTCTTGGCCCGTACCTCCGCCTCCCTGGCCGATTGGGACACCGCCATCACCGCCTATCAGCGCGCGATCACATTGGGTGACACCTCGGTCGACACCCTCGCCGCCTACGGGGAAGTGCTGGTCGCCCGCGCCGGCGGCACGGTCATCCCCGTGGCCCGCGAAGCCTTCGGCCGCGTCCTGGCGATGGAACCGGACAACGGCATGGCGCGGTTCTACATGGCGCAGGCCGCCGGCCAGGATGGCCAGCCGGCCGAGGCGGTGCGCCAGCTTCAGGCCCTCGCCGCCGACCTGCCCGAGGACGTCCCCGTGCGGCCCGAGATCGGCCGCCGCATGGCCGCCTTCGCCACCCAGGCCGGCATCCCGGTCCCGCCCCTCGCCCCCGGCCGGAAGACCACGGCCGCACAAGCAATGCCGATCCCCGGCCCCGACCAGGAAACCATCGACGCCGCCGCCAACATGCCCGCCGCCGACCGCAACGCGATGATCCGGACCATGGTCGCGCGCCTGGCCGAACGGCTGGAGCGGGAACCGGAGGACCTGGACGGCTGGATGCGCCTCGGCCGGTCCTGGCTGGTGCTGGGAGACGCCGGAAAAGCCGCCGACGCCTATGAACGCGCCGCGGCGCTGCGGCCCGAGGATGTCTCCGTGCCGCTGCGCGCGGTCGAGGCGCTGCTGCAGGGCCTCGCGGTCACCGACCCGCTGCCGCCCCGCGCGGTTGCCATCCTGCGCCGCATCGAGACGATCAAGCCCAATGAACCAGCGGCGCTTTGGTATCTGGGCATGGTCGCGGCGCGTGAGGGGCAAAAGGAAATGGCGTTGTCCTATTGGCGCCGCCTGCGCGATGGCCTGCCGCCCGACCATCCCGACGCCGCCATGGTCAACGCGGCGATCACGGCGCTGGGCGGACGGTGACAGGGGGCGGCCAAATAGAAACCGAGCCCACCTCATTTCTTGTCCAGTGTGATCCGCGCCACCGCGCGGGCCGTCCTGAACCGTCAGGATGGGAGAATGAACCACAGCCCGCCCATACCCCTCCCGCCCGTCAGTCCGCTCGCCGATCGGCCGGTTGCGCGCGCCATGTTCCATGACCTGCTGGGCCGGCTGATGGTTGGACAAGCCGAACGGGACATGCTGGCGGCGCTGTGGATGCAACCCTGGCGGCGGTATCACGGGGCCGGTCATGCCGGCCTGCTGTGGCAGCGGCATTTGGCGCATGGCGGGGATCCGGCCGACGCGGTGGCGGCGCATGGCATCGCCTATCACGACGCGATCTATGCCGTCGGCGCGCGGGACAATGAGGCGCGGTCGGCCGCCCTGTGGCGAGACCACGCGGCCGCCCTGCCGCTGGCCCTGGGCGACAGCGTGGAGCGCGCTATCCTGGCCACCGCCGACCACGCCGCCGATCATCCCGATCCCGATGCCCAATGGCTGGTAGACCTGGACCTGACCCCGCTTGGGGAACCCTGGCTGCTGTTCGCCGCGAACTCGGCCGCCCTGCGGGAGGAAGCCGGGGCACCCCCCGGCGCGATACTGCCCGGCCAGGCGGGCTTCCTGACGCGGTTGTTGAACCTGCCCCAACTGTATCGCAGCCCCCGCTCCAACCACGCCCTCCACCACACCTACGAAGCAACCGCTCGGCGCAACCTCAACCGCTTGCTGTCGTAACGCTCCCAAGGCAGGGTTGCCGAGCATGGCGGGGCGCCGAAGTGGCACGTTCAATGCATGGGTGCTGAAGGGGGAGGCCAGGAGGGCCGAACCGAACAAGGGCCAGGAGCGTAACAGAATGCCATCGACACCATCGTTTCGGTTGGGACGCCGATCCCTGCTGGCCACCGCGGGCGTGGCCGTGGGATCAGGGGCGATCACCGGGTTTCCGACGATCTGGGCCCAGAACATCAAGAACGTCACCCTGCGCCAGTTCGGCACCGGTGTGTCCAACCTGAACGCGATCGCCGACAAGGTGAAGTCCGACCTCGGGTTTACCCTGTCCATGACGGCGCTCGATTCCGACGCCGTGACCCAGAAGGCCGTGACCCAGCCGAAGTCGTTCGACATCGCCGACATCGAGTACTGGATCTGCAAGAAGGTCTATCCGACTGGCACGCTCCAGCCGATGGAGGTCAAGCGGATCAAGTATTTCGACAAGATCGTGCCGACCTTCACCTCGGGCCGCCTGACGCCCACGACCCCGATCGCGCAGGGGACCGCGCCGCACACGGTCAGCTTCGTGGACTCGCCGACCGCCAAGACGTTCGCGACGGGCCAGACCGGCTGGATGACGCTGATCCCGACTATCTACAACGCCGATACGCTGGGCATCCGCCCCGACCTGGTCGGGCGGCCGATCACCCATTGGAAGGACCTGATGGACCCGGCCTTCAAGGGGAAGGCGGCGATCCTGAACATCCCGTCGATCGGCATCATGGATGCCGCGATGGTCATGGAGTCCATGGGCCGGATCAAATACGCCGACAAGGGCAACATGACGAAGCCCGAGATCGACAAGACCATCGGCTTCCTGATCGAGGCGAAGAAGGCCGGCCAGTTCCGCGCCTTCTGGAAGACCTTCGACGAAAGCGTGAACCTGATGGCCGCCGGAGAGGTGATCATCCAGTCGATGTGGTCCCCGCGGTCGCCGCGGTGCGGTCCAAGGGCATCCCCTGCGTCTACCAGCCTTTGGCCGAGGGCTATCGCGCCTGGGGCGGCGGTCTCGGGATTGCCCGTCATCTGAGCGGTTTGGAGCGCGACGCTGCCTATGAATACATCAATTGGTACCTGTCCGGCTGGGTCGGCGCCTATCTGAACCGGCAGGGCTACTACAGCGCGGTGCTCGAAACCTCCAAGCAGCACATGAGCGCGGATGAATGGGGCTTCTGGATGGAGGGCAAGCCGGCCAAGGCCGATATCCTGTCGCCCGACGGTAAGGTGATGGAGAAGGCCGGCGCGGTGCGTGACGGCGGATCGTTCCAGGAACGGATGGGCGCGGTGGCCTGCTGGAACTCGGTGATGACCGAGGACCGCTACATGGTCCAGAAATGGAATGAATTCATCGCCGCATGATGTCGCGTCACTGGTCAGCTTGGTTGCAGGCAACACCCCTGGCATGCGTGCTGGGGGTGTTTCTTCTGTTGCCGATGGTCGTGCTGGTCGTGGTCAGCTTCTACGACTACGACAGCGTCCAGGTCATTCCCGCCTTCGTGCTGACCAACTACCAGGAGGCGCTGGGATCGGCGGTCACCTGGCGCATCTATGTCAACACGCTGCGCTATACGCTGATCGTCTGGGCCATCACGGTCACGCTCGGCTTTGGCGTCGCCTATGTGCGGGCCTTTGAAATCCGCAGCCGCACGGCGCAGACGATGCTGTTCCTGATCTGCACCGTTCCGTTCCTGACATCGAACATCATCCGCATGATCTCCTGGATTCCGTTCCTGGGGCGGGAGGGTCTGCTGAACACGGCGCTGCAACGGGCCGGCATGATCGACGCGCCGCTCGAGTTCCTGCTGTTCTCGGACTTCGCGGTGATCCTGGCCTATGTCCATCTTTATACGCTGTTCATGATCACGCCGATCTTCAACGCGATGATGCGGATCGACCGCGGGCTGGTCGAGGCCGCGATCGATGGCGGTGCCCGCTTCCGGCAGGTGATCAGCCAGGTCATCCTGCCGTTGTGCAAGCCGGGGATCGCGATCGGGTCGATCTTTGTCGTGACCATGGTGATGGGTGATTTCATCACGGTCCGATTCATGAGCGGGGGGCAGAGCGCCTCGGTCGGGCTGATGATCTCCAACCAGATTTCCCTGCTGCAATACCCGGCGGCCTGCGCGAACGCGGTGATCCTGCTGGTCGTGGTGCTGATGATGATCGCGGCGATCACAAGGATCATCGACATCCGGAAGGAGCTGTGATGCGCCGCGCTCGCCTGCCATTGCGGCGCTGGGCGCTGCTGGCGTTCCTGGGGCTGTTCATCCTGTTCCTGTACGGCCCGACCATCACCATCCTGGTGCTGTCGTTCCAGGGGCCGGATGGTGGGCTTACCTTCCCGATGAACGGCGTCTCGGTCGTATGGTTCGCGCGCTTGTTTGAGAAGCAGGCCGTGGGAGACTTCGCGGGGTCGCTGACGCGGTCTTTCTCCCTGGCGATCATGGTGACGCTCGCCACGGTGCTGATCGCGGTGACCGCGGGGTTTGCGTTTCGGCGGCGGTTTCCGGGATCGGACCTGCTGTTCACGCTGACGGTGGCCAGTCTGGTGATCCCCTCGATCCTGGTCAGCCTGGGCATCGGGCTGCTGTTCAACCAGGCGGGGCTGGACCCGACCTGGTACGGATCGGCGTTCGGCGCGCAACTGACATGGACGTTGCCGTTCGGGCTGCTGATCATGTTTGCCGTGTTCAACCGCTTCAATCCGGCGTGGGAGGAAGCGGCGAACGACCTCGGCGCGTCACCCTGGCAGCGGGTGCGTCATGTCGTGTTGCCGATCGTGACGCCGAGCGTGATCGGGATCGCGCTGTTTGGGTTCACGCTGTCGTATGATGAATTCGCGCGGACCCTGCTGACGGCGGGCAGCGACAATACCTTGCCGCTGGAAATCTTCGGGATGACGACGAATGTCACGACACCGGTGCTGTATGCGTTGGGGACGGTGACGACGTTGTTTTCGTTCCTGCTGATCGGGCTGACCTTGCTGGCACTGCGGGTGATGGTCGGACGCCGAGCCTGAAACGGATGTGGCAAGTACAGGTGTATTCCCTGTCAGCGATTTCTTAACCACCGCTCCCCTAAAACAAGAAACCGGCCGGGATTGGCCCGGCCGGTTCATGAAGGGAGCATACGATGAGCAAGCATCGTCTTCTCCTGCTGCGTATACTGGTGATCCTCGGCATTCGTGTCAAGATCATCATCAAGCGCAAGTAGGAGGAGCGGCTGGCCAGGGGTGAAGGTCCCTGGCCAGCCACCTTCGGACCATCAGCCGCGCCGGACGAAGCGCCCATCCCCCGGCTGCGACAGCACCGAGACCCCGTCCCAGATCATCTTCCCGCGCTGCCAGGTCGCGGCGACGCGGGCGCGCATCTTCCGGCCATGATAGGCGGACCATTGCATCTCCGGCCGGTCGACGATGCAGGCCTGGTCGAAGGTGAAATCCCCCTGCTCCAGCACCACCAGATCGGCGTCCGAACCAACCCGCAGCGCGCCCTTCCGCGGCCAGATGCCATGCAACTGGGCGGACCGTTCGGCGCAATAGGTTGCCATCAGGGTCGGCGACAGGCCGCGTTCGTCCAGCAGCGTGAACATCAGCGGCGCGAAGCTCTGCAGCCCGGTCAGACCGGCACCGCAGGCGAAGATGTCATCGAACTGCTTGCGGGCGATCGGCCAGGGCGCGTGATCGGTCGAGACATAGGCTATCTTGTCGGCGACCAGAGCCTGCCACATCCGCTCCACCTCGGCGGCGGTACGGAAGGGCGGGTTGCACTTGCCGAAACCCTTCAGGCGGATGAGGTCGTCCTCGGTCATGCACAGGTATTGGATGCAGGCCTCACCGGTCGTGGTCGCGCCCATCGCCCGGTACTGTTCGGCCAGTTCGAAGCCGCGCGCGATGGACGAATGGGCGATATGGACATGGGCGCCGGTCTCCAGCGCCATCTCGAAGATTTCCAGGTCCGCCATCGATTCCGCGAGCGGCGGACGGGTGCGGCAATGCATGATCGGGTCGGTGCGGCCAGCCGCGCGCGCCTGCTCGGTCAGCTTCTCCACCAGTTCCTGGTCTTCATTGTGGATCGCGCAGGGCAGGCCGGTTTTCGCGATCTCCCGGAACGCGGCCAGCATGGTCGGGTGGTCGATGCGCGGGAACCGCACGGCGTCGTATTCATAGGTCGAGAGCTTGAAGGCCGAGATCCCCGCCGCCGCCAGTTCGGCGATCGCGTCCACCCCGCCGGTCTTGGTGATGGTGCCATACAGCGCCATGTCGACATGCGACGTCCGCTCCACCCAGCCCACCTTGTCGGCCAGGATCGCCGCGTCCGTGACCGGCACCGGCACGTCGTAGGGCATGTCGCAGCACGTCGTGACACCACCGGCGGCGGCGGAGCGGGACGCGCTCTCGATCCCCGGCCACCCGGTGGAAGACGAGGTGTGCATGTGCCCATCGACCAGCCCGGGCAGGATCAGCCGGTCCCCATGATCGATCGTTTCAGCGGCGGGCGGGGGCGCGCCCTGTCCGATCGCGGCGATCACATCGCCCCGCACGGCGACGTAGCCATCGCGCAGGATCGCGTTGGTGGTGACCAGGGTGCCCCTGATCACGCGTTCGAAGGGAGTTGACACCTTGATATTAGCATCCTTCGGTGCGACGGACGGGGTTGTGCGCTTGCCGAGCGGCCAGCGCGACCTTACGAAGCAGGCCAGAGTCCTGATCGCAGGCTAGACCGCTCTCGCGGCCAGGCCAACCCAGCGATTGGGCGCCCGAACGGAGGATTTGGATGATAGTGCATGACGTCAAGGTTCACCCCTCGAAGGCGAACCTGAAACGCGAGGACCAGCTCGCATGGAAGATCGCTGGCGTCGCCACCGACAAGGTCGCCGTCCAGAAGGACGTGACCGAGATGATCATCAACCGCATCATCGACAACGCGTCGGTGGCGATCGCGGCGATCAACCGCCGGCCCGTGACCTCGGCCCGCGACATGGCCCTGGCCCGTCCGCACAAGGGCGGCGCCACCGTGTTCGGCGCGGCGCCGGGCAAGCGCGTGACCCCGGAATGGGCCGCCTGGGCGAACGGCACCGCGGTGCGCGAACTGGACATGCACGACACGTTCCTCGCCGCCGACTACTCGCATCCCGGGGACAACATCCCGCCGATCCTCGCGGTCGGGCAGACGCTGGAGAAATCGGGCAAGGACCTGATCCGCGGCCTCGCTACCGGCTATGAAATCCAGATCGACCTGGTGCGCGCGATCTGCCTGCACAAGCACAAGAAGGACCACATCGCGCATCTGTGCCCCGCGCAGGCGGCCGGCATCGGCACGCTGCTGGGCCTGAAGCAGGACGTGATCTACCAGGCGGTGCAGCAGGCGGTGCATGTCAGCTTCTCCACCCGCCAGTCGCGCAAGGGTGAGATCAGCTCCTGGAAGGCCTATGCCCCCGCGCATGCCGGCAAGCTGGCCGTCGAAGCCGTCGATCGCGTGATGCGCGGCGAAGGCGCGCCGAACCCGATCTACGAAGGTGAGGACAGCGTCATCGCCTATATGCTCGACGGCGCGAACGGCCACTACCAGGTCCCGCTGCCGGCCGTGGGGGAACACAAGCGCGCGATCCTCGACAGCTACACCAAGGAACACAGCGCTGAATACCAGTCGCAGGCTTTGATCGACCTCGCGTTCCGCATGCGCGATCAGATTGGCGACTTCGACAAGATCAAGAAGATCGTGATCCACACCAGCCATCACACCCATTACGTGATCGGCACGGGCGCCAACGATCCGCAGAAGATGGACCCGAAGGCCAGCCGCGAGACGCTGGATCACTCGATCATGTACATCTTCGCCGTCGCTCTGCAGGACGGCACCTGGCACCACGTCGACAGCTACACCCCCAAGCGCGCCGGTCGCGCCGACACGGTGCGGCTGTGGCACAAGATCGAGACAAAGGAAGATCCGGAGTGGACGCGCCGCTATCACGCGACCGATCCGAACGAACTGTCCTTCGGCGGCCGTGTCGAGATCATCATGAACGACGGCAGCAGCATCGTTGATGAGATGGCGGTTGCGAACGCCCATTCCAACGGCGCCCGTCCCTTCGCCCGCGCTGATTACATCCGCAAGTTCCAGACGCTGACCGATGGCCTGATCACGGTGCGCGAGTCCAATCGCTTCCTCGAAGCGGTGCAGGATCTCGCGAAACTGCCCGCGGGCGACCTGCATCGGTTGAACGTGGCCCTGCCGGCCGGCACGCTCGCCATCGGCAAGCCTGGCATCCTGTAAGGAGGAAACAACAATGAGTGGTACTGCCCCTCCGCCGAACCCGCCGGTCCGCGCCAAACGTGGCGTCGGCTTGTCCGGCATCGTCGCCGGCAACACCTCGCTCTGCACGGTCGGTCGTTCCGGCAACGACCTGCATTATCGCGGCTACAACATCCTCGACGTCGCCGACACGTGTGAGTTCGAGGAAGTCGCCTACCTGCTCGTGCACGGCGCCCTGCCGACGCGCGCGGAACTCAAGGGCTACAAGGCGAAGTTGAAGTCGCTTCGTGGCCTGCCGCTCGGCGTCAAGGCCGCGTTGGAGGCACTGCCCGCCGCGTCGCATCCGATGGATGTGATGCGCACCGGCGTCTCCGCGCTCGGCTGCGTGCTGCCGGAAAAGGACGACCAGAACCCGCCGGGCGCGCGTGACATCGCCGATCGGCTGATGGCCAATCTCGGCTCGATGCTGCTTTACTGGTTCCACTACGCGCATAACGGCAAGCGCATCGACGTGGAAACCGATGACGACAGCATCGGCGGGCACTTCCTGCATCTGCTGCACGGCAAGCCGCCGTCGGAGATGATGGTGCGCGCGATGCACACCTCGCTGATCCTTTACGCGGAACACGAATTCAACGCCTCGACCTTTACCTGCCGCGTTGTGGCCGGCACGGGCGCGGACATGTACTCGGCGATCACCGCGGGCATTGGCGCGCTGCGCGGGCCGAAGCATGGCGGTGCGAACGAGGTTTCATTCGAAATTCAGAACCGCTACGCCAACGCGGATGAAGCCGAAGCCGATATCCGCAAGCGCATCGCCAACAAGGAAGTCGTGATCGGCTTCGGCCACGCGGTCTACACGATCTCCGACCCACGCAACGCCGTGATCAAGGAAGTCGCGCGCCGTCTGTCGGCGGATGCGGGTTCCATGCGGCTCTACGACATCGCCGATCGCATCGAGGCGACGATGATGGACGCGAAGACGATGTTCGCGAATCTCGATTGGTTCAGCGCCATCTCCTATCACATGATGGGTATCCCGATGGCGATGTTCACGCCGCTGTTCGTGATCGCGCGCACCTCCGGCTGGGCCGCGCATGTCATGGAACAACGTGTCGACAACAAGCTGATTCGCCCGACGGCCAATTACATTGGCCCCGAGGATCGCGCATTCGTGCCGATCGAACAGCGCGGCTGATCCGAATATCCGGATCGCGTGTGACAAGCCGCCGCGGCAGTGATGCCGCGGCGGTTTTGTTTTGGTAACGGCACACAAGCGAAGTTTTTTCGCGGTTGTATGAAAACGCCGATGCTTTTGATTGACAGCGGGCCTCGGGACAAGGAATAGCGAATCTGATGTTCGCGAATCGAGTCGCGCGCATCCGAACAATAAGGACGGTCCATGGACCGAGACCTTGTCCAGATGGAATACACACGAAGGGGCCGTGATCTTCTCGGCCCAATCGTGTCATGCCCAACCGACGCCGCGGCACCGAACGAACGGCGCCGTTGCGGTCTGTTGCGTTTCCAGCCGGACTCGGGCCGTGGCGGCGGCAACACGCCACACGCAAGCGGAATCGTGATCGCCACGCGCGCCGGTGCATCGTCGGGACAGTGGGTGCCGGATCATCACGCGATACCTTCCAATGATCACGCTCGCCCGCATCCCGCCCCATCGTTCGATCCGGTCCCCGTTCCAGGATCGCAATCATACAGGAGAGCCATCTGGTGAGTATCGAGGAAGAAGTAACGGAAGTAGTCGTCGCGCAACCCTTGGCCATGAAGGCCGGTACGCGGAAGACCGCGGCAAAGAAAGCCACGGCCAAGCGTCCGGCCGTGAAGAAGGCCGCTGGCAAGAAAGCCGCTGGCAAGAAAGCCGCCGGCAAGAAGGCGACGGGCAAGGCGGCGGCGAAGAAGGCCCCGGCCCGCAAGACAACCGGCAAGAAAGCCGCTGGAAAGAAGGCGGCCGGCAAGAAAGCGGCGCCAGCAAAGCGTCCCGCCGTGAAGAAGGCCGCGGGCAAGAAGGCAGCCGCTCCGAAGGCGGCGGCGAAGAAGGCCACCGGTCGCAAGGCCGCGCCGAAGAAAGCAGGCGTGAAGAAGTCCGCGGCCAAGACGACGGCCAAAACGGCCGGACGCAAGGCGTCGACCGCGAAGAAGGCTCCCGCGAAAAAGGCCCCAGCGCGCAAGGGCGCCGCCAAGGCCGCGCCCGCTCGGAAGGCCGCGCCGAAAAAGGCTGCCGCCCGCAAGCCTGTCGCGAAGAAGTCGCCCGCGCCCGCGCGCAAGGGATCGGTCGGTCGTCCGCGCAAGACCGCCGCGCCGTCGAGTGGTTCCGATAGCGGTTCCTCGCAGTAGTCGTACACAGGCCGTTTCAAGCCGAGCGATCGGGGCGAAACGGCCTGACCTTTGCCGATAGGGAACGGTTGGCGCCATAACCGGGCGAGCACCGTCGGGAGAATCACTGATGCGTCCGCAAGCCGCCGCCATGAAGGCCCTGCTCGACGAACCCAAGCTGCGCGTCATGCCCGGCTGCGGCGATGCGCTGGGCGCGCGCCTGATTCAGGAAGCAGGTTTCCGGATCGGCTTCGTTTCGGGATCGTCCATCGCAGCCATGCGGCTCGCGATGCCCGACATGGATCTGCTGACGTTCCCGGAAATGCGTGATGCCGTCGAAACGGTTATGACGGCCGCGCCCGATGTGCTGTGGCTCGCCGATGGCGACACCGGCTATGGCAATGCGATCAGCCTGCGCAAGACAATCCGTACCTACGCGCGGGCCGGGGCCGCCGCCATCCTGATCGAGGACAAGCTCTGGCCACGCCCGCTGGGCCGCACGGGCGCGAAACTCGTGGTCGGTCGGGACGAAGCGCGCCAAAGGTGCCGCGTGGCGGTCGAAGCCTGCCGGGAGGAAGGGGTGCTGCTGCTCGCGCGAACCGATGCCCGCTCATCCCTGGGGTTTGATGAAGCGCTCGGCCGGCTCAATGATTTCGTAGCCGAGGGCGCTGACATCTTCTTCCTCGACTCACCACAATCCGAGGACGAAATGCGGGCATCGGTGCTGGCCTGCAACGGCAAGCCCGCGATCGCCGTCACGGCGCCGGGCGCTCGGCATTTCATGCCCGATGATGCGACGCTGGCGGGCATCGGTATTCGCATGGTCGTCTATCCGCAGGAAATCCTGGCGGCCACCGTCCTGGCGGTGCGGAATGCGCTGGCAGGCCTGACCGGCGGCCCCAAAGGCGCGATCGCCACGCCACCGGACCTCGCGACCGCGATCCGTTCGGCCGAATACCTTGCCCTGGACGAAAGACTGGCCAAGCGCTGATCGCCCCTCCTTCCCTCAGGCCGGGGGCGGCGCCATAGTATGAGTATGGTTCCTTTATCCGTTCTCGATCTTTCCCCGATCATCCAGGGCGGCGACGCCGGGATGGCCTTGCGCAACTCGCTCGACCTGGCCCGTCATGTGGAGGCGTTGGGCTTCATCCGCTACTGGATGGCCGAACACCACAATCTGCCCGGGATCGCCAGTTCTGCGACCGCGGTCGCCTTGGCGCATGTCGGTGCGGGAACCAACACGATCCGACTCGGGGCAGGGGGGATCATGCTGCCCAACCACGCGCCGCTGCTGATCGCCGAACAATTTGGCACGCTGGCGGCGTTGCATCCCGGGCGCGTCGACCTGGGGCTGGGTCGAGCGCCGGGGTCCGATGGGGTGACGGCGCGGGCAATGCGGCGGACGTTGCATGCCAGCGGGGATGATTTCCCCAATGATGTCGTGGAGCTGATGGGCTACTTCCAGCCGGCCGAACAGGGCCAGGCGGTGGTGGCGATCCCGGGCGCGGGGCTGGATGTGCCGATCTGGATCCTCGGGTCCAGCACCTATGGCGCGCAACTGGCGGCGATGCTGGGGCTGCCCTTCGGCTTTGCGTCCCATTTCGCGCCGGGGATGATGATGGACGCCATCGCCATCTACCGCCAACGCTTCCGACCCTCCGCGCAGCTTGCCGAACCCCACGTCATGCTCGGCGTTAACATCATCGCGGCGGAGACGGATGAGGAAGCGCGGTATCTGTTTTCCTCGGTCCAGCAGTCGTTTGTGAACATCCGCAGCGGCCGGCCCAGCCCCTTGCCGCCGCCGGTGGAGGGGTTCGAGCAGCGCCTGGATCGCTATGCCTTGTCGATGATCAACGACGCGCTGTCCTGCGCGATCGTGGGATCGCCGGATACGGTGCGGCAGGGGATGGAGGCGTTCATTGCCCGCACGGGCGCCAGCGAACTGATGGTGACCGCGAATATCTTTGACCACGACAAGCGGAAGCGGTCGTTCGGCCTGGTCGCGGCGGCGCATGGCGGGCTGGCGGGGCCTTAGGCCGAACCGGTCACCTGCCGGAACACCATCGCCATCTGGGCCGTCACGTCGGCCAGCGCCGTCCGCCAGTCGGCTGGCAGGTGCAGCGGGGCATGGGTGTCCACGCCGGCTTGCACGCGCTGCGCGGCCTCAATCAGGCCTGCCGTGAAGCCTTCCTCAGTGGGCGGCACGGCGACGATGTTTGCCGACAGCGCCCGCAACGCCGCCGCGGTCTTGGTGGCATGGGTGTTGGTGACGGCCAGCCCGCCCGAGGCGGCCATTTCCAGCACCGGATAGCTCGTGTGGGGTGACAGCATGGGGCAGAGCAGCACATCGGCGTCCCGTAACTGCCGGCCGTAGCCCGCGTAGTCCGCCCAGGGGGCAGGGGTCAGCACCTTGCCGGGCGCCAGCGTGATCGGGGGTAGGCTGCCACGGCTGCCCATGGCCAGGCACTCCCAGTCGTCCCGCTGGAACGCGGGGTCGGCCAGCGCCTTGCGGAGTGCCGCAATCCCAAGCCCCAGCATATTACGGGGATTGGTGGGGCGGGCGTAGAACAGCAGGCGGCGCTTGCCGGGGGGATGTGGACGCTCTGGTGGATGGAACAGCGCGCGGTCGAGCGCCGGTTCGAACACCAGGCCCTGACGCGCGAAGGCCGGGTCGGCGTAGCGGCCGGCGCCCTGGACGACCAGGTAGTCATACAGGAACCGTTCGTTGAAGACGCCGATATGGTCGAGGCCATAGGTCTCCAGCGCCAGGGCGTGGTTGCTGGACCAGGCGTAGAAGCCCGGCTCGAAATCCTGGATCAGGTAGAACAGCCGCTTCGTTTCCATGCGCGGCAGCCAGGCCTTGACCTGCTGCGCCGTGGTCCAGTGCGTGGCGAGGAACATGTCGCGCGCGCCGATCGGCCGTGGGTTGGCGGGATCGTTGGCGGGCGCGACGGACAGGGTGGGAGGCCGGGACGCATCGCCGGTGACCGAGGCGAGATGGCGCCAGAACCATTCCGGATCGGTGCCGGGGTCGGCGCGCGTGGTCATGATCCGGGTTAGCGCAACATCCCTTCTGTAAATTGCCTGTCTGGTGGTGGGCTGCGGGACCGTCCGTAGCGGTGAGGGCGCTCGCGCCCGAAGCG
>CAMCDA010000092.1 GCA_945873195.1 Asaia bogorensis
CGATCAACGCACGCACATCGGGAGGCAGTTCCATCCCGACGTTGACTCATGTTCCCGCTCCGCACGCAATCAGCTTCAAGCGCGGACGCGAAAACAGGAACCCATTGTTGCCAATCGGACTCACCCAGGGGGTGCTTGGGAGTTACGTCGGTTCAGGTGAAATGACAAACGTATCACATGGCCCCTAGGCCGGAACCGATTCGACCACGCAACACCGGCCGGGAATGGCATTGTCGGTGAGAGTCGAAAAGCGGCGGCGGATCCGCAGCCCCATGGCATTCGGGCCGCCGAACCCCTATTTTCCCGCCATGGCTGAAGTGAAGAAGAAGTCCCTGATCTCCCACGGCGTCGCGGCGCAGAACCGCAAGGCGCGGTTCGACTATGCGATCAAGGACACGGTCGAGGCGGGGCTGGTCCTGAAAGGCCCCGAGGTAAAGTCGCTGCGGCACGGCCGAGCGACGCTGACCGATGCATGGGCGGGGGAGCGGGAGGGGGAGATGTGGATCTTCAACCTCTATATCCCTGAATACCAGGGCGGCGTCCTGTCCCGGTTTGAACCGCGGGCGCCGCGCAAGCTGCTGCTCAAGCAGAAGCAGATCGATAGCCTGCTCGGCGCGGTGGCGCGCCAGGGGGCCACGCTGGTCCCGCTGGATATCCACTTCAACGAAAAGGGCCGGGCGAAGGTGCTGATCGGCGTCGGGGAGGGGCGGAAGAAGCAGGACAAGCGCGCCGTCATCGCCGATCGCGATTGGAAACGCGACAAGGCTCGGCTGATGCGCGCCCGGGGTTGATGGCGGCAGGCGAAACCCTCGGCAAATACGAGATCAGGCGGACCCTCGGCCGAGGGTCCGCCGGCGTGGTGTACGAAGCCTGGGACCCCGTGATCCAGCGGCGGGTCGCCATCAAGGCCGTGCGCATCGACGACGAATCCGACCCCGACACGCGGGAGCAGATGGATCGCTTCCGGCGCGAAGCCCAGGCGGCGGGGCGGCTCACGCATCCTAATATCGTGACGATCCACGATTACGGCGAAGCCGACGGCCTGGCCTATATCGTCATGGAGTTCGTGGACGGCCCCAGCCTGCGGAGCGTGCTGGAAGCGGATCAGCCGCTGGCGCGCGCCGACCTCATGCGGATCATGCAGGGCGTCCTGGCGGGCTTGGCGTTCAGCCATGAACACGGGATCGTCCACCGCGACATCAAGCCGGGCAATGTGATGCTGACCAGCCCGGACCGGACGCGCGCGCAGGCCAAACTTGCCGATTATGGCATCGCCCGCATCGAAAGCAGCAGCCTGACGCAGGCGGGCACGATGATGGGCACGCCGGCCTATATGGCGCCCGAGCAGTTCCTGGGGGAACCGGTCGACGCCCGCTCGGATATCTATGCCGCGGGCGTCCTGCTGTATCAGTTGCTCACGGGCCGGCGCCCGTTCGAGGGTTCGATATCGTCGATCATGCACAAGGTCCTGAGTACGGATGCCCAGCCGCCGTCGATCCTGTCGATGGACGTGCCGACCGCGTTCGATGCCGTGGTGATGCGCGCGCTCGCAAAGCGGCCTGAGCAGCGCTTCGAATCCGCCGGGGCCTACAGCGCCGCGTTGGTGGCCGCGGATGAGGCCGATCAGCCGGCCGATGTCGTGGATATGACGATCCGGGATCCAACGGCGTCGTTTCCCCTGACCATGCCCCCGATCGTGGAAGCAGCGCCCAGCGGGAAGGCGATCGTGCCTGCGACAGCCCATCCAACCGAGGCACGCGGACGGTCCGCATTGCTGATCGGTGTGATGGGGCTGGTCGTGGCGGGTGGGATCGGGGCCACCTTTTTCCTGACCGGTACCGGGCCGCCGCAGCTGGCCCCCGATCCGCCACGCCGGCCCGAGCCGACGGTCGCGCGGGCGCCGGATGTCCCGCCGGTGATCGCCCCGAGCGCCGAAGCCTCGGTGGTGGCCGTGGAAGTTCCTCCAGCCGTGGTTTCCCCGGCCCTGAGTGTGCCTGTTCCGCCCAGCGTCCCGATCGTCACGACAGCTCCGGCGTCCGCTCCCCACGCGGTTCCCCCGATGCCGGTGGCGGAGCTGCGGGATCGGTTGGCGCGTGGCATCGCCGGGGTGCGCTGCGCCTTGGTGGACGGCCAGCTCAATGGAGACCGCGCGGTGCTGTCCGGCGTCGCGGGCCCGGGAACCGAGGCTACCCTGCGGCGGATGTTTACTGACCGGGACCCCGGCGCGCGCCTGGACTGGCGCGTGACGGAAGCAGGGCCGGCGTTCTGCCCGACCCTGGACGCGGCGCAGCCGATCGCGCCGGGTTTCGCCGACGAGGGCAAGCGGATCAGGGTGACCCTCGCGGATGACCGCGGCGTCCTGCGAGAGGGCGACGCCATCCGCCCCCGGGTCATCATGCCGACGTTCAGCGCGTATCTGTATGTCGATTACATCACCCATGATGGCGCCGTACAGCATTTGTATCCGCAGATCGCGGACTCTCGGCAGAACATCACGGCGGACCCGTCGCGGCTGTTCGCGCCCTCGGAATGGGTCAATCTCGGCGATCCACGTCCGGGTCAGCGCGGCTGGGAAGCGTCGGAGCCCTTCGGCCGGGACATGATCATCACCATCGCGTCGTCTCGCCCGTTGTTCGATGGGGCGCGGCCCGCGAACGCCGAACGGGCGGCTGACTATGTGGCGGCGCTGGCGCGGGCGATCGAGGCCCTGCGTCGGACGGGCGCGGACGCCGTGGCCGGGGCGATGATGGTCGACGTGGTGCCCCGGCAATAGCGCGCCCGATTTCCGCCGTTTCTTATGGTCAAACTTCGCTCTGTTGGCGCCCTCGACGGATGATAATCTCACATTCGTGGGATGCGAGGCGGGTTGGTGTCATCGCTTTGCCCCGGTCCACCAGGTGGGCGCGGCTTCGTAAGGATCGTTCGTCATGCGTCATTTGATTGCCACACTGATCATCGTCGCGCCGGTTCTGGTTGGCGGCCCCGCGCTCGCGCAGTCGGGGCCGAGCGTGGACCAGATCATCAAGTCGCTGACGCCGACGGGCGATGTGACGAAGGCGGGTACGCGCGGCATTCGGCTGTCGCCTCCGGCTGAGACGCGGGGCGTGACCGCCACCACCACGCCGGTCGCGACCCGGCTGAATGCGTCGGGGAAGCGCGCGCCGTCAGCGGAACCGGCGGCGCCAACCATCAATTTGACCGTGAACTTCACCAGCGGATCGGCGGACCTGACCCCGCAGGCGATCATGGTGTTGGACAAGCTGGGCGCCGCGCTGGCCAGCGACGGGTTGCTGACCTATCGGTTCCGGATCGAGGGCCATACCGACACCGTCGGCACCCGCGATTTCAACAACAGCCTGTCGGGGCGGCGGGCCGAGGCGGTGGTCACCTATATCCGCGACAAGTACAAGGTCGACCCAGCGCGTCTGGAAGCCGTTGGAATGGGGTCCCAGCGGCCCGTTGTCGCCACCGCGGACCAGGTTGATGAGCCTCGGAACCGCCGGGTGCAGGTCACCAACATCGGCGGATGATGGCCACGACGCCAAACCGACACACGACGAGGCGGGAAAGAGAGTCGACGGGAATCCATTCGCCGTGCCACGCATCCCCGACCGAGGCCCCATCCTCCACCGGGGCCGCACCCACCCGGGCCGAAGCGATGCCACTCAACCGCCCATTTCCACCGGTCGTTATGCCCAGTCCTTCGGTCGTTATGAATGACCCGTAACGAACCGGCCATGCCCGTGGATGGCCGTCACCGTCATACTCTCCGTGTCTACTACGAGGACACGGACGCTGGCGGCATCGTCTATCATGCGGGTTACCTCCGTTTCGCCGAACGCGCGCGCACCGAAGCCTTGCGCGACATGGGCATCGCCCATGCCGAGATGGCGGAGCGCTTTAACCTCATGTTCGTGGTGCGCCACCTCACAATCGACTATCTCAAGCCCGCTCGGCTGGACGATTCGCTGACCGTGGAGACTTCGGCACAAGAGGTCGGTGGCGCGACGGTCCTGCTGCGCCAGGATGTGTTCGGAGCCAGGGGCGCTTGCGCCGAACTCCAGGTCCGGCTCGCCTGCGTCAATCAGGGGGAGGGAAAACCAGGACGCATACCGCCGCATTGGCGGTCAGTGCTGTCCGCCCTGCGCGACGCGGGCCGAACAGCCAGCTAGACGAGAAAAGGGAGTCCACGCGTGGATCGTGCAGTCGAGGCGGCAAATCTGGGAATGGCGGGCGGGCATCTCTCGCTCTGGGGCCTGTTTCTGGAAGCCGATGTCGTCGTCAAGCTGGTGATGGTCGGCCTGCTGGCGGCCAGCGTCTGGGTCTGGGCCATCGCCTTCGAGAAATGGATGGCGCTGCGCCGGGTCAACAAGGCGGCCGATGGGTTCGAGGACCGGTTCTGGTCCGGCGGCAGCTTGGATGACCTCTATGAGCAGGAGGGCACCAACCCGGCGCACCCGATGGCCTCGGTCTTCGCCGCCGCGATGGGCGAATGGCGCCGCTCGATGCGTGTCGCCGGCGCCGATATCGCCCACACCAGCGTGCGGGAGCGGATCGACCGCGCCATCACCGTGACCGCCCAGCGGGAAATGGACCGCCTGGAGCGCTGGATGGTGTTCCTGGCATCCGTCGGCGCCACCGCCCCGTTCGTCGGGCTGTTCGGCACCGTCTGGGGCATCATGCGCAGCTTCTCGGCGATTGCGGCGATGCAGACGACCAACCTGGCCGTCGTCGCCCCTGGTATCGCGGAAGCCCTGTTCGCCACCGCCATCGGGCTGGTCGCGGCCATCCCGGCGGTGTTGGCCTATAACCAGATCAGCAACAGCCTGTCCCGCTTCGCCGCCCGCATGGACGCGTTCGGCAGTGAGTTCAGCGCGATCCTGTCTCGCCAAAGCGAGGAGCGGGCTTGATGAAACCCCTGCGGGTCCTGAACCTGACTCCCATCCAGCGGCCGAGGGGATAGCGCCATGGCTATGTCCCTCAACAGCAAGGGCGGTCGCGGCCGCTATCGCCCGCTGGCCGAGATCAATGTCACCCCGCTGGTCGATGTCATGCTGGTGCTGCTGATCATCTTCATGGTCACGGCGCCGCTGATGACCTCGGGCGTAACGGTCGATCTGCCGAAAACCAACGCCGCGCCGCTGAACAGCGACAACCAGCCGCTGACGGTGTCGATCGACGCCAAGGGGCAGGTCTATCTGCAGGATGAGCAGGTCGACCTCGCCAATGTCGTCGAGAAGCTGCGCGCCATCGCGCAGAACAACCCCGATCGCCGCATCTTCGTGCGCGGCGACAAGGACTTGGCCTATGGCCGGATCATGGAGGTCATGGGCACGATCACCCAGGGCGGCTTCACTAAGGTCGCGCTGCTGGCCGAACAGCGCTCCGGCCAGCCCGCGGCAAAGCCCGCCCCCGCGCCAGCCGGCCCGCCCCCCGCGGGGCCAACCCGCCCAAGGGCTGGCTGAGACACACGTGTTGCAGAGGGTGATCCGCGTCTCCGACAGGCGGCTGCTGGCGGCCTTGGGCCGCAATCCGGAATTGCGGTGGGGCGGCATCGTCTCCGGTGGCATCCACGTCATCGTGTTCGCGGCGCTGCTGTTCGGCATGCCTTTGGCCACGCCCGAGGAGCCGGTGCCCGAGGAGCAGGCCGTCTCGATGGTCTTCGACGGGACCGAGCAGGACTCGCTGCGCGCGCCAACCCCATCTCCCACGCCGGCGCCGGCCCTCAATCCGGCCCCGCCCGCGCCGGAAGTGGTAAAGCCGCCGACCCCGCAGCCGGAGGCGCCGCCGCCCCCCCCGCCTCCTCCGCCGCCCCCCCCGGCGCCGGAACCCACACCCGCGCCGCCCGCGCCCACCCCGGCACCTACCCCCACGCGCGACCCGACGCCCTTGCCGGTGCCGCCGACGCCGCCGGCCGCGCCGCCCGCGCCACCGCAGCAGACCCCGCCCAAGCCGGAGCCGCCGCTGCCCTTGCCGCCGCCGCCGGTGCCTCCACCGCCCGCGCCGCCCAGCACGACGTCACAGCCGAACGTGACGAAGAACCCGGCGCCGAACAGCGACGCGGTGGAAAACACGCTCGAACGGCTCCGCCAACTCGCCCGCCAGCAGCAACCCCCCACCGCTCGGCCTAACCCGAGCGCCGGTGGCGGCCAGCCCGCGGGGGGCAACCCGTTCGGCAATGATACCTCGGCGATGACTGCCGCCCAACGCGGCGCGGTAGGGGAGCATGTGCGCGAATGCTGGACCAAGGATGCCGGCGCGCTGGACCTGGACAAGCAGAAGGTGTTGCTGACGGTTACGACCGATGCCGCCGGCACGGCCCGCCGGGCGGAAGTCGCCGGGGAGGATATCCCCCGGATGTCGGACCCGCGCTTCCGCGCCTTCGCCGAACGGGCAATCCGCGCGGTGATGGATGTCCGCTGCGCCAACCTGCCGCTGCCCAAGACCCTGCTGGGGAAGAACGCGGTCCTGACCTTCCGGTTTTCACCATGATCCGAGGCCGGGTCGCCGGGCGCCCGATTTTTGCCTTTCTGGTCATCGAAAAATCGCGCTTGCCGGAGCCATCTAGCCCCATATTCATGCCTGCCGACCCAACGACAGCATTGTCCACCCAAAGTGAATCGGGGAAGAGAGCCTGATGATCCATATCCCGAATCCCGCATTCCGGCGCCGCGACCTGATAATCGGCGCCGCCAGCGCGGCCGCCCTGGCCGCGACTCCGATCCCTGTGTTCGCCCAGGCGCTGAGCGGCGGCCAGTCCGCCGTGATCGATGTCAGCCGAGCGCGGGCGGAGCCCATTCCGATCGCGATCCCGGACATCGGGGGGGGCGATGGCGCCGCCGCGCAGCTCGGCCGCGACATGGCCGGCGTGATCTCTGCCGATCTCGCGCGCAGCGGGCTGTTCCGGCTGATCGATCCGGCCGCCTTCGTGGGCGCCAGCACGGCCGCCACGGCCACGCCGAATTTTCAGAACTGGCGCGTTACGGGCGCACAGGCTCTGGTCACCGGCCGGGTCGAATCCCAGGGCGGCGGCAATGTCCGCGTCGAGTTCCGGCTATGGGACGTTCTGCCGCAGACCCAGATCCAGGGCACAGCCTACACGACCACCCAGGGCAACTGGCGCCGTATCGCCCACATCATCGCAGATGTGATCTATGAGCGTCTGTTGGGCGAGAAGGGCTATTTCGACACGCGGATCGTCTACATCTCGGCCACCGGCCCGCGGGACCGTCGCACGAAGCGGCTGGCGATCATGGACCAGGACAGCGAGAACAACCGCTTCCTCACCGACGGATCATGGCTGGTCCTGACCCCGCGCTTCCATCCCACACGGGATGAGATCGCGTTCATGAGCTATGCCAGCAATCGCCCGCGCGTCTACCTGTTCAACCTCAGTTCCGGCCGCCAAACCCTGCTGGGCGATTTCAACGGCATGACTTTTGCGCCCCGCTTCGCGCCCGATGGTGGGCGGGTTGTCATGGCGGTTGCGAATTCGAACGGATCGGACATCGTCTCGGTCGATCTCGGCAGCCGTGGCAGCCGTCAGTTGACCAACTCCGGCGCGATCGACGTCAGCCCCTGCTTCAGCCCGGACGGGTCGCAGATTTGTTTCGCCTCTGACCGTGGCGGCGATCAGCAGATTTATGTGATGGACTCGGGCGGCGGCGGCGCGCGCCGAATCAGCTTCGGCTCCGGCCGCTACGCGACGCCAGTGTGGTCCCCGCGCGGCGATTTGATCGCGTTTACCCGCTATGGCGGCTCCGGCGGTAACTTCTCGATCGGTGTGATGCGTCCAGATGGTTCTGGGGAACGCATTTTGGCCGAAAGCTGGCAGGTCGAAGGACCGACCTTCGCGCCAAACGGCCGGGTCATCATGTTCTGGCGTGAATCCCGAGCTCGTGACGCCCGCGGCTCCGGCTTTTCGTCCCGTTTGGTCTCGGTCGATATCACTGGGTTCAATGAGCGGGTGGTGAACACACCGACAGATGCGTCGGATCCAGCGTGGTCACCGCTGGGCACCTAATCGGGCATAGTGGCGGCCTATCGGTCGCCCGCCTGCCCGTCCGGTAGACTTTGTAAAATCGGTCACTCACTCGTCCTTCCGACCGAGTGCCCTCGTCGCTTAAGATGTTTTTAAATCACACAAAATGCGATTTTTCAAGCTGAAATCCGCACCGAAGCTCTTCTGCTTCTCAATGGAAGGAACGGTCTCCTTCAGGGCGGACGCTCCCTATCCATCTTTCCGGATTTCGGGTGCCATTTCGAAATTCCAGACTTCAGGGCGCGTAATCGCTGCTATGTAAGGATGGTACTAAATAGCAGGAGACGACGGGAATGAGTGAGGAAGTCGCGACCTTGGGCGGTGGATGCTTCTGGTGCCTGGAAGCCGTGTTCAAGGAGCTGCGGGGCGTGACCTGGGTCATGTCCGGGTATGCGGCCGGGCAGGTGCCCAATCCGACCTACAAGGCCGTGTGCTCTGGCACCACGGGCCATGCGGAGGTGGTGCAGGTCAAGTTCGATCCGGCCGAACTCTCCTATGCCGATCTGCTTCGGGTGTTCTTCACCATCCACGACCCGACCACGCCCAACCGCCAGGGCAATGACATCGGGACCCAGTACCGCTCGATCATCCTGACCCATTCCGACGCCCAGAAGGCGACGGCCGAGGCGGTGATGAAGGAAATCGCGGACTCCGGCATCTGGCGCAACAAGCTCGTGACCCAGCTGGAACCGATCACGACCTTCTATGAGGCCGAGGAGGATCACCACGACTACTTCGCCCGCAACCCCTGGACCGGCTACTGCCAGGTCGTGGTGGCGCCGAAGCTTTCAAAGTTCCGCAAGCAATTCACCGACCGGCTCAAGAAATAAGAGAGCAGAGAGCAGCCCCGATGGACCTGAGCTTCACCGATGACGAACGCGCCTTCCGCCAGGAAATGCGCCAGTTCTTCCGCACCAAGATCCCCGACAGCATCCGCGCCAAGGTTGCCGAGGGCGAGGGTCTGACCAAGGACGACCTGGTCACCTCGCAGCGGATCATGAACGACCATGGCCTGGCCACGGTGAACTGGCCGGTGGCCTGGGGCGGCAAGGGCTGGTCGCCAGTGCAGGTTTATCTGTACCAGGACGAGATGCAGCAGGCCAACGCGCCGACGCCGATCGCCTTCAACGTATCTATGGTCGGGCCGGTGATCGCGCAGTTCGGTTCGGAGGAGATCAAGGCCCGCTTCCTGCCCAAGACCGCTAGCGCCGAAATCTTCTGGTGCCAGGGCTTCTCCGAGCCCGGGTCGGGGTCCGACCTCGCGTCGTTGCGCACCCGCGCCGAACGCACGGGCGACAAGTACATCGTCAACGGCCAGAAGATCTGGACCACGCTGGGTCATTACGGCGACTGGATCTTCTGCCTCTGCCGCACCGACCCCACCGCCAAGGCGCAGGAGGGAATTTCGTTCATCCTGATCGACATGAACAACCCCGGCATCACCGTCCGCCCGATCTACCTGATCGATGGCGGGCGCGAGGTGAATGAGGTGTTCTTCGACAATGTCGAGGTCCCGGTTGAAAACCTCGTGGGCCAGGAGAACAAGGGCTGGGACTATGCCAAGTTCCTCCTCGGCAACGAACGGACGGGCATCGCGCGGGTCGGCATCTCCAAGGCCAAGGTCGCGCGGATCAAGGAACTCGCAGCGCTGGAAATGTCGGGTGGCCGGCCGCTGATCCACGACGAACGATTCCGGGAGAAGCTGGCCGCGGTCGAGGTGGAGCTGAAGGCGCTGGAAATGACCCAACTGCGCGTCGTCGCCGATGAGCGGAAGCTGGAGAAGGGCAAGCAGAACCCGGCTTCGTCCATCCTGAAGCTCAAGGGTTCCGTCATCCAGCAGCAGTTGACGGAACTGCTGATGGAGGTCGTGGGGCCCTACGCGATGCCGTACCAGCGCGATTTCGAGGGTCGTAACGAAGCGCCGGTCGGCCCGGAATACGCGACCGAGGCGGCGCCGATGTATTTCAACTACCGCAAGGTCTCGATCTACGGCGGTTCGAACGAAATCCAACGGAACATCATCTCGAAGGCGATCCTGGGGCTTTAGGAGGCTCAGTGTCCTCTCTCCCGTCATCCTCGGGCTTGACCCGGGGACCGCCCAGGACACCGAGCCCACGTCCCAGCGGGATCAACCCCCTGGCCCTGTGCGCCGAGCGATGGTCGGGTCAAACCCGACCATGACGGAGAGAGGCGAGGCTTCCGCATCCCGATCGCCTGTCATCAATCCCGGCCTTGGCGCCAGCTTGCCTAGTCCGGTGATACGTCTTTGAAGGACCCACCATGGACTTCGATCTCTCCGACGACCAACGCCTGCTGAAGGACAGCGTCGACCGCCTGATCGCGGACAAGTACCAGTTCACCCAACGCAAAAAGTACCAGGCCGAACCCGCCGGCTACGCGGCCGAGAACTGGGGGGCGCTGGCCGAACTCGGACTGCTGGGTCTGCCGTTCGAGGAAACCCTAGGCGGCTTCGGCGGCGGCGCGGTGGAAACCATGATCGTCATGGAATCCTTCGGGCGCGGCCTAGTGCTGGAACCCTTCTTCGCCACCATCATCCTGGGCGGCGGACTGCTCCGGCGCGCTGGATCGGTGGAACTGCGCGGCGCGCTGGTGCCGCGGATCGTGGCCGGCAAGCTCAAGCTCGCCTTCGCGCATGTCGAGCGGCATTCCCGCTATGACCTGCACGACGTGATGACGACCGCCCGCAAGGACGGCGCCACCTGGGTGCTGGATGGCGCGAAAAGCGTCGTGCTGCACGGCGATGCCGCGGACATGATCCTGGTGACCGCCCGCACCGCGGGGGCGCAGCGGGATCGTGACGGCGTCGGCCTGTTCCTGGTCGATGCCCGTGCGCCGGGTGTGACGCGCCGTGGCTACCCCACGCAGGACGGGCTGCGCGCGGCGGAGGTCACGCTGACCGGCGTGCGCGCCGATCAGTGCCTGGGTACCAGCGCCCTGCCGGTTATCGAGCATGTGGTCGACGAGGCGATTGCCGCTTTGTGCGCCGAGGCGGTGGGCGCGATGCAGGTCATGAACGAGATGACGCTGGAATACCTCAAGACCCGCAAGCAGTTCGGCCGCACGATCGGCTCGTTCCAGGTGTTGCAGCACCGCGCGGTCGACATGCTGACCGAGCTGGAACAGGCGCGCGGCATGGCGATGTACGCGACCGTCATGTCCACCGAGGCCGACCCGGTGGAACGCCGGCGCGCGATCTCCGCCGCGAAGGTGCAGATCGGCAAGTCCGGCCGCCACATCGGGCAAGAGGCGGTGCAACTTCACGGCGGCATCGGCATGACTGCGGAGTATGCCGTCGGGCATTACTTCAAGCGGATGACCGTGATCGACCAGCTTTACGGCGACGCCGACACGCATCTGCGGCAACTGGCGCGCCTGGGCGGGCTGTTCGGTCGCGCGGCATGACGCCGACCGTCCTGCTCGACCTGGACGGCACGCTGTCGGATTCCAAGCCGGGGATCGCGGGGTGCTTCCGGTTCACCCTGTCCCAACTGGGACACGATCCGGAGGCCGCCGGCGATCTCTCCTGGGCCGTTGGGCCGCCGATCGCGACGTCTCTGGGCCGGCTGCTGGCCCCATTCGGCGACGATCGGGTGGCGGAGGGGCTGATGATCTACCGTGCCCGGTATTCCGAGGTGGCGCTGTATGATTGTTCCGTGTTTCCGGGCGTGGTCGGAATGCTGGATGGGCTGCGGGACGCGGGGTTGCCGCTTTATATCGCGACATCCAAGCGCCGGGACTTCGCGGAGCGGGTGATGGATCACCTGGGCCTTACCACCTATGTCCGACGTATCTACGGCGCCGAACCGGGCGGCGGGCTGGATGAGAAATACGACCTGCTGGCCCATATCCTGAAGACCGAGGTGCTGGACCCGGCCGAGAGCATCATGGTGGGAGACCGGCTGCACGACATCCACGCGGCGAAGATCAACGCGGTACGCTCGGTTGGCGTGCTGTGGGGCTATGGCGGGGCGGAGGAATTGACTGAGGCGGGGGCCGATCACTTGGCCGACGTGCCGGCTGCGGTGTGTGGCTTGGTCAGCGTTAGCCACTCCAGGGAATGAAGCCTCCTGACCTTAGTGGCAGCTGGCGTTAACCTGCATTGCCCCAGCGGCTATCGGTGCCGGTTGTCCACTTGGTCTCCAGCCGGCTCAAAGTTCTACTCACTCCCTCTGACCCCGCGATTTCCTGGACGGACGACACGATGATTCCGCACATGGCATGAGGACAAACCGCCTAGCCCTTGAAGGTTACCGCCTCGCCGACGCTGATACGTTCTTTGCCAGGAAGCGGAAGCATTATGCCGCTGGCCAGAACAGCCTCCAGGTGCAGTGCATACATTCCTTCGGTCGAGGTTTCGCTTTGGAACACCAACTGACTCATGACCCCACAGCATAGAGCGTTCCAGGCTGTGTAGCGGCCGTGCGGATTCATAACCTGTTGCACATCCGGACGTGGCAACCAAAGCGGCGCGTCTTGGCTCGAACCATCAAGGGTCACCCGAATCGCGACGACATCCACGTTTGAGATGTACCAACCATCAATTGCAATGCGAGTTCCCTCGACGGTGGAACTAACAGCGACCTGCATCATCCAGCGTGGCGCGATCCCGCCCATGTCAGGGCCGACCGGACGTCGCGGTAACCTTTCCGGTCCGGCATGGAACGTCCGCACCATCGGGCTTCGTGGCTTTCTCAGCCACAGGAGGAAGCTTGGCGCGCAGTCCGTGGGGCCGAGAAGCTTCATGAAGCGGTTGCCGACGGCGGGCATCATCGAGACGATGGTGTCCCGGATCGGGGCTGCTATGCCGAGTTCACCACACAACAGACCAACGGTCGGCGCGCCTGTCCGATCGACTCCGAATGGTATTGCCTCGGCCGAGGCAAAGCCCAGTTCGGCACCGACTTCTGCGAACTCCTCAGGCACAAACTGGTGCTTGTCTTCCAGCTCTGACAGGAAAGTCAGATCATCTTTGTGCAGCAGGGACTGCCGTTGCTGGGCCAGCCAGTTCAATAAACCTTGAAAGCGTTCGTTGTTTCCGTTCTCCCTGATCACCAGATACGCGGCGATGTCCGCCAACGATTGGGCCAACGCCTGATGGTAACGCCGAGCGGGCTCAATGAAGAACGCCTGACCGCCAGGCTTAAGTCCCCGATACACGTCGGCCAGAAAGGAACGGACATCCAGGATATGATGCAGGACCGATGTTCCGATGAACGTGTCGAATATCGCGTCGCGGATGCAGGCTTCATTGCTGCTGTAGGTGGCGAATGCGACCGACCGTCCCTCCAGCAAGCCAAGACGATCGAGGTGCTTGCGGCACTCCTGCAGCATCCCCACCGAGACATCGGTCAGCACGACGTCACGCGCTTCATTGTTCGCCAGCAAGGCTCGGGAGAACAGGCCCGTTCCGCAACCGATTTCGATGACCGAACCCAGGCTATTGGGCCAACGGTCCCCGGCCTGTGCCCGGATTTTCTCGTAAAACCGCCCGGGACGGCGATCGTCGATGCCGTGTTCCTTGTCGTAGGCATCTAAATCCAGCATCGTGTCGAACCGGCCGCGGACGAAGTCCGCGATACCGTCCCGCGAGGGGACCGATGCCCCGCAGGCTGAACAGGTCAGCAAATCGTCATCCGGCTGGCGCAGGGGACCGCCGCACTCCGGACATTGGAATTTTGTTGTGACCAGCATCGGCAAGTGGTTACCGCCCCCGGAACGTAGGCTTGCGCTTTTCCTTGAAGGCCTGAATGCCCTCCTTCATGTCATCTGACTGGCGGACACGGGCCAGGGTCTGGCTGATATCAACCATACGCTCGATCGGACCCACCGGCATGACCTGACTGACGAGTTGCTTCAGGGCACCGATCACCAGCGGCGCTGAGTCGAGCAAGTCCTCCGCCATTTTCAGCGCTTCGACCTCATGCTGGCCATTCGGTACGACGCGGTTGACGAAGCCCACATCATAGGCGCGTTGGGCACCGACCTTCGACCCAAGCAGCATGATCTCCATCGCCAGTTTATGCGGCATGCGCGACACGAGCGAACTGATGCCGCCAGCGGTCGTGCCGAGCTTGGCTTCCGGATAGTAGAAGGTGGTGCTCTCGGTGGAGACCATCAGATCACACATCATCACCATGACAATTGCCCCACCAATCACCCACCCGGTGGTCGCCGCGATGATTGGCTTGTCGGTGTTGAACCCGATGGTCGGGATCGACCGCCACAGCTCAGGGAGATCAGTGACGTCGGCGCCCGAGGAAAAGGCCCGATCGCCGACCGAGCTCAGGATCGCGACACGCTTGTCCGGGTTGGCATCGAATTCCTTGAATGCCTGTTGAATCTCGACGGCCACGGCTTGGCTGATCGCGTTCAGGCGGTCAGGGCGGGCAATACGGATGATCGAGATCGGCCCACGATCTTCAACTGTGACGGCTGTCATGACGGTCGTTTCCCCCTTTTGTGATTGCCTCGTTCAGCTGAGGTCAGACTCATACGCGGCCCAGGCATTTGGGCTTTCGCGCAGCGTGATCTTAATCCCGCTCACCGCTCGGCCACCCTCGCCCAATTGACCTTCATGGCAAGCCGCGGCCAAGCGGCTGTGGATGTGATAGGCCAGATATTCGGTTGTGGTGTTGATCCCCTTGAACAGAGGATTGTCATCAAGATTGGAGTAGTCGATGGCATCGAGAACACGCCGCAGTTCAACCTTTGCAAGGCCGATATCGACCAACAACTGTAGGCGGTCGAGCTTGTGCGCGCGGAACTCAGCCTCGATGACAAAGGTCGCGCCGTGAACCCGCTGGGCGGGGCCGAATTCCTCGCCGGTGAAACTGTGGGCTATCATGATGTGGTCGCTGACGGTCAGGCTGAACATCTATTCGATCCCGTAAGTGATGACATGGCACAGACCACCCGGACGCAGAATTGCGGGCATCGCGGCAGGAAGGTCCTGAAACCGCGTTGGCCCTTCCAGTAAAGCGTCATAGGCGGGATCGGACAGTAGATCGAGTGCGATCGACATCCGCTCAGCGTAGGTCCGGCGACCGCGCATCGGCGGCGCGATCCCTCCGACCTGAGAGGCGACAATCTGTAACCTGCGGGCGTGAAAGGCCTCTCCCAACGGCACCGAGGGGGCGGTGTCGCCGTACCAACTAGCTTCTATGATGCGCGCTTCGTATGCGGCCCGCGTAAGGGCCAGCCGCAGGCCGGCCTCGGACGCCGAGGTGTGGATGATGAGTTCCTGATCCCGTGGCGCGGCATCGGGGGTGGCAAAGGCGCAGCTGAAGGCCTCGGCCAGCTCGGCTCGCGAGGGGTCGATATCAATCACGGTGACCCGCACTGCGGGAATGCGGGCGAGCAATGAAGCAGTGAGCAAGCCGACGATGCCCGCGCCGATCACGAGGACCCTTTCCCCAGCTAACGGTGCCGCATCCCAGATCAGATTGACCGCGGTCTCAAGATTGGCCGCCAACACCGCGCGCGATGTTGGCACGGCGTCGGGCACGGGCACGCACATCGCCGCGGGCAATAGGCAAACATCCTGATGTGGATGCAGCACAAAAACTCGTTCGCCCTCCTCCGTCCGCCCAACGAGCGCGTAGCCATACTTAACCGGAAAAGGGAATACGCCGCCCATCAGTGGCGCGCGCATGGTCTCATGCTGGCTTTCTGGAACTCGGCCGTAAAACACGATTGATTCGGTGCCCCGTGAGACCCCGGTTGCCAATGTCCGTATCAGACGCTGATCAGGCGTAGGCTCTGACAGGGTCTCCGTCCTAATCACGCCTGAACCGGCGGCGACGGTCCAGAATGCGTTCGCTTCGGTCACGCCTCACGCTCCAACGGGATGTCGAGCAGAATGTCCTGGCCCATGCCGTGCACAGTCCACCGCAAGCGGCGCCCGTCCGATAACCGGGTTATAGGAGGCAGGGCGAAACTTGGGATACCGGCCCCAATCACCAGCGGCGCGACGGTTACGTGCAGCCTGTCCAGCATACCAGCTGCCAGGAAGCGAGATACGGTGATGCCGCCGCCCTCGACGAAGATTCGCCGCAGACCCCGCGCGCGCAGCGCGGCCAGGATCGCGTTCATGTCCAATCCGAACGGTCCGGTCGGCAATCGAATGGTGTGCGCCTGGGCCACCCGATCGATGGGCCGAGCGTCTGGGCCGTGCAGCACCAAGGTTTCCGGCCCCCCCTGGAAAACCCGATAGTGGTCTCTCAGACGGCCGGTCGGATCAACCACGACACGGACCGGGCTTGGCCCTTCCACCAGGCGTGTCGTCAGTTGGGGATCGTCGGCGGCCACGGTGCCTGCTCCGACGAGCACGGCATCAAATAGTGCACGTAGGCGGTGGGTGTGGGTGATGTCCTCAGGCCCGCTGATCCAATGGGACTCGCCATCCGGCAATGCAATGAAGCCGTCTAGTGTCTGCGCCATCCGACCCAGCACGAACATGCCGTCAGCCTGCGCCGTGGGCGCCAGAAGCGGACCGAACAGCGGCACATCTGCATCGTCTGGCGACCGGCACAACAATCTCCGCCACAACACGGGCGTTACAGGATCCATGTTGGGGCAGTAACACGCCATCGACCGAATCGGTAGCAATTATGGTTTGGGATTGGCGGTTTGGAATTTGAGCGGGCCTCTTTTCGGAGGGAGTATCGTATAGTCATTGGTTTCAGAGTTGATCTCGACAGGCAGAAGCGCCCACCTGGGATCAGGATCACTCCCGATTTGATAGATTTCTAGAACTCCCGATCGATGCTTGAACCCACAATAGTCCAGCCGTGGTGACATGCGCCCGCTCTTGGTCTGGCATGGTCGGGGACAGCGATGCCGTATGGCGCCCTGATCGAGGTGGGTTAGAAAAGTCCCCACAAATTCGCCTTGTCCTCGAGTTCAGCACTTGGTCCGTCGAACACGATACGCCCTGCCTTCAGAACCATCGCACGCTGTACGAACTTCAGCGTCGCTGGGATGTTCTGCTCCACGATTACGACAGTGGTTCCAGACTCTCTGTTGACCCGGCGTAGGCTGTCCATCACGTCGCGCACAATTACCGGGGCCAAGCCTGTCGATGGTTCATCCAGCAGAAGGATAGAGGGTTGCGTCATCAGTGCCATGCCGAGCGCCAGAATCTGCTGCTGCCCCCCAGACAAGGAGCCAGCCAATTGAGCTCCACGCTCTTGCAGGATCGGGAATATCTTGTAGATATCCTCGATTTTTGATTCCGGATGGTTCAATCCTGAGATGGCTAGGTTCTGTCGTACCGAAAGCTCCCGGAAGACATTGTGTCCTTGTGGCACAAAGCCAATGCCTTGTCGGACGTTCAGGAATACGGCACCCGGTGTGATAGCGCGGTCGCGATAGGTGACTGTTCCTGACACTTCGGCCACGTCGCCCACCGCGCAGCGCATCAAGGTGGTCTTGCCGGCCCCATTATGGCCAAAGATCGCTACGGCTTCGCCGTCTGCCACCTCAAAGGAGATGTTTCGCAAGACCGGCACGCCACCGTATCCGGCTGAAATGTTTGAATACCTTAACACTACCGTCAGACCCCGAAATAAAGCTCGGTGAGAGCCTTGCTGGAGATTAATTCTTCGACCGTTCCGTCCTGTAGAACCTTTCCGTTCGCCATGAACACCCCACGAGAACATAGGTCACGGATAAACGATACGTTGTGTTCCACGACGCAGACGGCACGACCTGCGGCCGCTTCCTGACGAACGATCGCTTGCATGGTCTCATAGGCCGCGCCCTCGACGCCGGCCATCGGTTCGTCCAGCAGTAGCAACGGACCATCGTTCATCAGCGTCCGTGCTAGTCCGATCAGTTTCTGCTGACCGAATGGCAGGTCCGTGACCATGTCCGAGGCTGTATGAGTCAATCCCATACGCGCCAAGATGGACATGGCACGTTCGCGCGCGATGCGCTCCTCGGCCCGCATTCGGCCCGGCGAGAACGTGACGCGCAGGATCGATTCACCGGCGTACTCGCGCGGCGCGATCAGCATGTTCTCCATTACCGTCATGGTGCGGAACAGCAACATGTTCTGCCAGGTGCGAGCGACGCCAAGTCGCGCCCGCTGGTATAGAGGGCGGTCATCCACCGCAGCGCCATTCAGGAAGATATGTCCGGAATCCGGCTTTAGAACGCCGGAAATCAAGTTGAACAGCGAAGTCTTGCCAGCACCATTCGGGCCGATCAGCCCAAGGATCTCGCCTCGGTCAATTGTCAGATTGATGTTGTCGGATACGACTATGCCGCCGAACCGCTTATGTAGGTTTTCCGTCCGTAAGACCTGGGTCATGTGGCGCGCTCGGCTGGTTTGCGCACTTTGCTATCCGAT
>CAMCDA010000093.1 GCA_945873195.1 Asaia bogorensis
CACCCGCCCCCATGCGTGGGACAAACGCGCGCAAACCCGGGCTCCACCGCCATCGAGCGGGTGGCCGGCTCAAGGCCGGCCATGACGGAGGGAGGCGTGCCCCACCAAACCTCCCCCCCCTCACGACCGCCCCCCCCGGAACTGGTCCAGCGCGCCGACATCGACCGTGTCGAACCGCTCCCGGATGCGGAACAGGAATATCCCGATCACGATGAACGCGATCAGCACCGAGAACGCCACGCTGATCTCCACCACCAGCGGCATCCCGCGCGCGCCGGTGGCGGCCAGGTTGATGCCGTTCTCCAGCGACATGAACCCCACCACCTGGCTGACCGCGTTGCGCCGCGTCACCATCAGCAGCAGCCCGATCAGCACAACGGACAGCGCCAGCGCCAGGTCCTCCCGCGCGATCGGGTCGACCGCGGCGGTGACCGGCAGCATCACCTGCAACGACAGCGCGACCAAGGCGATCCCGGCCAGCATGGTCAGGCCGATGCTGACCGCGGTCTCGATTTCCCGGTGCACGCCCATGCGGAAGATCATCCGCCGCAGCACCACCGGCACCAGGATGCCCTTGAACACCAGCGCGATGGCCGCGGTGATATACAGATGCGGGGACTCCTGGATATACGCCTGCCACGCGACCGAGGCCGCCAGCACGAACGCGTGCAGCGCCAGCACATGCAGCAGCGCCGTCAGCCGCACCTGGTACAGCATCATCAGGCTCACCAGCACCAGCGAGCCGGCCAGCATATGCGCGATGTCGTAATGAAGGCCGAGCATCGGCTACATCCCCCGGGAGACAAAGAGGAGCAGAAGCCCGAGCAGCGCCAACATCAGCGCGGCCCCCAGGAAGTTGGGCACGCGGAACACCCGCATCTTGGCGATGGACATCTCGAAGATGCCCAGCACGATCCCGCCCGCGGCGAGCTTCACCGCCCAGGCACCTCCGCCTGCCAGATAAGCCAGCGGGCCGGCGCCCGAGACGGCGATGCCAAAGGGCAGGAAGATGCAGATGATGACGGACACGTAGACCAGCAGCTTCAACGACGCCGCGAGGTCGATCATCGCCAGATGCCGGCCGGAATATTCCAGCACCATCGCCTCATGCACCATGGTCAGTTCCAGATGCGTGGCGGGGTTGTCGACCGGAATGCGCGCGTTCTCGGCCAAAGCCACGATCAGCAGCGCCACCAGCGCCAGCGCCAGCGACACCCGCAGCCCGACCTGGCCCGAGGCCATGTATTCCGCGATGGTGGACAGCTTGGTCGAGCCCGCGATCAGCGCCACGCAGAACACGATCATCACCATGGCGGGTTCCGCCAGCGTCGCGAACATGACGTCGCGGGAGGCGCCGATCCCCCCGAAACTGGTCCCGACATCCAGCCCCGCCAGCGCCTGCGCCACCCGCGCGCTGGCCAGCAGGGCCGTGATCACGATCAGATCGCCGGACCAGGAGAACAGCAGGTTGGTGGCGAATGTCGGCACCAGGGCGGCGGCGACCCAGGTGCAGGCGAACACGACATAGGGCGCGACGCGGAACAGCCAGGACGCGTTCTCGGCGACCACCGCTTCCTTCGACAGCAGCCGCTTCAGGTCCCGGTAGGGCTGGATCAGCGGCGGGCCGCGGCGGCGCTGGATGCGCGCCTTCACCTTCCGCACCAGCCCGGTCAGCAGCGGCGCCAGCGCCAGCACGACCGCCATCTGGGCTAGCTGCGCGATCAGATCGGGGATCATTGTCCCACCGCCAGGGCAACCAGCAGCACGATCAGGGCAGCGAAGACGAAGCTCAGATAGCGGCGGATGGTCAGGAACTGCATCCGGTTCATCACCGTCCCGATCCGCATCACCAGCCCAGCCAACGGTTCGTACAGCATCTCCCACACCAGATCATGGGTGGTCTTGGTGATGCGAGCGGGGCGGTTATCCCCGGGCTCCGGCATGTCGACCGTCTCGTGAGAGCGGAACACAATCGCCCCGAACACCCGCCGCACCGGCTGGGCGAAGCTATCGCCGGTGTATTGCGTGGCGGGGCTGGGGTCGGGGAAGCCGCAATCCCAGGGCGGGGCTTTCCGCACCCCGCGCGAGGCCAGGCGATGCACGGCGAAGGCGGCCAGGCTGGCGCTGCCCAGGACAAACAGGAAGATCAGCAGCCCGTTATAGGAGCTGCGGGCCGTGCTGATCGGCGCCACGGTCAGCCAGGCGTCCTGCAACTGCCGCTCCATCCGCGCGCCGGTCAGCCCCTGCACCAAGGGCGCCACCGCATCGATCACCACGCCCGGGAATATGCCACCCAGCAGGCACAAGGCGGCGAAGATCACCATGGCGATGACGGAAAGCGGGTCCGTCTCCCGCGCCTGTTCGGCCGCGGTGGTGCGCGGGCGGCCCAGCCAGATGATCCCATAGGCGCGGACGAAGCAGGCCCCGGCCAGGGCGGCGGCCAAGGCCAGCAGGGCGCCCGCCACCGGGATCGAGAATTTCAGCCCCCATTGCGGCAGATCGGGGCGCAGCAGGATGGCCTGGAACAGCAGCCACTCGGACGCGAAGCCGTTCAGCGGCGGCAAGGCGGCGATGGCGAGGCAGCCGACCAGCATCGCCGCGGAACTGCGAGGCATGCGGTGGATCAACCCGCCCAGCTTCTCCATGTTCCTCTCGCCAGTCGCGTGCAGCACCGCGCCGGCGCCGAAGAACAGCAGGCTTTTGAATACGGTATGGTTCAGCGCATGGAACAATGCCGCGGTCAGCGCGAGCGTCGCGCCCGCCGTCACGCCATTGGCCTTGAAGGCCAGGGCAAGCCCCAGCGCCACGAAGATGATGCCGATATTCTCAACGGTGGAGTAGGCGAGCAGCCGCTTGAGGTCCCGCTCCATCATCGCGTGCAGCACGCCCATGACGGCGGTGATCCCGCCCACGACCAGCACGACCGCCGCGAACCAGGCCGGCGCCCCACCCACCAGATCAAATACGATGCGGATGAAGCCGTAGATCGCGACCTTGGTCATCACCCCGCTCATGAGCGCGGAGACATGCGAGGGCGCGGCCGGGTGCGCGAGCGGCAGCCAGACATGCAGGGGCATGAGGCCGGCCTTGGCCCCGGCCCCGATCAGCGCGATCACCAGCACGGTCGCCGCGACGCCGCCGGTCGGCGGATGGGCGCGGATCGCCTCGAACCCATAGCCCCCGCCACCCGCCGCCAGCACGCCGAAGCCCAGCAGCAGCGTCAGGCCGCTGAACACCGCCATCAGCAGATAGATGAACGCAGCGCGGGCGTTCCCGTGTTCCTGGTGATGCGTCATCACCAACGCCCAGGACGCGAGCGACATCGCCTCCCACCCGAACAGGAAGGCGAAGGCGTCATCGGCGAGGATGGCCAGGGTCATGCCGGCCAGAAACAGCGGGTAGAAGGGCAGGACGCGCCAGGGTTCTTCCTCATGCCTCCCATAGCCCAGGGCGAACAGGCTGGCACCAGCGCCGCCGAGACCCGTCAGCGCCAGGAAGAACCCCGACAGCGGATCAAGCCGCAATTGCGTCCCGGTTATCGGCAGGCCGATCGGCAGGGCCAGACGGGCAGGAGCGGCGGACAGCGCCTCGATCCCCGCCACCAGCAGCGCGAGACACAGGATCAGGCACCCGCCATAGACCAGCACCCGGCCGGCCTGAAGCCGAGCGGTCATCGCGCCAAGGATCGCCAGCACCACCAGTCCGAGAATGACGGTGAGGACGATCGTCATGCCCCGTCAGCCTGACTGGTTCGGCGCGAGACGCACGCCACGACCGCCGCTGGTGCTGGGCTGGTTGTCGCCGATCAGCTCGATCCCGGCGGCGGACAAGGCCCCGACCAGCTTCATCAGCGAGTCGACATTGCCGCGCACGACGCCCTCGCTGGCCTCCATGCGCTGGATCGTGGGCAAGGACAGGCTGGACAGGGCCGCGAGCCGCCGCTGGTCGATCCCCAGCAGCGCCCGGGCAGCGCGCATCTGAGCGGCGGTTATCATGTTTCAGACATGAGTTATCATATGCATGTCTGAATACTGACGTAGAGTCTGGAAGAATTCAAGCTATCGGGATGGGCCTTTGATCAGGCGCGCGGCAAAGAATCCGTCCATGCCGCCGGTCTCGGGCCACAGGCCGGGATGGGTGCGAAGATGCCCGGTCGGCGTTAGTGCCTCCGGCAGCGCCGCGAGCTCCGCGGGCGTGAACGGCTCGTGCCGAACCCCGCCCCGGGCCAGCGCGGCGGCGATGCGCGGCGCGCCTTCCTCCGGTTGCAGGGAGCACACGGCGTAGACCAACCGTCCGCCCGGCTTCAGCAGCTTGAGCGCGGAGGCCAGCAGCCGGTCCTGCGCCTGGGTCAGATTGGCGACATCGTTCGGCCGTTTCAGCCGTTGCACGTCCGGATGGCGGCGGATCGTGCCGGTGGCGCTGCAAGGCGCGTCCACCAGGATGGCGTCGAAGCGCTCCTCGGTCTTCCAATCATTGGCGTCGGCCTGCACCAGATCGGCGCGCAGCCCCCAGCGGCCGAGGTTCTCGGCCAGGCGCTTCAGCCGCGACGCGTCACGTTCCACCGCGACGACCGAGGCGCCAGCGGCCACCAACTGGCCGGTCTTGCCGCCTGGCGCGGCGCAGATATCCGCAACGCGCTCCCCCGGTTGGGCGGCCAGCAGGCGGGCCGGCAAGGCGGCGGCGGCGTCCTGCACCCACATCCGGCCCTCGCTGAAGCCGGGGATGTCGCCGACCGCGGTGCCGGCGGGAAAGCGCGCCGATCCGGTGGGCAACAGGATCGCGCTTTCGGGCGGCGGCGTTCCCGGCGCCAGGGTCACATCGAGCGGGGCTTCCGTCTGGTGCGCGGTGGCGATGGCGCGGGCCTCGGCGCCCCAGGCGGACCACAGCCAGACCGGCGTATCCAGGCGCGGGGCGTCGAGGTCCTCCAGCGCGGCGGGACCGGCCTCCGCCACGCGGCGCAGCACGGCGTTCACCAGGCCAGAAAAGGGCGCCAGCCCGCGCGCGCGGGCGAGCGACACGGCGGTCGCCACCGCCGCATGCCCCGGTGTGCCAAGCAGCAGAAGGCCCGCGGCGCCGATGCGGAGCACGTGGCGGACGGCGGGCGGTGGTTCGCGGCGCAGCCAGGGTTCCAGCACGGTATCCAGCGTGCCCATCCGGCGCAGCACGGCGGCGGCGAGGCGATGGGCGGCGGCGCGGTCCCGGGCGTCGATCGGCGGCAGGGCGGTCAGCGCCTCCTCCAGCGATCGGCGGCGGTCCAGGACGGCGGCCAAAAGGTCGAAGGCGGCTTCGCGGGTTGGGTCAGACATGCGCGGGTTCATGCCGTGTCCCCCCCGGATCGGCAAGCGCGCTGGCCCCCATGGGACCCCCCGGGTGGCCCCATGGGCATCCCATCCGATAGAACAGCCGGAGTATTCGGCCGCTCACGCGCCGCGAACGGGGGAAACAGCCATGCGCAAATTCGTCAATGATCCGCGCGCCGCGATGCGGGAGATGCTGGAAGGCGTCGCCGATTTCGCCCCGGGCCTGGCGCTGCTGCCGGCGTTCGGCGTGATCGCCCGCGCCGATATTCCCGCCGATCCGGCCCGCCGAGGCGTCGCCCTGCTGTCGGGCGGCGGCAGCGGGCATGAACCGGCCCATGCGGGCTATGTCGGGCCCGGCATGCTGCACGCGGCGGTCGCCGGCGACGTGTTCACGTCCCCGTCGGTCGATGCCGTGCTGGCGGGCATCCGCGCCGTTGCGGGGCCGGCGGGCGCGCTGTTGATCGTCAAGAACTACACCGGCGACCGGCTGAATTTCGGCCTCGCCGCCGAACTCGCCCGTGCCGAGGGTATCCCCTGCGAAACCGTGGTCGTCGCCGATGACGTGGCCCTGCATGCCACCGTCCCGGCCGAACGCCGGCGCGGCATCGCCGGCACGGTGCTGGTCCACAAGATCGCCGGCGCCGCCGCCGCCACCGGGTTGGACCTGGCCACCGTCGCCCAGCACGCCCGCGCCGCCGCCACCCTGGTCGGCACCATGGGAGTAGCGCTCGGCGCCTGCATCGTGCCCGCGGCCGGCCAACCGGGGTTCGAGCTGGCCGATGACGAAATGGAACTCGGCCTGGGGATCCATGGGGAAGCCGGCGTGCAGCGCGCGCCCCGCGCCCCGGCCGATGCAATCGTCGAGCGGATCCTCACCACCATCCTGACCGACCGCGACCTGCATGCTGGCGACCGGGTGGCGCTGCTGGTCAACGGCCTGGGCGGCACGCCGCCGATGGAACTGGCGATCCTCGGCCGCCACGCTTTGGCCACGCTGCGCCGGGGTGGGCTGGTCGTGGAGCGCGCCTGGTGCGGCAATTTCCTGACGGCGCTGGAAATGCCCGGCTGCTCGCTGTCGGTGCTGCGGGTCGATGATGCCAGCCTGGCGTGGCTGGACGCGCCCGCCTCGGCGCCGGCCTGGCCCGGAAGCGGCCGCATTCCAGCGGCCCGCGCGGTGATCGCCGCCCCCGCCGAACCCAGCCATCCCCCGCATGACGGCCCCATCGACATCCGGCTGCGCGACGCGGCCCTGGCGGTCGCGACGGCGCTGGAAGCCGCCGAGACGGAGTTGACGGCGCTCGATACCGTCACCGGCGATGGCGATCTCGGGCTGAGCATGGCGCGCGGCGCCCTGGCCATCCGCGCTTTGCCCGACCGGGCCTGGATCGATCCGGTCACGGCATTGACCGCCATGGCAGGCGCGTTGCGGCAGGCAATCGCGGGCAGTTCCGGCCCGTTCTACGCAACCGCCCTGCTGCGGGCGGCCTCCGCCCTGCCCGCCTCCGGCCCCGCGACCGCGCAAGACTGGGCCGCCGCCTTCCAGGCCGGCATCGCCGCCATCGCCGAGCTCGGCGGCGCGAAACCGGGGGACCGGACGATGCTGGATGCGCTGGACCCCGCCGCCCGCGCCTTTGCCACCGCCCTGGAACGCGGCCTGTCCCCAGCCAACGCCTGGGCCGACGCCATCGCCTCGGGGGCAGCCGGCGCCGAGGCCACCCGCGCCATGCATCCGCGCCTGGGACGGGCGAGCTATCTGGGCGAGCGCGCGATCGGCCATGTCGATGCCGGCGCCGCGGCGGTGGTGGTCTGGCTGCGGGCGCTCGCCCCCTGACCGTAGCGCCTCATCGCGCGACTGTGCGGACTGTCGCGAAACCTCTCGAACCGTAACAACGGTGTCGGTTTAGTAACCATCGGCGATACGCCATGTCCTGGCATTATCAATTGTAACGCGCCAGCGTTTTGTCTTGAAACGCGGCGCAATGACCTCCCCTTAATGCGCCTCGAAACGCCACGCACCAGGGAGTCGGGAAACGTGAGCACGCCAGGCAAGTCGGTCACCATCAAGGGAAGCACCGGCAATATTACATTCTCGGACGTCGATGACTGGGGCACCGGTTTCGTCGGCGCGGTATCCTTCACCAACCTGAAAACCACCGCGCTCGGCCAATGGACGATCGAATTCGAGCTGCCGCAGCCGATCACCTCGATCTGGAACGCCACGATCATCAGCCATGTCGGCAATCGCTATGTGATCAGCAACGCGTCCTATAACGGCGCGGTCGCCGCTGGCGGCACGGTGTCGTTCGGCTTCCAGGCCACCGGCGGCAACCCGCCGATGCCGTCAAGCTTCGTGCTGAACGGCGCGACGATCTCCGGCACCGTCACTCCGCCGCCACCCCCACCGCCGCCTCCTCCGCCCCCGCCGCCCGCCTTGCCGACACTGTCGATCGATGATTCGACGGTCACCTCGACCGGTGCGCCAACCCTCCGAGATACGTTCACGGTGCATCTGTCCACGCCCTCGACGAAGACCGTACGGGTGAAATGGACGACCGTCGCCGATACCGCGAAGGCCGGTGAGGATTTCGACGCGAAAAGCGGCACGATCCGTTTCAATCCCGGCCAGACCGAGGCCACGATCTTCGTCCGCACGCATCCGGGCGACACGCACACCGTCAGCTACAGCATCGAGTTGTCGGCGCCCACCAACGCGACCATCGCTGATGGCACCGCCATCGGAACGATCATCAATCCGGCCGCCGATCCCGATCCGCCGCCGGTCATCACCGTGGCCGACATCACGGTGAACGAACCGCCCGTGACCGCCACGCCGGACGGCCCGACCAGCCTGCTGCCAAACGGGTTCCTGCACACCGAGGGCAACCAGATCGTCGATGCCGGCGGCAACCCGGTGAAGATCGCCGCGGTCAACTGGTTCGGCATGGAAACGACGAACTACGCCCCGCACGGGCTGTGGACGGAAAACTACAAGGTCCTGATCGACAAGATGGTGCAGGTCGGGTTCAACACGATCCGCCTGCCGTTCTCCGACCAGTTGTTCGCCGCCGGCAGCACGCCGAACGGGATCGACTTCGGCAAGAACCCCGACCTCGCCGGCCTCAGCGGCCAGCAGATCATGGACAAGATCATTGGCTATGCCGGTGAAAAGGGGATGAAGGTCTTCCTTGACCATCACCGCAGCTCCGCCGGCAACGGGCCGAACGGCAACGGGCTTTGGTACGACAGCGCCTATCCCGAAGCCAAGATGATCCAGAACTGGGTCCAGCTCACGCAACGCTACGCCAGCAATTCAACCGTGATCGGCATGGACCTGGCGAACGAGCCGCATGGTCCGTCCACCTGGGGCGATGGCGGGCCGAATGACTGGGCCGCCGCGGCAACACGCATCGGCAACGCGATTCTGGCCGCCAACCCGAACCTGCTGATCATGGTGGAAGGGATCGAGACCTACAAAGGCCAGTCCACCTGGTGGGGCGGCAACCTGATGGGCGTGAAGGACCATCCGATCGAGCTGAACATCGACAACCGCGTCGTCTACTCACCGCACGACTATCCCTCCACCGTCTACGCGCAGCGCTGGTTCAGCGATCCGAACTATCCCGACAACCTGCCCGCCGTGTGGGACCAGTACTGGGGCTATATCTACAAGACCGACACCGCGCCGGTGCTGCTGGGCGAATTCGGCACCAACCTCGAAACCGCCTCCGACCGCGCCTGGCTTACCAAGCTGGTGCAGTATCTGGATGAATCCTCGGCCAATGGCGGCCTGCCGGTCAGCCCCGACGAACTCGGCCCGAGCTGGGCGTATTGGAGCTGGAATCCGAACTCGGGCGATACCGGCGGCATCCTGGAGAATGACTGGCGCACGATCGACGCCGAGAAGGTCGATGCGATCGATCCGATCATGTTCCATGATGACGGCGGTGATCCGGGCGGCCCGTCGGAGCCCGTGCCGAACGGCACCGCCAGCTTCGTGGTGAAACTGTCCGAAGCATCGGATGTCGCGGTCACCGTCAACTACCGTACGGTCGACGGTACCGCGAAGGCGGGGGATGACTACGCCCCGCTCTCGGGCAGCCTGACATTCCTGCCGGGGGAGACGACGAAAATCCTCTCGACCCAGTTGTTCGCGACCCCCGAGGACACGGGGCAGATGCAGTTCCTGCTGGCGCTCGATTCACCCACCAACGGGACGCTCGGCACGATGTCGGCGAAGGCGATCCTGGTGCATGACAGCGTCGTGACCCCGCCGCCCCCGCCACCGCCGCCGCCCGTCAGCGGCGATCCGGTCAGCCTGACGGTGAACGACAATTGGGGGTCGGGCTATGTCGGCTCGGTCGCGGTGAAGAACACCACAACCGGCGCGGTGAATGGCTGGACGGTGGAGGTCGAGACCAAGGACCTGATCACCAACGTCTGGAACGGCACGATCATCAGCCACAACGCCAACGGCTACGTGATCGGCAATGTCGGTTGGAACGGCGCGCTTGGCTCGGGTGGATCGACGTCCTTCGGGTTCCAGGCCACCAACACCGATCCGTCGGATACCCTGGCCGCGCAGTTGGTGCGGTTCAACTGACAGGGCAGGCCCGTTCGGCAAACACCGGACGGGCCTCAAGGGAGGGACGCGGCGTCGCGGGGTGAGCCAGCGATCAGACCAGATCGTGGGTGGCGAACACCTCGTCCCTCCCGACCGGTGCCGTTTGTCCCGGCACCCCGCTGGCTAGGCGCGGGAGTACGGGCGGCGTTCCCGGATGCACCCCCAACGCGCGCAGGGCCACGCGCAGTTTTTCCCCGTTCAGGGCCATCATCACGCTGGCGCGCGCGCGATCCCCGAGGCGTTGCCGTTCCTCGGGCGCGTCGGCCAGGCGGCGGAGATGTGACGCCGCCTCCGCGATATCCGGATCAGCCCAGAGCGCATCGCGATAGACCCCGCGATCATCCTCGGCCGGGATCAGCCGGTAGCCCACCAAAGCGGCGTTCCCCACATCCATGAAATCGCGGTTGCCGGACCAGCCGGTTGCGACGACGGGCTTGCCCAGCAGCATGGCTTCGGCCGGGACCAGTCCAAAACCCTCCGCCCGATGCAGCGACAGCACGATATCGGCCGCGGCGGTCAAGGCGTGCCGGTCGGGGCCGGACATTTCGCCGGTGATCACGCGGATGTTCGGCGCGCGGGCCGCCTGCTCGATGCGCGCGAAGTCCGCCGGCGCGTGGTCCGCGTGGCAGATTTTCAGGACCAGGACACGATCATCCCGATCACCGAACGCCTGCCGGAACGCCGCGATGGCGCCGAGCGGGTTTTTCCGCGCGAAGGATGAGGCGAGGTTGAAGGACACCAGCACAATGACGGCCTGCTCCGGCAGGCCAAAGGCGGCGCGGTCCAGCGCGGAAGGTTGCGGCGGCGCCAAGGCCAGGGCCGGCGGCACGACATGCACCCGATGCGGTTTCAGCGGCTCGATCGCCGCGGCGGTAAAGCGGGACGGCACCCAGATTTCATGCACCAGCGGCGCGGCGGCGCGCCATTCCGGCGGCACGACCGGCAATTCCCAGGCCCAGCTCGCGATGATGCGCCGGTCACGCGTCAGGGCACGCGGCAGGCGCAGCAGCGCGAGCGGCAGGACCGGCGCGTTCACATGCAGGATCAGCGGTGCGTGCGGCGGCGGGAAGATCTCCGGCGTGGCGGCCGGCCGGCCCCAGGCGGTGGGGCTTGGGATATCCAGCGGCCAGACCGGCACCCCCATCGCGCGGGCAACCCGGATCATCAGCCGAGCACCCTCCCCGATGCCGGACGGGCAGGACAGCTCGCCGCCGATGATGACGCCCTGTGGACCGCCCAGAGGAGGATCGGGCGGCGGATCGGCGGGTCGGGGCGCCAGCAGCGCGGTGATCCGCGCCAGCGCCTGGCGGCGGGCGGCGACCGGCAGCAGGCGCCAGAGGCGATGCGGCAGGCCAGGCTGGAACATGGAGGCGTTGGGCGACATGTCCGGCAGGATCGCGCGGTTGGGTTAACGCTCTCTTAAAATCCCGCTTGCTGATTTTTCGGCGCGCGCATTAACCCTTTCGCAACGCTCTGCCCGCATGATGCCCGCATGTCGGATGATTTCATCATCGTCGCCGAACAGGACTGGAACCTGCGCAACGTGTTGCGCCAGCATCTGGACGGGCGCGGTTTTCGGACCCTGGTAACCCCCATCGCCGGGGAGGCGGAGGACTTCGCCCGCCACGTGCGCGCGCAGTTGGTGCTGCTGGATGTCGAGCTGCCCGGTTTCAGCGGCTACGAGGCCTGCGCCCGCATCCGGCGAATGCCAGGGTATGAGAGCGCACCGATCGTACTGATGACGGCCGCCAACAACAACCGGCGGCTCCTGGCGGCGCAGCGGGCGGGGGCGAGCGCCATGCTACTGAAACCGTTCTCGATGAACGACCTGTCGCGGGAGATGGACCGCTTCCTCGTTGATCCCGACACGATCCCACGGCAGCCGCCGGGACGCGACGTGCCGGGCTTCCACAAGGCGCCGGTCAAGGTGTGGGAACCGGCAACCACTCTCGCCTGGGGCTTCGGCGAGGGCTCGGAACTGTCCGCCGGCAAGCGCACGCTGGAGATGATGCGCGCCACCGGCCGGCGGACCTGAACGGCCACCCCCACCTGGACAGGTCCGGCGGATTCACCGCTTTATGGGCACGCCCGGCGCAGGCCAGTAACAGGGAGCCCGACCATGGAAATCCGTCCCGCCACCGAGGCGGACATCCCCGAGATCCACGCGATCTATTCCCACCACGTCCTGCACGGGACCGGCACGTTTGACGAAGACCCGCCGCCGGTCGAGGAAATCATGGAGAAATTCCGCCATGTCCGCGACGCTGGCTGGTCCTGGCTGGTGGCGACGGACGACACCGGTGTCCTCGGCTATGCCTACTACACCCAGTTCCGCGATCGTTCCGCCTATCGCTATTGCGTCGAGAACAGCATCTATGTCCGTGACGACGTGCGCGGCCAGGGCGTCGGCAAGGCGCTGGTGGGCCAGTTGATCGAGGACGCCACCGCGAAGGGCATCCGCCAGATGATCGCGGTGATCGGGGACAGCGACAATGTCGGCTCGATCGGCGTGCATGCGAGCCTGGGGTTCCAGCGCGTCGGCCTGCTGAAGTCGGCGGGGGTGAAGTTCGGCCGGTGGCTCGACGTCGTCTACATGCAGCGCGCCCTTGGCCGGGGCGACGCCAACATGCCAGGGTAAGCCTCCCCTAACCCTGGATTCCCATCGGCATGCTCGCGGATCGACGGATTTGGATCATGGCGGCCTTTGGCGTGGTCGCCGGGCTGCCGCTGCCCCTTTCGGGGTTCACCTTCCGGCTCTGGCTGTCCGAGGGCGGGGTCTCGCTCGCCATGATCGGGCTGACGGCCAATATAGGGCTGTCCTACACCCTCAAATTCCTCTGGGCACCCGTCCTCGACCAGGCCGCCCCGCTCGGCCCTCTGCGCCGGTTTGGGCAGAGGCGCGGTTGGCTGCTGGCGATCCAGCCCTTGCTGGTAATTTCGGCCGCGCTGCTGGCGCTGTCCAACCCCGCCGCCGCGCCGGTTGCCGCGATCGCCGCCGCGGCGCTGGTGGCGTTCCTGTCCGCCAGCCAGGATGTCGCGATCGACGCCTGGCGCATTGAGGTGTTCGAGGACCGGCTGCAGGGCGCCGCCCTCGCGGCCTATGTCTGGGGGTATCGCGGCGCGCTGCTGGTCTCCGGCTCGGGCGTCATCGCATCGGCCGGAATCATCGGCTGGAACACGGCCCTGCTGGGCGTGGCGGGGCTGCTCGCGCTGGGGATCGTGGTGACACTGCTGGCGCCGGAACCCGCGGTGACGCGGGCGCCGCCGGAGACGGCCGTGACTGGCGGCCCGATCGCCCGCATCCGGCATGCGATCGTCGACCCGCTGCGGGAGTTCCTGGGCCGGCCCGGCGCCTTCGTGATCCTGGCCTTCATTGCGCTGTTCAAACTGGATGAGGCGATGGCCGGCGTGATGGCCGCGCCATTCTACCGCTCCCTCGGCTTCGATCGGGCGGCGATCGCGGTGGCAAACTTCCTGCCGTCGCTCGCCGCCGTGCTGGCCGGCACCGCCATCGGCGGGTTCCTGGTCGCGCGCCTGGGCGTCGGGCGTGCGCTGCTGATCACCGGCTGCATCCAGAGCACGGTGATGGGGTTCTATGTCGTCCTCGCCTACTCCCCAGGCCAGGTCCATGTGCTGTACGCGACGGTGTTCATTGAATCCTTTGCCGGCGGGTTGGCCGACGCGGCGTTCATTGCTTACCTGTCGGGGCTATGCTCGGTCGCGTTCACGGCGACGCAATATGCGCTGCTGTCCTCGGTCGCGGCGATCGGGCTGCGGACGATCGGGGGGATGACCGGGTTCCTGGCCGAAGCGGTTGGGTTCCCGGTGTTCTACATCATCTGCACCTTCGCCGCCTGGCCCTCGATGGGGCTGATGATCTGGCTGCTGCGGCGGTATCCACCCGCGGAGAAACGGGTGGAGAAGAAGGCGGGGGACTGGTAGCCGCGAGGATTCGACACACTCTATCACCCGTGATCCCCCGTCAGTCACCGTGTCGGAGTCCCCATGCTCGCCACCATCGTCGCACTTCTGGCCGCCGCCGTCGTCGCGGTGCCGCTGACCCGGCGTGGTGGGTTCGGCAGTGTCCTGGGCTATCTCCTCGCCGGGGTCGCCATCGGCCCGACCGGCCTGCGCCTTGTCACCGACGTGCATCAGATCGCCGAGATCGCCTCCCTCGGCGTGGTCATGCTGCTGTTCCTGATCGGGCTGGAGGTCCGCCCCCGCCGCCTCTGGGTCATGCGCCGCACCGTCCTCGGCCTGGGCGCGGGGCAGGTCGTTGGCACCGCCGCCATCCTCACGCTGATCATTCACGCGGTCGGCGTGTCCTGGCCCGGCGCGATCGTGTTGGGCGCCGGCCTGGCGATGTCGTCCACCGCGATCGTGCTGCCGATGCTCGCCGAAAGGGATTTGTTGCAAAGCCGAGCGGGGCGGGATGGGTTTGCCGTGCTGCTGTTTCAGGACATGGCGTTCATTCCGTTGGTGGCGCTCGTGCCGCTGTTGGCAGGCCAGGGCATGGCAACGGACCATTTGCCGTGGCAGAGCGTCGGCCTCGGTGTGCTGACGATCGCCGCCATCCTGGTGGGCGGACGGTTTGTCCTGCCCCCCGTGTTCCGCGCGGTCAGCGCGCTGCGCACGCCCGAGGTCTTCACCGTCACCGCTTTGCTGGTCGTCGCTGGCGCCGCGTTCCTGTGTGAGGCCGTGGGCCTGTCCGCCTCCCTCGGCGCGTTCATGGCCGGTGTCCTGTTATCCGAAATCCGAATACCGCCACGAGGTCGAAGCCGACATCGCCCCCTTCGAGGGCCTTTTGCTCGGCTTTTTCTTCATCTCGGTCGGCATGTCCGCCGATCTCGGGCTGCTGGCGGCGAAACCGGAGTTGTTGATCGGCGGCACCATCGTGCTGGTGGCGGTCAAGGCCCTGGTGTGCCTGGGGCTGGCCAGCGTGATGCGCCGGGATGGCGCGGACCAGGTTCGGTTCAGCCTGTCGCTGTCGCAGGCCAGTGAGTTCAGTTTCGTGCTGTTCGCCGCCGCCGCGGCGGCCGGCATCCTGTCGGCCGACAACCTTGCGGCCACCACGCTGATCGTCGCGGCCTCGATGATTGCGACTCCGATCCTGTTCGCCGGATCCGAAAAATTCCTGCTGCCACGCCTGACCAGGCCGGCCGAACCGGTCTTCGATCCGATCGAGAACGAAGCCCACCCTGTCATCATCTGCGGCTTTGGCCGCGTCGGGCAGATCATCGGCCGCGTTCTGCGGATGCACGCCATCCCCTTCACCGCGCTGGAACGGGACCCCGGGCAGGTGGAGGTGATCCGACGATTCGGCGGCAAGGTGTATTTCGGCGATCCCACCCGCCCCGACCTGCTGCGTTCGGCTGGCGCCGGGGAAGCCCGCCTGCTGATCGTCGCGCTGGATGACATGGAGGCCACGCTGCGTGTCGTGGACACCGCGCGCCGGCATTTCCCGAACCTGCGTATCCTCGCCCGCGCCCGCAACCGCCGAGCGGCGCATCTGCTGATGGATCGGGCCGTGGATGGGCTGGTGCGGGACACGTTCCACTCCAGCCTGCGCCTCGCGGAGCTTGGCCTGCGGGAACTGGGCGTCGACCCCGCCGCCGCCGCGCGCGCCATCACCCTGTTCGGGGCGCATGACGAAAAGATGTTGGTCGAAACCCACGCCATCTACCGTGACGAAAAGCAACTCGTGCAAAGCGCCCAGCAGGCGACAGAGGAACTGGAGGCGCTGTTCGAAGCCGATCATCGCGCCGAAACCGTCGTGGATCATTCACGAATGCATGTTCCAGAACGCCGATGAACATGACATAATGCACGACAGGACGCGGCAACGGCGGACGCTGCCGGCGACCATTCGATATCGGCAACGATAGACCAGGTGAACGATGGACAACACGGCAAGCGCCTCGATCCGGGCCGCGGTGCAGGAGCAACACGCTCTGGCGCAAGGGCTTTTCGACCAGCTTCGCCGTGACGGCCTGAACGAACCCGGGGTTTCCCGCGATCCCTACGGGGATGGCGAACAGCGCGGCCATGCCACGGTCACCAAGGCCGCCCGCGCGATGGGGCTGGAGATTTCGAACGACGTCGCCGCCAACCTCTACATGACAATGCCCGGCCGGGACCGGAGCGCGCCGCGGGTCATCGTCGGCTCCCATCTTGATTCGGTGCCGCATGGCGGGAATTTCGACGGCGCCGCGGGCGTGGTCGCGGGGCTGGTCGCGGTGGCCGCGCTGCAACGCCTGGGCATCACCCCCGCCTGCGACATCACCGTGATGGGCATCCGGGCGGAAGAGAGCATCTGGTTCCAGGTCTCCTACATCGGCAGCCGTGGCGCGCTGGGCACCCTGCCCGATGGCGCGCTGGACGTGCGCCGCACCGATACCGGCCGCACCCTGCGTGAACATATGATCGAATGCGGCGGCGATCCGGCGGCGGTGGAACGCCGGGTCCGCCACCTCGATCCGAAGACCCTGCGGGCCTATCTGGAGCTGCATATCGAACAGGCGCCGAGCCTTGTCGAAGCCGGCCGGTCGGTGGCGATCTGCACCGGCATTCCCGGCAATTTCCGCTATCCCGACGCCCGGATCGAGGGCAACAGCGACCATGTCGGCCTGCCCCGCCGCTTCCGCCACGACGCCGCGATGGCCGGGGCGGAGTTCGCGGTGGCGATGGACGCGCTATGGGCCGACTACGACTCGCGCGGCATCCCCATGGCCTGCACCATCGGCAAGTTCCACACCGACACCAGCGCCCACGGCATGACCATCGTGCCGGGCGCGTTTCATTTCAGCCTCGATGTCCGCGCCTATGACGAAGCGGTCCTGGCCGAACTCGACCAGAAGACCGACGCCATCATCGCCGGGATCGAGCAGCGGCGCGGCGTGCGGTTCCATCGCGGTACCAAGGCGCGCGCGGCGGTCGGACCGGTCGATCCCGCGATCAAGGCCAACCTTAAGCAGGGCGCCGCGTCGCTGGGCCTGCAAACGCTGGATATCGGCAGCCCGGCCTCGCACGACGGCGCGTCCTTCGCGGAATGCGGCGTGCCGATGGGCATGATCTTTGTCCGCAACGAAAACGGCAGCCACAACCCGCATGAGGCGATGGAAACCGAAGACTTCCTCGACGGCGCGGCGGTGCTGACGCATTGGCTCATCTGTGAACTCGGACAATAGTGGAACCACCATGGTCCAGCCTACCATTTCACACGACGCGAACGCACCGACCGACGTTTCTGGCCAGTGGACCTACTGGCTGACCATACCCGTCTATATCGGCTGCGCGGCGGCCTCCCTGGCCGATTTGTTCCAGGAAGTGTTCATGCAGTTCGGCCTGTTCTATCTGCCGCTGGTCTGCACCGCCGTCTTTCACCGCGACCCGCGCTGGACCTGGCGGCTGGCAGGCATCGCCAGCGTCCTGACCCTGGCCGGCTTCTTCTTCCCCATCATCAACCCCGACACCGGCACGGCCGTCATCAACCGGACCCTGTCCATCGTCGCGATCATCATCACGGCCATCCTGGTCCGTCATGCCCGGACGATCCAGGATCGCCTGACCGAACAGACCCGGCGCGCCGAGACGGCCGAACGGCTCAAGTCCGAGGTCCTGACGACCCTCAGCACGGAAATGCGCCAGCCGCTGCATGCGCTCGCGGCCCTGGCCGGCGTCATGATGGCCGATTGCCGCCCCGACCAGCGGGAACCGCTCAGTCAGGTGCAGCGCAGCAGCCAGCGGCTGGGGTCAACGATCGACAACATGATCGACCTGACCAGCATCGATGAGCATGCGTTCCAACATGAGGCGGTGGACCTTGACGCCATCGTCCAGCAGGCCGCCCAGATCGCGCGCCCGTTGGCGCGCGAACGCCAGATCCTGGTCGCGATCGATGCCGACGAGGCATCGCATCACATCGCGCAGGGCGATTCCTGGGCCATTCGCCGGATCGTCGAGAACGTCCTGTCGAACGCGCTGAAATTCTCTCCACCCGGCAGCGTCGTCGAACTGGCGACCGAGACCTCGTCAAAGGCGATTTCCGTCATCATCCGCGACACAGGGAACGGCATTCCGGAAACGGTGCTGCAGCGACTGACCGAACCGTTCCGCCAGACCGATGGCAGCCTGGCGCGGTTCATTCCCGGTGCGGGCGCCGGCCTGACGCTCAGCCGCGGCCTGGCCTGCGCGATGGGCGCCGAATTGCTGTTCGATAGCGAAATGGGCAGCGGAACGACCGTGACGCTACGCTTGCCGATGGATCAGTAGACCTCGGCGTAGCGGGCACATAGTTCGGCGTCCGTCCAGCCGGCGACATGGGCGACCTCGGAGCGCTTGTGGCGCAGATAGGCTTCCCGGAACACAGGGCCAAACCAACCGGCCACAGCTTCGCTGGCTTCCATCAGGTCCAGGGCGGCACTCAGGGAGCGTGGCAGGGCGGCGGCCTCTCCGCCGGGTGCTGGCGGTTCCA
>CAMCDA010000094.1 GCA_945873195.1 Asaia bogorensis
CGGTCCGGGTAGCCCTCTCCCGCATTCCCCCCAAAACCGAATGGTTCCAAGGGCGAGCCCTTGGCGGGGGTCTCGGGGGCAGAGCCCCGAGCGGGGTTTGGGGCGGAGCCCCAACACTTTCCTCCCCCTCCTCAAGCCCGCCCAGCCACCGGAAACACCATCCGCCGCTGGCGCATCATCATCACCACCATGAACCCGACCACCACCAGGTTCCCCCCATTGAACAGCACGCCCGAAACGAACGCCACACTGTAGCTCCCGTAGGCGTCATACAGCGCCCCCGCCCACCAGCTCCCCGCCGCCATCCCCGACATCCCCGCGAACAGCACGCAGGGGATCCGCCAGGAAGCCTCGGAGGACGGGTAAAGGTCCCGGATCGCCACCGAATAGGACGGGATGATCCCGCTGAACCCCAGCCCATACGCCGCCGAGATCGCGAACAACGCCGCCTCGTTCTGCGTCGTCATGAAGGCCGCGATCGTCACCATCTGGCAGACCGAACCGATCAGCACCGTCCGCAGCCCGCCCAGCCGGTCCGCCAGCGCGCCCCAGATCTGGCGCGAAATGAACGCGCACCCCAGCAACACCGACAGCATCGCCGCCCCATGCGTGGCGTTGATCCCGATATCCGAGCAGAAGGCGACCAGATGCGACGAAGGGATCGCCATCGGGATGCAGCAGGCAAAGGCGGCCAGGCAGATCAGCCCCTGCACGACATTCGGGTGCATTCCCAGCACGCTGCGCCGCTCCGCCACCGCCCCGGCGACGCCGGCGGGGGCAGGGACCTCGGGCACCGGCTTCAGGAACAGGATCGTCGGCAGGATCGTCACCAGCACGACGACGGCGAAGACCTGCATCGTCGCCTGCCAGCCATAGCCATCAATCCCGATCTGGAAGACCGAGGGCCACAACACGCCGGCGACATACTGCCCGGATGAAATCAACGCGATCGCCGTCCCGCGGCGGCGGTCGAACCAGCGGCTGACATAGATCAGCAGCGGCGCGTAGACGGCCCCGTTCCCCAGGAACCCGATCATCAGCCCGTGCCCGACATACAGCGCCCAGGTGCTTCCCAGCGTCGACAGCATCAGCCCGCCCGCCGTCATCACCGCCCCGAACGCCACCACCTTCCGCAGCCCGATCCGATCGGCCAGCCACCCCATCGCGATCCCGCCGGCCCCCGTCCCCACCCAGGCGAGCGAGCCGGCCAGCGCGATGACCGACCGATCCGTCTGCATTTCGGCGGTAATGAGCTTGAGCCCCACGACCACAGCCAAGGGGGAGCCGAAGGCGACCGACAGGATCAGCACCGTTGTCATCGCCATGTGCCAGGACGTGCGGGTCTCGATACTGGCGGGGTGGGTACCGGCGGGGTGTGTCTGGGACGGCGGGATGAGGCGTCTCCTCGCGTTCTTCGTGGCCAAGTGGCGCGCATCCGGTTGGCGGGTTTTCCTCGCCCCCGTGACGACCTATAACGATCAACCCGTATGGACCCGCCGAAACGGACCGGCAAGCTGGAGTGGCGCATGAGCGAACCAACCGGCCCTTTGAAGGGCCTCCGCGTTTTCGATCTGACCCGCGTTCTGGCGGGGCCAACCTGCGTGCAGATGCTCGGCGACATGGGCGCCGACGTGATCAAGATCGAACGTCCGGGCGCCGGTGACGACACCCGAGCCTTCGCGCCGCCCTATATGCCCAACACCAAGGAAAGCGCGTATTTCGTCGGCGTGAACCGCAACAAGAAGTCGGTCACGCTGGATATCGCGCAGAAGGAAGGGCAGGAGATCGCACTCAAGCTGATCGCCGAATGCGACATCCTGGTCGAGAACTTCAAGGTCGGCGCCCTGGCCAAGTACGGCCTGGGGTATGAGCAGCTCCACGCGAAGTTCCCGAAGCTGATCTATTGCTCGATCACCGGCTTCGGCCAGACCGGCCCCTACGCGCCTCGCCCGGGCTATGACAGCCTGATCCAGGGCATGGGCGGCGTCATGAGCCTGACCGGAGAGCCCGCGGGCCTGCCGCAGAAGGTGGGCGTGCCCGTGGCCGACGTCTTCGCCGGGCTGTACGGCTGCATCGGCATCCTGGCCGCCTTGCATCACCGCACCGCCACGGGGCAGGGGCAGCAGGTTGATATCGGCATGCTCGATACCTCCGTCGCCTGGCTGGTGAACCAGGGGATGAACTACCTGGCGACCGGTGAAAACCAGCCGCGCCTGGGCAACCAGCATCCCAATATCGTGCCCTATCAGGTCTTCCCGACCGCCGATGGCCACATGGTGCTGTCGGTCGGCAACGACCCGACCTTCAAGCGCTTCTGTGAGGCGTTCAAGCTGACCCATCTGCTGGAAGATGAGCGCTTCATCACCAACGCCGCCCGCGTGAACAACCGCCAGTTGGTGACCGACACGCTGACCCCGGTGATGCAGCAGCACCCGACCCTGTGGTGGATCGAGCAGCTGGAAGCCCTGAAGATCGGCTGCGGTCCGATCAACAAGCTGTCCGAGGTCTTCGCCGACCCGCACGTCCAGGCGCGCGAGATGGTGCTGGAAATGGCGCACGCGACCGGACAGATGATGAAGGTCATCGCCAACCCGGTGAAGCTGTCCGAAACCCCCGCCGACTACCGCCTGCCCCCCCCGGTGCTGGGTCAGCACACCGACGCGATCCTGGGCGAACAGCTTGGGATGGACGCCGCGGAGCTGAAGGCGTTGCGGGAGAAGGGCGTGATCTGACCCCGGCGGTTGAGCGGAAGGTTTTGTGTTTCCGTTGGAGTTCGTGATTGTCGGGACGCCTTTGTCGCTTCAGGCGTCCCCCCAATCCCTGGCCCGATGGAAGAGCATCATCGGCGAAGTGGCCAATAGCCGGTTGCGTGAAGGCGATGGCATTGTCTGGATCGATGACCGTCCCCTGGCCGTCACAATACTGTGCTTTTTTGCTGAACCGATGACGGGCGATATCGACAACGTGGTCAAGCCCATTCTGGATGGCATGTCTGGCGTGGTCTATCCTGATGACCGCGTAGTCGAGCGGGTTCTGATCCAGCGGTTCGAGCCCGGATACGACTGGAGCATCTCGCCCAGCAGTAACGCGATGTTGCGCGCTCTGGCGGAAACCCCGCCCACTGTCTATGTTCGGGTAGACGATGACCTGGGTTGGAGGCAGTTTGAGTGATGGCTTCCCTGGAGACACGAGAAGGCGCGACACGATACGAGGTGCTGCTCGACCGAATCAGGGAATCATATGAGCGTCAAGGGTATGAGTTTTTTGCCAATCCAACGGGCGATCTGCTGCCGGCCTTTCTGCGGGGCTACAGTCCTGATGCCATCGCCTTGAAGTCCGATGATCGCATCATCATCGAGCTCAAGGTGAGCAACCACCCGTCTTGGGGTGAACAGCTTTCGAAGTTGGCCGATTGCGTCAAGGGACAGCCCGGGTGGCACATCAAGGTCCATTCAGCCCTACCCCGTGCCGAGGACAGTCTGGATATTCAGACGCAGAACCCGGCGATCATCCGCTCCCGGCTACAGGAGATCGAGGGCTTGGCGTTGACCGGCCAAAGCCGAGCCGCGTTTGTGATGGGGTGGTCGGTGTTGGAGGCGATTACTCGAGACCTAGCGTCCGAACGAGGACTCAATGCCGGGAAGCCATTCTCGTCTGGCGGCTTGGTCCAGTTTCTCGAAATGCAAGGGATGATAGATGACCGGGCGGGACACCTGCTCCGCCAGCAGGCACACCTGCGTAACTTGGTGGTGCATGGTGACCTTTCGGCCGAGGTGTCGCCCGAGGCGGTAACAGGCCTGGTTAGCCTGATTGGTGACCTATTGGCGCAGGATGGCTCCGAAGAAGTGAAACCGGGCGCGATCCCCGTTGCTCATTGAGCGGCCGATGACATGTTTTCTGGTATACAGGCTTTGATCAGTCATTTCGACGTCCCGGCTGTCGGCGGGCATATAGGCCGGGATGCTGGCGTATCGCTCTCGGAGCAGCTGAGGGCGAAAGTGAGCGTTGTCGTTGCCCTCCTCCTGACCCTCCTCGCCCTCATCCACCCAGCCGCCGCCGAACCGACCCTCGACCGCATCGCCCGCACCGGTACCCTCCTCGCCGGCACCCGTGATGACGCGCCGCCCTTCGCCTTCCGGGACAAGCAGGGCAAACACGTCGGCCTCTCCGTTGACCTGATCGAGGAAGTCCGCAAGGCGCTCACCGTCAAGTTCGGCAAGCCCGTGCAGACACGGATCGTGCCCGTCACCACCCAGACCCGCCTCGACGTCATCGAAAACCACACCGCCGATCTCGTGTGCGAAACCGCCACCGTGACCTGGGCGCGGGAGCAGCGGGTCGATTTCACTTTGCCGATCTTCCGCGATGGCACCCGCATCCTCGCCTACCGCGACACGCTGGCGAATGTCCGCGACCTCTCCGAGCTTCGCATCGGCATCGTCCAGGGCGCCGTCACCGGCCGCGTCCTGCGGGAAAGACTGCCCGGCGTCGAGATCAAGCCCTATTCCAGCATGCCGGCGGCCCTCAGCGCCCTCGAAGCGGAGGAAGTCGATGGCATCGCCAATGTCGGCATCGTCCTGCGCGGCCTGATCCCCACCGCCACCCGCCGCCAAGGCCTGGTCATCGTCCCCCGCGGCGACGCGCTTGGATACGAAACGATCGCGTGCTTGCTTCCGCAGAACGACTCGCAATGGCGCGACTTCGTCAACGGCGTGCTGCGCGATCTGTTCCGCGGGATCGAGACCTATCGCGGCGGCTATGCCGACATCTACCAGCGTTGGTTCGGGCGCGACGCGGCCATGTCCTATCCGCTCGACGAGAACGCGGTGCGGTTCTTCCAGTCCACGCTCGTCTGGCTGGATTAGGCCGCCGCCATGCGCCTCCGCACCCGCCTGATGCTGCTGGTCGGCGTCAGCATCGGCGTCGCCATCATCGCCGTCGCGTCGATCCTGACCTGGCTGTCGTGGCGCGCCATCCAGACCCAGGCCGAGATGGAAGGCCGCGTCATCGCCCGCCTGCTCGCCCAATCGGTCAGCGTCAGTGAGCAGGTGGCCATCGATATTGAAACGATCCTCGACCAGGAAATGATCGCGCAAGGCCTTCTGACCAGCCATCTGGCGGACATCGCCGACGCGGCCGGCATGGATGACCGGACCCTCGGCCGGCGGCTGGCCGAGATCACCGCGCGCTCCGCCATCGATGAATTGTGGATCTCCAACGCGACCGGCCACGCGCGCGCATCCTCGGCCGAGGATACCGATCCGACCGGCACCGTGGCCGCGCTGGCAGGCCTGCCGGCGGGGGCGGTCGATCGCCTGCTCCGGGGTACGGTCTTCGCCGAACCGCTGGGCGTCGGGCGGCAATCGCTGGGCGGGCTGCCGATCCGCTATGTGGGTGTGCGCGGCGTCGATGGCGCCCGTGCCGTGCTGGTCGGGCGGGAGCAGCGTCACCTCGCCCGCCTGGCCGAAACCCAGGGCGTGCAGCATCTGCTGGACACGCTGCTGCGGAACGACGCGGTGGAGGGGCTGTGGGTGTTCGGCCCCGACAGCAATCTGGTGGCGCATAGCCAGTCCAAGACCAGCAGTCAGGACCTGTTGCCGGCCGAACAGGCCCTGGTGCGGGCCGCGCTCCACGGCGAGGAAAGCCGAGCGGTATTGCTGGGGGGGTGGATCGCGGTGGCGGCGGCGATGCCTGATGCCTATGGCATGCCGGCCGGTGTCACGCTGGTGCGGCTGTCGGCCGCGCCCTTCCATGCGCTGCTGTCCGCCGATCTGCGCCTGGGCGGTCTCGTGGCGCTGGTGGCGTTGCTGCTCGGCGTTGGCGTGTCGGTCGTCATGGGGCACCGGATGGCCGCCCCGATCCTGCGCATCGCCACCGCGGCGGCCGAGGTCGATACGCATCGCTTTACCCAGGGTTCACTCGCGACGGTGGCGCGCCGGAACGATGAACTCGGGCATCTGGCGCGGACCTTCGAGACGATGGCCGAACAGGTCCTGGCGCGGGAGGAGGACCTGGAACGCCAGGTCGCCGCCCGCACGGCCGAGTTGGTGCTGAAGAACGAACAACTCGATCTCGCGAAGAAGCGGCTGGAGGCGGACCTGGAACTCGCCAAGCTGTTGCAGGCGACGATCCTGCCGCAGGCATTCCCGACCGATCGGGGTTGGAGCGGCAGCGCGCGGATGACGCCGGCGCTGCAGATGGCGGGCGATTTCTACGACTACTTCCCGCTGGACGCGCACCGGACTGGGCTGGTGATCGCGGATGTGTCGGGAAAGGGGGTGGCGCCGGCGTTCTTCATGGCGGTGTCCCGCGCGGCGTTGCAGGACGCGGCGTTGCGGCATGGCGATCCGGGACGCTGCCTCGCGGCGGCGAATGACCGGCTGTGTGGGCAGAACCCGCTGGATATGTTCGTGACCGTTTTCTACGCCATCATCGATGAGCGGGAAGGGACGGTGATCTACGCGAATGGCGGCCATAACCGGCCCTATGTGATCACGCGCGATGGGGAACCGCGGGCCTTGCCGCTGACGGACGGCATGGCGTTGGGGATCATGGCGGAGCTTCCCTATGACAGCGCGACCCTGACGCTGGAGCCTGGGGATACGCTGTTCCTGTATACCGACGGCGTTTCGGAGGCGATGAACCCGGTCGATGAGGAATTTGGCGAAGGGCGGCTTGAAGCGGTGCTGGCCGCGACCGCCGGCCAGCCCGTGGGCGATATCCTGAACGCGGTGACCGACGCGGTGACGGTTTTCGCCGACTCGGCCCCGCAATCGGACGATATCACCTGCCTGGTCGTGCGTTATGTGGGCGGCGCGGTGGAATACGCGCCCGAGCGGGTGGGGTAGGGGCGGTCCGGGTCCTCAGGCAGCAAGTGGCACCTTGCCGCGGATCATGTCGGACGCTTTCTCGGCGATCATGATCGTTCCGGCATTGGTGTTCCCCGAGATCACCGCCGGCATGACCGAGGCATCGACCACGCGTAGCCCCTCCACCCCACGGACCTTCAGTTCCGGATCGACAACGGCCATCGCGTCGATGCCCATCTTGCAGGTGCTGGTTGGGTGGAACACAGTGCCGCCATTGTTGCGCGCGTATTCCAACAGTTGCGCGTCGGTCTGCACGGCGGCGCCGGGGACGTACTCCGACTCGGTATAGGCCTGCATATGCGACGACGCGATCAAAGCGCGCCCCAGTTTCAGGCCGTCAACGATGGTGCGCCGATCGGTCTCGGTCGCCAGATAGTTCGGCCGCATGGCCGGCGCATCGAACGGATTGGCGGATTTCAGCGTGATCTCGCCCCGGCTTTCCGGCCGCAACTGATAGACCAGCAGGGAGAAACCCGACCATTTGTGCAGCCCGTCCTGCGGCCGGTCGGCGCTGAACGTGGCGATCGAGAACTTCACGTCCGGCGTCGCGAGCTCCTGCCTGGTGCGGGCGAACAGCGCGACCTCGGCTGTGTTCACCGTCAGCGGGCCCTTCTTCATCACGAAGTATTCCAGCCCGCTCCAGAGCATCTTCAGCGGGTTCATCATCACGTCGTTGACGGTGATGGGGAATTTGCACTTCAGCTTGATCGCGGCCGAGTAATGGTCCTGCATCGACTGGCCGACCCCCGCGAGGTCATGCACCACCGGGATGCCGAATTGCGCGAGCTGGGCGGCCGGCCCAACGCCCGACAGCATCAGGACATGCGGTGATCCGATCGCGCCGCCGCACAGGATCACTTCCTTGCGGGCGCGGATGATCTTGTCCTGCCCGCCCTGGTGATAGGCGACGCCGACCGCGCGCTTGCCCTCGAAGATCACCTTCTGCGTATGGGCGCCCGTCATGACCCGCAGGTTGGGCCGGTTGCGCACCGGATGCAGGTAACCGACGGCGGTGGAGCACCGCTTGCCGTTCCGCGTGGTCGTCTGGTGATAGCCGACGCCGTCCTGTTCCTTTCCGTTGAAATCATCGTTGCGCTGATAGCCGGCCTCATTGCAGGCCCGGATGAACGCCTCGCAGATCGGATGGCCGTCGCGGACATCCGACACCGCGAGCGGGCCGTCGGTGCCGTGCCATTCATCCTCGCCCCTGGTTTGGTGTTCGGAGCGTTTGAAATAGGGCAGCACGTCCGTCGACGACCAGCCGGTGTTGCCGAGTTGGCGCCAGTGGTCGAAATCCTCGTGCTGGCCGCGGATATAGACCATGCCGTTGATCGACGACGACCCGCCCAGGACCTTGCCGCGCGGCCAGAAGATGGAGCGTCCGCCGGCGCCGGGATCGGGCTCGGTTTCGAAGCACCAGTTCACCCGCTTGTCGGCGAAGGTCTTGCCGAAGCCCAACGGGATGTGGATCCACATGTTGGTGTCCTCACCGCCGGCTTCCAGCAGGACGACGTTGCTGCCGGTGTCCTCGGACAGGCGGGCGGCCATGACGCAGCCGGCGGACCCGGCGCCCACGATGACAAAATCGGCTTCCGGTTGGTCATTGGCGGGGGGCATGTTGTTTCCTCGGGCGTTGCGCGCGCCGGTTCGGCCGGTGCTTCAAAGCCGAGCGTAGCCAAGGAAATCCGGGGCTGGAAGGGGCGGTCAGCCGCTGACGGTGATATCCGTCAGCCGCCGGTGTTCATCCATCGCGTAACGATCGGTCATCCCGGCCACGTAGTCGCCCACGATCGTCGCCGCCCGCGCGGTGCCGGCCTCTCCAGCGCGGGCGCGCCAGTCATCGGGCAGCAGGGTCGGGTCGGCGTGGAGCAGGCGGAACACTTCCTCGGTCAGGCGGCGCGCCTTGGAGGTCATGCGGTTGACCCGCCAGTGGCGATACATGCGGGAGAACAGGAAATCCTTGATCGCCTGGTTGGCATCGGCCATCGCGGGGCTGAACGACACGACGCGCTGGCGCATCCGCCTGATCGCGTCGGGGCTGGCGGGTTCGGCCTTGGCCAGGCGACGGCGGGTTTCCTCGGTCAGGTCGGTGACCAGGGCGTTGATCACCCGCCGGATCGTTTCATGCCGCAGCCGCGGCGGGGGCACATCCAGGCTGGACATGCGCGCGGCCTTAAGCGCGTCGCCCACGACCGGCAGATGGCGCAGGTCGTCGAAGGTGAACAGGCGGGCGCGCAACCCGTCATCCAGATCGTGGCTGTGATAGGCGATGTCGTCGGACATGGCGGCGACCTGCGCCTCGGCCGCGGCATTGGTGCCGAGGTCCAGCCGGTGGCGGTCGTTGTAGTCGGCGATATAGGCGGGCGGGTTGCGGAGCGGGCCGTTGTGCTTGACCAGGCCTTCCAGCGTTTCCCAGGTCAGGTTCAGCCCGTCCCAGCCGGCGTAGCGGCTTTCCAGCAGGGTCACGACGCGCAGGCTCTGGGCGTTGTGGTCGAAGCCGCCAAAGGGCTTCATCGCCAGATTCAGCGCGTCTTCCCCGGCATGGCCGAAGGGAGGGTGGCCGAGGTCATGGGCCAGTGCCAACGCCTCCGTCAGGTCCTCGTTCAGATCAAGCTCGCGCGCGATGGAGCGGGCGATCTGCGCGACCTCGATGCTGTGGGTCAGGCGGGTGCGGTAGAAATCGCCTTCGTGGTTCACGAAGACCTGAGTCTTGTATTGCAGCTTGCGGAAGGCCGAGGAATGCACGACCCGATCGCGGTCCCGCTGCCAGGGGGACCGCGTCGTGGCCTCCGGCTCATCATGCAGCCGTCCACGGGCGTTGGCCGGGCTGACGGCAAAAGGGGCGAGGGCGAGGCGACCGGTCATTTTATTCATATAGCACCGGCGCGGTCCGCTCTTCAAATTCCCGGCGGATGGGCCTATCTTGCTTCGCATGGAACAGTTTGCAGTGACCGAGCGCGCCGCGTCGCGCATCGCCGAGATCGTGTCGTCCCAAGGGGGAGCTAGCGGCGGGGCCTCCGCGCTGCGGGTCGCCGTGCTGGCGGGCGGGTGCAGTGGCTTCCAGTACAGGTTTGAACTGGACGCCGCGGTCCAACCGGATGACCTGATCATCGAGAAATCCGGCGCCCGCGTGCTGGTGGACCAGGCCAGCCTGGATCTGCTGGCGGGGTCGGAACTGGATTACACCGACGCGTTGATGGGCAGCCACTTCGCGGTGCGCAACCCGAACGCGACCTCGGCCTGCGGATGCGGGACCAGCTTCTCGATCGACTGATCCGCTTCTCCCGCACGAAAGCCAGACGCCATGACCTGGGCGATTCGCCGAGTCTCCTTGCTGTCGCATGATTTTGCGGCGGCGGAATCGTTCTTTGGATCGGCTCTTGGGTTGGGACCGGCGCGCGCGCTCAATCAGCAGACCGCCACAGTTGGCGGCGGTGCTCGGCTGCGTCTGCACCGGCCCGGGCGCGAACTTGCCCGTGGTGCCCGTGGGCTGGTCGCACCGGCCGGTGCGCGCCATGTCGCGATCGAGGTCGCCGATCTGCACCGGGTCGTGTCCGCCCTGGACCGGGCCGCGGTTCCGCATGTCGAGGCGAAGGCCGAGGATTTCGAGGCGCCGGCGGTCTATACGGTCGATCCTTCGCTGAACGTCGTTGCCTTCTGCCAGCACGCCGATCCCGCGCCGGCGCCCGCCATGGGCTGGTTCATCCATCACGTGAACCTCGAGGTCCATGACGTGCGGGAGGCGGTGGGATTCTACACGGAAATCGCCGACCTGACCGAGGGACAGTGGCAGGCGCCGGCGGAACGCGGGAATTTCAGTATCGATCGAGACCTGCTGGCGGTGCTGCCGAATGGGGGCCAAAATAGCGGCCTGCACATCATCCGCGCCGATCCCGGCTTCGCGCTGCGCAACAACTTCGCGCACAACCCCTCGATCGGTGGACACCCGGCGTTCTGCGTGCCCGATGTGCGCGCGGTAAAGGCTCGGCTGGAGGCGGCTGGCGTTTTGGTCTCGGATGCCGGGGTCTACGCGATGGCGGGGATGCACCAGATCTATGTGTTCGACCCGTCGGGGAACATGATCGAGGTCAACCAGGTCGTTTGAGCGGGCTGGATGGTCGCCGTACCTGGTCGGCCTTCGTCATGGGCGGGCCTGACCCGCCCATCGCCAGGCACGCAGTTGCTTGGAAGCATACAAAAGCCCCATCAGCGGCGTCCCAGGCGATGGTCGGGTCGAGCCCGACCAGGACGGGTGGCACCGTCCCGGGCTCAAGCTGGATAGCGCGGAGGGCGATGCCCGTCATCGCACTCGGCCGGCTTCCGTCATGGGCGGCACTTTCCCAAGCTCATTCGAGATTGCGCGGGTGGCCATGCGGGCCGTTGCCTCGCCCCCGGGTTTTCCTGTATGAGGGAACAGAACCCGAACTGATCAGGCCCAGGCCCCTCTCGTGATTTTCTGTATGGTCGTACCCCATGTCCGGTGAGAAACGGCCCCGTTCCCGGCGTGCCCGGACCGTGGTGGAACCTCCTCCCGTCCCGCCCCCGGCCCCCGATTTCACCCCCCTGAAGACCGAACGGCTGACGCTGCGACAATTCACGCAGGCGGACGCCGCGGAGCTTCACCGGTTGATCAATGACTGGGAGGTGACGCGTACCCTCGCGGTCGTGCCGTTCCCCTATCACCGCGACATGGCCGATGACTGGATCGTCGCGGCGGATCGGCAGTTGCGGGATGGTTCCGGCTATCACCTGGCGATCACCGGGCAGGAAGCGGACAAGGAAATCCTGGTCGGCTCCGTCGGCCTGCGGCTGGATCGTGCCACCCGCACTGGCCACCTCGGCTATTGGGTCGGGCTGCGGTTCTGGGGGCACGGCGTGGCGAGCGAGGCCGCGGACCGCGTGGCGCGCTGGAGCCTGGCCAATCTCGACATCGACCGGATCGAGGCCGCGGTGGCGACCGACAACCCCGCCTCGGCCGCCGTGCTGCGCCGGATCGGCTTTCACCAGACCGGGGAAGGCACGGGCCATTCGGTGGCGCGTGGGGCCGATCACCCGGTCTGGCTGTTCACCGCAACCCGCGATGATATTTTCGGCCATGCCGAGGCGGGACCCGCCGAACCGGTCGATGCCGTAGCCGCCGAACCCGCTGGCAAGCCGCTGTTGCTGGTCGTGGCCTGCGCCCTGATCGATATCGAAGGCCGAATTCTCCTGGCGCGCCGGCCGGAGGGCAAGAAGATGGCCGGGCTGTGGGAGTTCCCCGGCGGCAAGCTCAACCCGGGGGAGACGCCCGAGGTGGCGCTGATCCGGGAGTTGAAGGAGGAGCTTGGCATTGACGTGAGCGCCGCCTGCCTCGCGCCCTTCGCCTTTGCGTCCCATGAGTATGAGAAGTTTCACCTGCTGATGCCGCTGTTTCTGTGCCGACGCTGGCAGGGCACGCCGATTGGGCGGGAAAGCCAGGCGCTGGCCTGGGTGCGGCCGCAAAAACTGACGGATTATGAGATGCCGGCGGCGGACAAGCCGCTGATTCCGCTGTTGCGGGATTTTCTCTAGCCGCTTGTTGCGGGATACTCACGGACAACCGGGGCGGCCACCGCCCCCAACATAAGCCCTTGCGGAGTCCCCCCATGCCTGACGCCAACCCGACGGCCTGCCTGCTGGTGATCGGCAACGAAGTCCTGTCCGGCCGCACGCAGGACGCCAATATCAGGTTCCTCGCCACCAAGCTGGGGGAGCGCGGGATTCCCCTGCGGGAAGTTCGGGTCATCCCCGATATCCCCGCGACGATCATCGGCACGGTGAACGAGGTGCGCGCGAAGTTCACCTATGTCTTTACGACCGGTGGCATCGGGCCGACGCATGACGACATAACCAGCGAATGCGTGGCGCAGGCCTTCGGCGTGCCGTGGGAGCCGCATCCCGTGGCCTGGGCGCGGATGGAAGCCGCCTATCGCCCCGGGGAATTCAATCCCGCCCGCCAGCGCATGGCGACGATGCCGCGCGGGGCCAGCCTGATCGACAACGCGATGTCCGTGGCGCCGGGGTTCCAGATCGGCAATGTCTATGTGATGGCCGGCGTGCCGCGGGTCATGCAGTCGATGTTTGAATGGCTCGCCCCGACGCTGGTTGGGGGACAAAAGATCGAGTCGCGCGCGGTGCATGTGGTGGGCCTGCCGGAAGGGTTGCTGGCCGAACCGCTGAAGGCGATCCAGGAGCGCTATCCCGATCTCGATGTCGGCAGCTATCCGTTCTATCGCCCAACCGGGAATGGGGTGACGTTGGTCGCCAAGGGCGTGAGCGGGGCGGATGCCGAGGCGGCGGTGGTCGAAATCACCGCGATGATCAGCGGCTTCGGCAAGGTGCCGGTCCCTGGGGAGCCGGCGGATCTGGGTGGCAGCAGCGGCTGAACACCCAAGGGCCGATTGGGGCGGGCGGGTAGGTTACCGCCCCTTCCACACCGGCTTGCGCTTTTCGACATAGGCGCGGACGCCCTCGACCCGGTCCTCGCTGGTATAGGGGCTGACGCCCTCGTTCAGGCGCAGGGCGACGGGCATCGGCAGGCCGTTGGCGCGCAGCGCGGTTTCCTTCATGCGGCGGATGGTGACGGGGGCGTTCTCGCAGATGGCCTCGCCCATGCGGATGGCTTCGGCGAGGGCCTCACCCCGGGGAACGACGCGGTTGACGAGACCCCAGTGCTTCGCGGTCGGCATATCGATATATTCGCCGAGGTAGAGCATCTCGAAGGCGATACCTGACGGCACCAGGCGGGGCAGGATGACGTTGGCGAAATGGGCGCCCTTGCCGCGCTTGGCCTCCGGCAGGCCCATCTGGCAGTGTTCGGCCGCGATTCGGATATCGCAGGCGAGCGCCAGTTCGCAGCCGCCGGCGACGGCGGGGCCGTTCAGGGCGGCGATGACCGGCTTCACCGTCTCGTAGACGACCTCATACAGATAGCGCTCGACGCGGGAGAGCAAGGGTTGGAACGGCTTGCCGGCGGCATCGGCCTCGGCGCGGGCCTTGAGGTCGGCGCCGGCGCAGAAGGCGCGTTCGCCGACGGCGGTCAGGATGATGCAGCGGATATCGGGGTCGGATCCGGCCTCGACAAAGGCTTCGACCAGGGCGGCGGACATCTCGGGGGACAGGCTGTTCATCCGGTCCGGCCGGTTGATGGTCAGGATGCGGAGATGGCCCCGGGTCTCGCTCAGCAGGATGTCGGTGGGTTCGCTCATGGGTGGTTTCCCCTGTCAGGACGGCGCAAGCTTGTTGTGTGGCTAGCGGACCGAAGCCTGGATCGCCCGCCATACCCGTTCCGGGGTGGCCGGCATGTCGATGTGGTCGATGTCCAGCGCGTTCGTGATCGCGCTGATGATCGTCTGCGGGGCGGCGATGGCGCCCGCCTGGCCCGATCCCTTCACGCCCAGCGGGTTGGCGTTGGTCGGCACACCGGTCAGGGTGATGTTCAGGTCCGGCAGGTCATCGGCGCGGGGCAGGGCGTAGTCCATCAGCGATCCGCTGAGCAGCTGTCCGGACTCGGGGTCGTAGACCGTGTGCTCCAGCATCGCCTGCCCGATCCCCTGGGCCACGCCGCCCTGCACCTGGCCGATCGTCAGCAGCGGATTGATGATGGTGCCGAAATCATCGACGGCCGTGTAACGATCGAGGCGGACGGCGCCGGTGTCCGGATCGACCTCGACTTCCGCGATATGGCAGCCGTTGGGGAAGGTGATGATGTCGAGTTCGTTCCAGATATAGGTATCCAGGCCGGGGTCCATGCCGTCGGGCAGGTTCACCGGGTCGCGGGCGGCGACGGCGACTTCCATCAGGTCCATCGATCGTTCCGGGATGGTGCGGACGATGAAGCGGCCGTTGGCGAATTCCACCTGATCGGGTTCGGCTTGCAGCAGACGGGCCGCGATCCGGGTCCCCTTGGCGATGACCATGCCGATCGCGCGGTGCAAAGCCGCGCCGCCCATGTGCATCGACCGCGCACCGCCATGGCCGTTGCCGTTCGGGATTTCGGCTGTGTCGGCCTGGATGTAGTGGAAGGCCTCCATCGGCAAGCCGAACAGGTCGGCGGCGATTTGGGGATAGGACGTCTCGTGCCCCTGGCCGTTGGACTGGGTGCCGATCAGCAGGGCGACCTTGCCGTCTTGCTGGAACCGGACCTCGGCGCCTTCGTTGGGAGAGCCTCGGGCGGTTTCGATGAAGCAGGCGACGCCGAGGCCACGGCGCAGGCCGCGGGCTTCGGACGCGGCCTTGCGGGCGGGGAAGCCGGCGGTGTCGGCGGCCACCAGGGCATCATCGATGTTCAGGGCGAAGCGGCCGCAATCGACGGTGGTCCCCAGCGCCTTGGGGTAGGGGAAGGTTGCGATGGCGTTGCGGCGGCGGAGGTCGGTGGGATCGAACCCGCAACGGCGGGCGGCGAGGTCGATCAGACGCTCAATGAGATAATTGGCCTCGGGCTTGCCGGCGCCGCGATAGGCATCGATGGGGACGGTGTTGGTGAAGGCCGCGCGGACATCCATGGCGATGGCGGGGATGACATAGCCGCCACCCATCGCGGCCGATGGCGCGTTGGTGGAGCTGCCGGGCCCGCCGCCCGACATATAGGCACCGAGATTGGCGATCGTATGGACGTCGAGGCCGAGGAACCGCCCCTCCGCATCCAACGCGAGGCGGGCGCGCGTGGCGTTGTCGCGGCCCTGGGCGGTGGAGACGAAGTCTTCGGCGCGGTCTTCCACCCATTTCACCGGGCGGCCGAGGCGCTGGGCCGCGACCATCTGCAACACCCATTCCGGATAGACGCAGTTCTTGATACCGAAGCCGCCGCCGACATCGGGGGCGACAACGTGGACCTTGTCGCGGGGGATACGGAAGATCGAGTCCGCTAATTGGTTGCGGATGCCATGCACCCCGGCGGCGGTCAGGAACAGATGGTGGGCGCCGTTGTCGTAACGGGCGATCGCGGCGCGGGTTTCGGTGGGCGCGATGATCAGGCGGTTGTTGATCAGTTCGATCTCGACCACATGGGCGGCTGCGGCGAAGGCGGCTTTCACCGCGTCCGGGTCGCCCTTCATGAAGCGGAAGGACTGGTTGTTGGGCACTTCGTCCCACAGCAGGGGCGCGCCTGGTTGCAGGGCGGCGGGGCCGTCGACCACGGCCGGCAGGATGTCGTAGTCGATCGCAACCAGTTCGGCGGCGTCGCGCGCGGCATCCGCGGTTTCGGCCACGATGAACACGACCGGATCGCCGACATGGCGGACGCGGCCGTTGGCAAGCGCCGGGCGGGGCGGCACCAGCATCGGTTCCACCGTCGCGACCTGGGCGCCGCAGGGCAGGTGGCCGAGATCGGCGATATCGGCGTGCGTATAGACGGCCAGCACGCCGGGGGCGGCCCGCGCCGCCGCCGTATCCACGCGCGTGATGAGGGCATGCGCGTGCGGGGAGCGGACGACATGCGCCCAGGCCTGGCCGGGCTCATTCACGTCTTCGACGAAGCGGCCCTGGCCGATCAGGAAGCGGGTATCCTCGAACCGGCGGGTCGATTGGCCGATGAACGTCATGAGCATGGTCCTTTGATTGCGATCCGTCAGGCCGGGATGCGGACCTTCAGCTCGGTGATGCCGTGGATGAAGTTGGAGTAGATGCGCTTCGGCTCCTCCATCAGCTCGATCCGGGGGAAGCGTTTCACGATCTCCTCCCACAGGATGATGAGCTGCATTTCCGCGAGGCGGTTGCCGACGCAACGATGCACGCCGAAGCCGAAGGACATGTGGTTGCGCGGGCGGGCGCGATCGATGATGAAGCGATCGGGCTGCTCGATCGAATCCTCATCGCGGTTGCCCGAGACATACCACATCACGACCTTGTCGCCCTCGCGGATGCGCTTGCCGGCGAGGTCCGCGTCCTGCTTGGCGGTGCGGCGCATGTGGATGATGGGGGAGACCCAGCGGATGATCTCCGGCACCATCGAAGTCACCAGCGCGGGGTTGGCGCGCAGCTTGTCGAATTCGGCCGGGTTCCGCAGCAGCGCCAGCAGCCCGCCGCTCATGGAATTGCGGGTGGTGTCGTTGCCGCCGACGATCAGCAGCGTGAGGTTGCCCAGAAACTCCATCGGGTCGTCGACGAGGTTCTTCGTGGCATCGGCGTGGGCGAGCATCGAGATCAAATCATGTCCCGGCGGGCGGGCCGCGCGGTCGTGCCACATGCCGGTGAAGGTCCGCAGCGCGTCGCCGAGGATTTCGAGCCGTTTCGCCTCGGAATCGACGATGCCGCCGGCGTTCACATCCGCGGTGGCGCAGTCGGACCAGAAGGTCAGCTTGTCGCGATCTTCCACCGGGAAATCGAACAGGGTCGCCAGCATCAGGGTGGTCAGCTCGATCGAAACCAGTTGCACCCAGTCGAAGGTTTCGTTGCGCGGCAGTCCATCCAGCACACGGCAGGTGCGTTCACGGATCACCGCGGACATGTTGTTCAGGTTGGCGGGAGCGACGATCGGGCTGACGGCCTTGCGCTGTTCGTCGTGCCGGGGCGGGTCCATCGAGATGAAGCTGGAGCGCCGATACTGCGCCGGCCGGTCGGTGATGGAGATGCCGCCGAGCTTTGCCTCGGACGAGTAGATGTGGTGGTGGGTCTCGACATGCATGATGTCCTTGAACTTCGTCACCGACCAGAAATCACCGTACATCCCGCCCTTGCGGTAATGGACGGGGTCTTCGCGCCGCAGCCGTTCGAACAGCGGGAAATATGTGTCGTTCTGATAGAGTTTCGGGTTGCTGACGTCGATCTGGTCTAGCGGGATCGACATGGCGTCGGAGGTGGGATCGAAATGGACCGGCGCGTTCATTTTGGGCGGTTCCTTTCGGGTGGTTGGGACTGGGGGGTAATTACCCCTCCCCCCTCACCTTGGTCCGCTTCGCGGCCCAAGCCCTCAAGGGGGGGGGGATGAGACTAGTGTTGGCCTTCGGGCATGCGGACGACCAGGCCGTGCAGGGCGTCGGTGACTTCGATCTGGCAGGACAGGCGCGAGTCGGGCTGGGTGACGGCGGCGAAGCTCAGCATGCTGGCTTCCTGGGAACCGGGTTCGGGCAGGCCGGTCTTGGCCAGCCAGGCGGCGTCGACATAGACATGGCAGGTGGCGCAGGCGCACTCCCCGCCACAATCGGCATCGATGCCAGGCACGTTGTTGTCGACCGCGCCCTGCATCACGGTCTTGCCGACCGGGACATCAACCGGATGCGCGGTCCCGTTGTGTTCGATGAATGTGATCGTTGGCATGAACGGTTCCCCTGACCTTACCGCCTGTTAAGCACAGGGGCCGATGTGTTTCCAGCATGGGCTATCCGGCGGGTGCGAACCAAAGTTGTGGGATCAAGCGGCGGCGTTCGATGACGCTTCTGGCTGGTTGAGATTGGCGGGTGCCGACGGCCTGTCGGCCAGCGCCGCCCAATAAGCGTCCCAGTCCCGGTTCAGACGATTGATCCGCAACGCAAG
>CAMCDA010000095.1 GCA_945873195.1 Asaia bogorensis
CCGCCACCTGCAACGGGAAGCTGGGCCAGCTGACCGGGTCACACCCCGAGTCACGTAACCCAGCCTGATACAAAAAGCGGTGTCCAGGAGAGTCGCGGCCTGCATGGACATAGTAATGCGGGAATCAAAAATGAGGGGAGTCATGAGGTGCGGCATAGGTCTCGGCGGTGTCGCGCAACGACGCGTGGACATGCCGCACGCCCTTTGGCGCGCCGGTGGACCCTGATGAATAGAGCCAGAACGCAACTTCATCGGACGAACGTGGCAACGTAGGCGTGGTGGGATCGCCGGATGCCAGGAACGCCTGGAAATCAGCGCCGTCCGTCGAACCATCCGGGTTCGACACGATCATCCGACGCCCGTCCGCCACCCCACCCACCAGCGGCGCGGAGATCACCATCGCCTCGGCCCGACTGTCCGCCAGGATGTAGGCGACCATGTCGGGCGTCAGCAGCGTGTTGATGGGAACGGGGATCACGCCGGCGCGCAGGCAACCCCAGAAGGCGATCGGAAAGTCGACAGTGTCCAGCAGCAGCAGAACGACACGGCGTTCCGGCTCGATCCCCGCCCGCGTCAGCTCGGAGGCGAAACGACGGCTCGCCGTATCCAGTTCGCCATAGGTTAGCGTGCGCCAGGGGTCGATGAACGCGATCCGGTCGCCGCGACCTTCCCGCACATGCCGATCCACGAACCAGTCGACCGCGTTGCCCATGTCAGTAGGTCGCGCGCCCGCCGGAGATATCGAAGACGGCGCCGGTGGAGAAGCCGCACTCCTCGCTCGCCAGCCAGCAGATCAGGGAGGCGACTTCCTCGATTTCCCCGAACCGGCCGATGGGGATCTTCGACAGCATCCAGTCGATCTGGGTCTGCGTCATCTGCGAAAACAGCGGCGTGCGCACCGCGGCCGGGGTCACGCAATTCACCCGGATTTCGCTCGCGGCGAGTTCCTTGCCGAGCGATTTGGTGAGGCCGATGACGCCGGCTTTTGAGGCGGAGTAGGCGGAGGCCATTGGGTTGCCCTCCTTCCCCGCGATCGACGCGATGTTGACGATCCTTCCGTAACCGTTCCGTTGCATGAATGGGACGGCGGCGCGGTTGGAATAGAACACGCCCTTCAGGTTCACATCGATGACGCGATCCCAGGCGTGGACCGGATATTCCCACGTCGTGTGGTTGGGGCCGGTGATGCCGGCCGAGGTCACCATGATGTCGATCTTGCCCAGGGCCTTGGCGGTTGCCTCGGCCGCGGCCTGGACGGCATCGGGGTCGGTGATGTCCAGTCGGACGGTGTGCGGCGCGCCGGCGGCGGCCAGTGCCTTGTCGTCCATGTCCCACAGGCTGAGGCGCGCGCCTTCGGACGCCAGGCGATGGGCGACACCCGCGCCGATGCCGGAGGCGCCACCTGTTACGATCGCCACACGTCCGTCAAACCGTCCCGCCATTGGCGTTTCCCCTGCTGTGCTGTCCGGCGCGCATTCTCCGGACGCGGGCCGTCTTGGGCAAGGTGGGTCGTTCGGCCGTTGCGTGGGCCTGGGTTTCTGGCTTACGGTCTGGGTCCAGGATGGGCACCCCAACCGCCCCAGGAGGAAACCGATGGACGACGCCAGCAGCAGCCAACCCGCTCAGACCCTCGCTTATGCCCCGATCGCGAATCCCGTCTATGTGCCGGGCCGCCGGTCGTTCTTCACGTATCGTGAGCTTGGGGTGACGGAGGCGACCCATGGTCGCATGCGCGCGCAGATCACCAAGGCGACCCAGGGCCTCGGCGAGCCGACCGGCTGGCACTATCATGTGTGCGAGCAGCAGTTCGTCTACATGCTCAAGGGCTGGGTCGATCTGGAATTCGAGGACGGCACGAAGGTGCATCTGGTCGAGGGTGACTCCCTGATGATCCCCGGCGGCCTGCGCCACAACGAAACGGCGACGGCGAACGAGATGGAACTGCTGGAGATCTCGGTCCCGGCGAAGTTCGGCACGGTGCCGTGCGATCCCCCGGCTGGGCGTTCCTAACGGGTCTCGACCCGTCACGGGCGTCGCACCGCCGTCAGCCCGGGCGTCTCACCGCCGTCATCCCCGCGCTCGTCGCGGGGACCATCGCCAGCACCCTGCCGCGAATGGTCCCGGGACGAGCACGGGATGACGGCCTTTACAGCTTGATCCCCATCATCTCCGCGATCCGCGGCGTGGCCTTCAGGCCTGATCCCGTCAGCACCAGCACGGTCGTCTGATCCGGCGTGATCGTCCCCGCGGCCAGCAATTGGCGCAGCGCGGCGGCGGCCTGTGCGGAGGTCGGCTCCACATAGATCCCCATCCGCGCCAGATCGAAGGTGGCGTCGGTGATTTCCTGCTCGGACACCATCACCGCCCCTCCGCCGGTTGAGCGCAGCGTGCCCAGGACCTCTCGCAGTCGGATGGGCTGGGCGATGGCTGTGCCCTCGGCGATGGTGGGAGCGATGGGTGTGTCCACCGGCGTATCCACGCCCGCCAGGAACGACGCCGCGATCGGCCCGCACATCGCTGGCTGAGAGGCGAAGATGCGCGGCATGCGGTCGATCTGGCCGGCGCGCAGCAGCTCATCAAACCCGATGCCGCAGCCCAGCACGTTCGATCCGGCGCCGCAGGGGGTGATGATGTTGTCGGGGACGGAGAAGCCCAAATCCTCCCACAACTCATAGGCCAGGGTCTTCGTGCCGTGCAGGAAGAACGGGTGCCAGTTGTGGCTGGCGTAGAACACCGACTCCGCGCGCGCGACCGCCGCGTCGGATGTCGCCTGGCGGGAGCCGGGGATCAGTTCCACCGTTGCCCCGCAGGCCCGCATGGCAACGGTCTTGGCCGGGCTGGTGGACTCCGGGGCCATGATCGTGGCGCGCATCCCGCCGGCGGCGGCATAGGCGGAGACAGCGGCGCCGCCGTTGCCGGAGCTGTCCTCCAGCACATGCTCGATTCCCTGGGCGCGGAGCAGCGACAGCATGACGCTGGCGCCGCGGTCCTTGAAGCTGCCGGTGGGCATGAACCACTCGCATTTCAGCAGGACATCGGCGCCGTGCAGGCGGCGTGGGACCAAGGGCGTGCAGCCCTCGCCCATCGTGATGGGATTGTCGGTCTGCATCGGGAAGGCGGCGCGGTAGCGCCACAGGCTGCGGGTCGTGGTGTCGATCCGCCCGCGGGTGATGCCGGGCAGAGGGGTCAGCAGCAGCGGCGTCTGCCCGGGCCCGCACCAGCGCGGCTGATCGAGCGGGAAGGTCGCGCCGGAATGCGGGTCGAGATAGGCGATGGGCATGGTCTGGTCCGCGGCTATGCGGGCGGAGTGTGCTTGGTATCGGCCGCACACCGCAATCACTCAGTCCGCCGTTTGTTGAACCTGAGCACTCTCGTGACTACAGTAGTTCCCGATGATGGGAGAGACCGATGCGTGAAGTCCAGTTGCGGGAGGCGAAGGCCACGCTCTCGAACCTCGTGACCGAGGCGGAGCATGGCCACGCCTCGGTGATCACCCGGCACGGCAAGCCGGCGGCCGTTGTCCTGGGGTTCGCGGAATGGCAGCGCCTGTCCCATGTGCCGTCCTTGGCCCGCCTGCTGATGTCCGCCCCATTGGAACCGGGCGATCTGCCGGACCGGGACGCCGAACCACCGCGTGACGCGGAGCTGTGAGCGGCTATCTGGTCGATACCAACGTGCTGTCGGCCGGTGCCCCAGGTCGGCGGCCAGACCATGCCGACGTGCTGGCCTGGATGGAGCGGCACACGGAAGCGCTGTATCTCTCTGTCATCACTGTCACAGAGATCGAGGCCGGCATCGCCAAGGCAATCCGGGAAGGTGCAAGCCGGAAGGCCGAGGCGTTGCGGGCTTGGTGGGACACGGTCGAGCATCTGCACGGCCACCGCATCCTCCCGGTTGATCATGCCGTCGCGCGCATGGCGGGGGTCCTGACGGATCGCGTCCGCGGCCTGGGTCACGCGCCGGGCCTGGCCGACATCACCATCGCGGCGACGGCGCGGACCCATGGCCTGACGCTGCTGACCCGCAACCTGCGGCATTTTGCCCCGTTCGGGATCGCGGTGCTCGACCCGTTCGACCCCGCCACCCGCCCCCTCAGAGAAACGTGATGATGTCGCACGGATCCGCCCCGAACGGCGTCGGGTCGCGGTTCAGCTTCAACTCGATGAACGTCGTCGTGAAGGGAAAGAACAGCCGCACACCCTGCTTGCCGAAGGTCTCGGGCAGGGAGATTTCGGCGTCCCACACGCCCCTCTCATTCATTTTCCCCGCCGGATCTGGCAGCCGTTCGCTGTTGACCCCGTGATAGCCAACCAACGCCGACCCGGACCGCGCGATCACGCGGACCCATAGCGGGGGAAACGCATCCGGCTCCTTCTCCAGGTCCTTGCCCGTTTCATGGCTGAGTTCGCGCGTCAGCCCCGTCAGGTTGACATGGAAGCAGCGCAGGCTGGGGTCCGCACGATAGGCATGGACCTCAAAATCGAAGGGGATCGGCCGCAGTTCGCCTTGCGCGTCACGCCAGTAGAGTTCGATGAAATAGTCGCTGATCGGATCGCCCCGTTCATCGATCGCGCGCACCACGAATTGTTGCCAGGCCGGCAGGTCGGCCATCGTCGCCGCCGTGGTCTGTTTCGCCTGCGCCTGCCAGGTGCCGAACTGGTCCGCGTTCTCGACCCGCAGCGCATCGGCGACCATGCTGACCAGTTCCTCGGTTGGGTCGCTGACAATGGTGCCGTGGTTCAGCCCCGCGATCGGCCAGAACGGCATCGGCAGCGTGGCGCGGGAAGCGATGTTGTCGCTCAGGAACCGGCCTTTCGCCGGGTCATGCGCCCCGTCGCGGGTCAGGTCGATGACCAGCTTCTGCGTCGTCAACCCGCAGCCCGCCCAACGCACCGTGCCATCGGTTCCGGGTTCGTTGATCAGGCGTCGGAAGCCGCCATAGGCCTGGGTTCCGCAGAAGATGAAGACGTAGGGGGAGGTTTCATCCAGCCCATATTGCGGCGTTTCACACAGAAGGTCCTGGTGCGTCAGGTCCCAGGTGAAGCGGCTGCCGAGTTCCAGCCCATCCAGCACCAGGTCGCCGACTTCCAGGAAATCCGGGCCGACCCGCTTGTCGCCCTTGAACAGCGCGCCCATCACCCCGCGCCCCTGATGCGCGAGCGGGGAACCGAAGGTGGCCGGCGCCAGCGCGATCAGCCGCTTCAGCCGTCCGCGCCGCACCGGATAGGTGGACAGCCATTGGCGGATCACCAGCATTCCCGTGGAATGGACGATGGCATCAAAGGGCTGTTCGGCCCCGATCTTCGGGTTGGCGCGCAGCGCGCGGTCCAGACCCTCGCCAATATCCTTGATGGTGATCTCGTTCGTCAGGGAGCGGTAGTTGCAGATATGGATGTTGTCCCGATCATAGCCGCGGGCGACCAGTGCATCGCGCCACGGCTGGAATGAGAAACCCGTGTCGGAGTAGCCGTGGATCAGGACGATCGGATTTGCCATGGTTCGTTCTCCGGGCTTGGACGCGGCTGACGGGGCCACGCCATCGGTCCGGCGTCAACCATGCCGGATCGTTCCGTCCCCCGCTGCGATGCAGATCACGTTTGGCCGACGGGAGTACGCTCGGGCATGATGGCAGGACGCAATGGACCAACCCTTCCCTCTCCGCTTCGCCGCCGCGATGGCCCGCCTCGGCCCGTGGGAACCCGCGCCCGTTCTCGCCGCCGGCGTCTCCGGAGGGGCCGACAGCACCGCGCTGGCGATCCTGGGCAACCAATGGGCACGGACCCAGGGCGGCCGGCTCCTCGCCCTGATCGTCGATCACGGTCTGCGGGCGGAATCCGCCGCCGAGGCCCGCCTGACCCATGACCGGCTGGCCGCCTTGGGGATCGAGGCCCGTATCCTGACGGTAGACGGCCTGGTCCGAGGCCCCGCTTTGGCCGAACGCGCCCGCAACGCGCGTTACGATCTCCTCCGCGCCGCCTGCGACCAGGCCGGCATCCTACACCTACTGCTCGGCCACCACGCGCTGGACCAGGCGGAGACGGTGATGATGCGCGTCCTGGGCGGCAGTGCCGACCGCGGGTTGGCCGGCATGGCCGCGATCACCGAGGGCGTCGGGCCCCGCCTGCTGCGCCCCTTGCTCGCCGAACCCCCGGTGTCCCTGCGCCGGTTCTGCGCGGAACGCGGTGTCGCCTGGGTGGAGGACCCATCCAACGCGAGTCCCGCCGCCCGCCGGTCCCGCCTGCGCCTGCGCCAGGGAGACCCGCACGGCGATGGCCCCGGCACGCGTGCCCTGGTTGAAGCGGCGGCCGATGCCGGCCACCGCCGCGCGGCCCAGGACCGGAGGATCGCCGACATCCTGGCGGAACGGGTCACCATCCGGCCGGAGGGGTTCGCCCTGCTGACCCCCGGCGTGATCAATCCGGACGCGCTGGCCGCGGTCCTGCGCACGATCGCCGGTGCGTCCTATCCGCCATCCCCCGGCCCGGTCGCCGACCTCGCCCGGGCGTTGCGGCCGATGACCCTCGCCGGCGTACGGCTGCTGGACGCCGGCCGCCTGGGCCCCGGTTGGCTGCTGATCCGGGAGGAACGGTCGATTGCCCCCGCCATTCCCGCAACCAAGGGCGCGATCTGGGACCGGCGGTTCCGCGTGGTGGACGATCTGCCGAACGTCACGATCGGCGCGTTGGGTAATGACGCGCCCCGCCTGCGCCGTCATTCTCCCCTGCCATCCGCGGTCCTTCGCACATTGCCGGCCTTTCGGTTCGGCAATGTGCTGGCGGCGGTGCCGCATCTGCTTTATCGTGATCCCGCATTCGGTCTGGAACCGCGGGTGGTCTATCACCCACCGGTCCCCCTCGCCGGGGCGCCATTCGCGCCGATCTGAGGTTCCATCGGAACCGCCGGGGATGCGGGAGGGCTGAGGACACCCTATGTTACCCTCGCGTGGTGGCGGGTCGGACCCCGATGCCTCGCGGTACAGCGAGTGGACACGAGCAAAGTCATATGAGCAATTTTGGCCGTAATCTGGCGCTTTGGGTCATCATCGCCTTGTTGCTGGTGGTGCTGTTCAACCTATTCCAGCCGGGCACGACGCAGCCCAACGCGACGCAGGTCGCCTATTCGGACTTCATCGCCGACGTGAACAACGGCCGGGTGCGGGACTCCGTCATCCAGGGCCGGATCGTGTCCGGGCAAATGACCGATGGCCGCGCCTACCAAACCTATGCGCCGGAAGACCCGTCGCTGGTGCAGCGCCTGACCGATAAGGGCGTGCGCGTCATCGCGAAGCCCGAGGACAGCGACGTCAACCCGCTGCTGCACTACCTGCTCTCCTGGTTCCCGATGCTGCTGCTGATCGGCGTCTGGGTGTTCTTCATGCGCCAGATGCAGTCGGGCGGCGGTCGTGCCATGGGCTTCGGCAAGTCCCGCGCCCGCCTGCTGACCGAAAAGCAGGGCCGCGTCACGTTTGATGACGTGGCCGGCATCGATGAGGCCAAGGGCGAACTCCAGGAAATCGTCGACTTCCTGAAGGACCCGCAGAAGTTCCAGCGCCTCGGCGGCAAGATCCCCAAGGGCTGCTTGCTCGTCGGCCCTCCCGGCACCGGCAAGACGTTGCTCGCCCGCGCCATCGCCGGTGAGGCGAACGTGCCGTTCTTCACCATCTCGGGCTCCGACTTCGTCGAGATGTTCGTGGGTGTCGGCGCGTCCCGCGTGCGTGACATGTTCGAGCAGGGCAAGAAGAATGCCCCCTGCATCATCTTCATCGACGAAATCGACGCGGTCGGCCGCCATCGTGGCGCTGGCCTCGGCGGCGGCAACGACGAACGTGAGCAGACCCTGAACCAGATGCTCGTCGAAATGGACGGGTTCGAGGCGAATGAGGGCGTGATCCTGATCGCCGCCACCAACCGCCCCGACGTGCTCGACCCCGCGCTGCTGCGTCCAGGCCGCTTCGATCGTCAGGTCGTGGTGCCTAACCCGGACGTGAACGGGCGGGAGAAGATCCTGCGCGTCCACATGAAGAAGGTGCCGCTGGCCTCCGACGTCGATCCGAAGACGATCGCTCGCGGCACGCCTGGCTTCTCCGGCGCCGATCTGGCGAACCTCGTGAACGAAGCCGCCCTGCTGGCCGCGCGCCTCAGCAAGCGCGTCGTCGCGATGTCGGAGTTCGAGGCCGCCAAGGACAAGGTCATGATGGGCACCGAACGGCGGTCCCTGGTCATGTCCGAGGCCGAAAAGCGCATGACCGCCTATCACGAGGCCGGTCACGCCTTGTGCGCCCTGCACGAACCCGAATGCGATCCCGTCCACAAGGCAACGATCATCCCGCGCGGTCGCGCGCTGGGTCTGGTCATGAGCCTGCCGGAAGGCGACCGCTACTCGAAGTCCAAGTCCAAGCTGCTGTCCGAGCTGACCATGGCGATGGGCGGCCGCGCGGCCGAGGAAATCATCTTCGGACCGGACAAGGTCTCCACCGGTGCCGGCGGCGACATCAAGATGGCCACCGACCAGGCCCGCCGCATGATCACCGAATGGGGCATGTCCGAGAAGCTCGGCATGATCTCCTACGGCGACAACAGCCAGGAAGTGTTCCTGGGTCACTCGGTGACGCAGACCAAGAACGTGTCCGAGGAAACAGCGCGCGAGATCGACCGCGAGATCAAGGAGATCATCGATCGCTCCTATGGCAAGGCACGCCGTCTGCTGACCGAGAATATCGAGGAACTGCACCGTCTGGCCCGTGGCCTGCTGGAGCATGAGACGCTGTCGGGTGACGAAATCCGGACGGTCCTGCGCGGCGAGCCGGTGATCCGCAAGGTCGTCGACGAGCCGGCGCCGGAGAATCGTCGCGCGTCCGTGCCGGTGACGGGGCGGTCTTCGTCCTCGACGCCGCCGGCCGGTGGGCCGGCTCCGGCTGCACAGCCGAGCTAGGGGCGTTGTCTGAGTCCTTTCTGTCCGGTGACGGAGGAAGGGGATCCTTGGTGGGGCCTGGGGGGGAATTACCCCCCACCCCGGCCCTCCCCCTCAAGGGGGGAGGGGGTCGTTCTTGGGCTGGGATTGCCCTGGATCGGCCTCGGATCATGGGCATTCTGAATGCCACGCCAGATAGTTTCAGTGATGGCGGTATTCACGTTGATCCGGGTGTGGCGATTGCCGCTGGTCTGGCCATGGCGGCCGATGGGGCTGACATCATTGATGTCGGGGGGGAAAGCACCCGTCCCGGGGCGCCCGTTGTCCCGCCCGAGATTGAACAGGCCCGCGTCATTCCGGTGATCCGTGCCCTGGCCGATGCCGGGCTGACCGTCTCCATCGACACCCGCAACGCCGCGACGATGGCCGGCGCGCTGGATGCGGGAGCCGCCATCGTCAACGATGTGTCCGGCCTCACCTTCGATCCGCAATCCCGTCCGCTGGTCGCCCATCGCGGTTGCCCTGTCGTGCTGATGCACATGCGCGGCACGCCGGCGACGATGAACAGCCTGACCCAATATGACGACCTGATCCGCGACGTTTCCCGGGAGCTCCAAGCGCGCCTCGTCCTCGCCATGGCCGCCGGCATCGGGCGTGACCTGATCGCGCTCGACCCCGGCATCGGCTTCGCCAAGACGGGGGAACAATCGGTCGCTCTTCTGCGCCGCCTGGATGCGTTCACGGCGTTGGGCTTCCCCGTGCTGATCGGCGTGTCCCGCAAATCCTTCATCGGCCGCATGACCAACGAACCCGACGCCGCCCGCCGGCTGGGGGGATCGCTGGCCGCGGCCCTGTTCGCGGCATCCAGCGGCGCAGCGATCCTGCGTGTGCACGACGTGCGGGAAACAGCGCAGGCGGTTGCCATCTGGCAATCTCTGGCGGCTTAAGGCACGCTTATCTTTCCCAACCCCGTCGAGTCGCGCTACACCCGGTTGTGGAGTAAGACGGAGCTAAAATGTCTCGGACCAGGCGCCTTTTTGGGACGGACGGCATTCGCGGCAAGGCCAATTCCGATCCCATGACCGCCGGCACGGCCCTGCGCTTGGGCCAGGCCGCCGGCTTGATGTTCACCAGCGGCCCGCACCGCCCGCATGTCGTGATCGGCAAGGACACCAGGCTGTCCGGCTATATGATCGAACCCGCGCTCACCGCCGGATTCATCGGCGCCGGCATGGATGTCACCCTGCTCGGTCCCTTGCCCACGCCGGCCGTCGCCATGCTGACCCGTTCGCTGCGAGCGGACCTCGGCGTGATGATCTCCGCGTCCCACAACCCCTACGAGGATAACGGGATCAAGCTGTTCACCGCCGATGGCAACAAGCTGTCGGATGAGATGGAACTGGCGATCGAGGACATGATGGACTCCGCGCTGGGCGGCCAGCTCGCGGAACCATCGAAGCTGGGGCGCGCCTATCGCCTGGAAGACGCGGCCGGCCGGTATATCGAGGCCGCGAAGGCCAGCTTCCCCCGCGGCCTGCGCCTGGATGGCCTGAAGATCGTGCTGGATTGCGCCAACGGCGCCGGCTATCGCGTGGCGCCGAAAATCCTGTGGGAACTGGGCGCTACCGTCATCCAGATCGGTGTCAGCCCGGACGGGTTCAACATCAACAAGGATTGCGGCTCCACCGTCCCCGATACGCTGTGCGCCGAGGTCCAGGCCCAGGGTGCCGACATCGGTATCGCGCTGGACGGGGACGCCGATCGCCTGATCATCTCCGACCAGAATGGTGATCTGGTTGATGGCGACCAGATCCTCGGCCTGATCGGGGGGTCCTGGGCGGCATCCGGGCGGCTGACCGGCGGTGGGGTTGTGGCGACCGTCATGTCGAATCTCGGCCTGGAACGCTTCCTGGGCAACCTCGGCGTCACCCTGCACCGCACCCGCGTCGGCGACCGCTATGTCGGGGAACGCATGCGGGAGAGCGGCATCAATGTCGGCGGCGAACAATCCGGCCACGTCATTCTGTCCGATGTCGCGACCACCGGCGACGGCATCATCGCCGCACTCCAGGTATTGGCCGTCCTGGTGCAGGAAGGCCGGTCCGCGGCCGAGGTCTGCCGCGTGTTCGAACCCTTGCCGCAGGTACTGAAGAACGTCCGCTTCACCGGCCCTTCGCCCTTGCGGGATGAGCGCGTGCAGCGTGATATCAGATCCGCTGAGCAGCGCCTGGCCGGCTCGGGCCGCGTGCTGATCCGCGAAAGCGGCACCGAACCCTTGGTGCGCGTGATGGCCGAGGGCGAGGACTCCGTGTTGGTGACCCGCGTTGTCGATGACCTGTGCGGCATCATTGCCGCCGCGCGCGTTCCGGAAAACGCGAAGTGATGCGGGGGCGGGTTCTGATCGTCGCGGGATCCGATTCCGGCGGTGGCGCGGGCATCCAGGCCGATATCAAGACCGTCACCGCGCTGAACGGTTTCGCGATGACGGCGATCACAGCCCTGACCGCGCAGAACACGCAAGGCGTCTTCGGCGTGCATCCGGTGCCGCTGGCCTTCGTGCGCCAACAGATTGAGGTCGTGATGAACGACCTCGGCGCCGACGTGATCAAGACCGGCATGCTGGGTGATAGCGCCACGATCGGCACGGTGTGCGACGCGCTGGCCGATTTCGCCCCCATGGTGCCGTTGGTGCTGGACCCGGTGATGGTGGCCAAGGGCGGACACAATCTGCTGGCGGTGGAGGCCGTTGCGTCCCTGCGCCAGCGCCTGCTCCCGCGCGCCGCGGTGATCACGCCGAACCTGCCGGAAGCCGAGGCGCTGACCGGCATGCCGATCCGTTCTGTCGAGGATATGCGCGTGGCCGCCCGCCTGCTGCTGTCGCTCGGCGTGCCGGCCGTGCTGCTGAAGGGCGGGCACCTGGAAGGCGACATGCTGACCGACTTGCTGGCGACGGCGGACGGAATCGAGGCGTTCTCGGGCCCGCGCATCCAGACCCGGCACACGCATGGGACCGGCTGCACCACGGCCTCGGCCGTCGCGGCGGGCCTGGGGCAGGGGCTGGGATTGCGGGACGCGGTGATCCGGGCGCGGACCTATGTGCGGGCGGCCATCGCGGCGGCACCGGGATTTGGCGGTGGGCATGGGCCGCTGAACCACGCGGTCACCGTCGATCTGTCCCGTTTGGAAGCCTGAGATGCTGCCCCGCGCCATTCTGTTCGACATGGACGACACGCTGATCTCGGCCTACGCGCAGCCGGAGAAAGCCTGGCACGCCATCGCCCATGAATTCGCCGAGGCGCTGCACCCGTTGCCTCCGCTGGTGGTGGCGGAGGCGGTGAACAAGGTCTCCGACGCGTTCTGGTCCGACCCGGAGCGGCATCGCTGGGGCCGGCTGCAACTGGTCGATGCGCGCGCCTCCATCGTGGCGGAGGCATTCGGGGTCTTGACCGGGGCCGGACACGCGACGCCCGATCCCGCTCTGACGCATCTGATGTCGGCGCGGTACGGGACGTATCGCGAGGAGAACATGTACCTGTTCGATGGCGCGCATGATGTCGTGGACTGGTTCCGCGCGCGGGGCGTGAAGCTGGCGCTGGTGACGAACGGGACCTCGGCCGCGCAGCGCGCGAAGATCGAACGCTTCGACCTGGAGCACCGGTTCCACCACATCCAGATCGAGGGTGAGCACGGCTTCGGCAAGCCCGAGGAACGCGCCTATCGCCATGCCCTGGCCAGCCTGGGCGCCGAACCGCATGAGGCCTGGATGGTCGGCGACAACCTGGAATGGGAGGTCGTCGCGCCGCAACGCCTGGGCATCCACGCGATCTGGCACGACGCCCTGGGGCGCGGACTGCCCCAGGACACGCAGGCGAAACCGGATCGGATCATCCGGTCATTGCTGGAGTTGCTGCCGGACGAGGCGGCGTCCTACCCCGCCCGCTGATACCGCTTGCAGCGCATCACCAGCAGCCCGCTGAAATACCGGTTGATCCGTGCCGACCAGGGCGTGCGCGCCGCCTTCGTCCAGGCATCCGAGCGGGACACCGAAGCGTCCGTCAAATGATACAGCGCGAGGAATTTCCGCTCCACGCCCTCGCCCCCAGCCTGGAAGCGGCGGGCTGACAGCACGCCCGGCACGGCTGACAGGAACGGCAGGTGCTCGGTGTTGTACCATTCGTTGAACTCGGCCTCGGCCGCTGGATCGACATTCATCGACGCAACCAGCAATCCCCCCGCCCCGTCAGGCGCGGTCAGGTCGCCCGGCACCAGCTGCGTGCCCTCGAACCGCAGGACCCGCGTGGCCTTCTTGGTCACCCGCATGGTCCAGGGGGATCCGTTCGCCCCACCCACCGCCAGATAGGGCGGCGTGTACAGGACCCCATGGCTCTCCATGTCGTAGGTCGCGACGGCCAGGGTCGGGTTGTCATCCCCGATCCAGCGTTCGGCGTTGATGAAGCCCGGCACGGCCATGCGCTCGGGGATGTGTTCCTTGTCGTACCAGTCATGGAACTCATCGGCATGGGCGGTCGAGAAGTCGAACGACGCGAGCAGCAGGCCCTTGGCCATGGCGGTTTCCTCCGGTTTCGTGGTTGCCCCGATCCTGCCACGCGAGTCCCGCCGTTGCGAGTCCCGCGGGATTACGGCATGAGCTTGGCAAACCAAGCGAGGATGCCATGCCTTTTCTGACCGAACCGGAGCCCGAACGCGGCGCCAATCTGCCCATCATGCCCGGCATCAGCCGGATCGTCGCCGCCAACCCCGGCCCGATGACCTATTTCGGCACCAACACCTATCTGATCGAGACGAATGAAGGCCTGGTCGTGCTCGACCCGGGTCCCGAGGACCTGTCGGAGCATGTGGACAACATCATGCGCCACACCGGCGGTAAGATCGCGTTCATCCTGCTCAGCCACGCCCATCACGACCATTTCGGCGCCGTCGCCGAACTGAAGGCGCGGACCAAGGTCCCGACGGTCGGCTTCACGACCAGCATCGATGAGCGGTTCGAGGCCGATATCAAGCTGAAGGATGGCGACGTGTTCGCCGGCTTGGCGGCCATCCACACGCCGGGCCACGCGGCCGATCATCTGTGCTTCTCGGTCAAGGCCGCGAACGGTGACCGCGTGCTGTTCAGCGCCGATCATGTGATGTCCTGGTCCACCAGCATCGTCAGCCCGCCGAACGGCGACATGAAGGATTATTTCAACAGCCTGGAACTGCTGCTGAAGCGGGAAGACGACGTGTACCTGCCCGGCCACGGTCCGGAGCTGCGCGACCCTCGGGCGCTGGTGCGGGAGATGCTGACCCATCGCATGGCGCGGGAGACCGCGATCGCCAAGAAGCTCGCGGAAGGCCCGGCCTCGACCTACACGCTGATGGACACGCTGTACTCCCAGGTGAACCCGCGCCTGCGCAAGGCGGCGGAGCGGAACGTGCTGGCCCATCTGCTGAAGATGGAGGTCGAGCACAAGGTGACCCGCGAAGGCGAGATGTGGCGCGCCGCATGATATTTGATAAAAGTCAATTATGTAACGCCGGGCCGCAATTGAATCGAAGCAGGGCTGATAACCCCGCTTTGCATAGGTCGCGATCCGGGGCATAGTCGCGTTACGAGATGGTTAATCCCAGGCAAACCAAGCCGAATCCGGGCGCGGGCTATCCCTACATAGGTAGCCACAACGCCCGCCGGCGCCGTTTGCCCCTTGGACCCGTCTGGTAATCAGTGTGTGGAGTGTCCTGGCGGAACACCGCAAGGACGTTGCAACAGGGAGGTATGTATATGAGAAGGTTCCTAATGGGCCTGGGGGCACTGGCCATGTCGGCCACGTTCAGCCTCTCGGCCTGGGCACAGCAAGCGCCCACGCGCACGTTGAAAATCCAGACCAGCTGGCCGACATCGGCCGCTGCCTATGATCAGGTCACCACCTTCGCCAAGCGGCTTGAAGTCGTCTCCGGCGGCCGTATCAAGATGGAGGCGCTGCCGGCCGGCCAGATCGTGCCGCCCTTCGAAGTGCTGGAAGCCACCCACAAGAAGGTCGTCGACGGCGCGCATAGCTGGCCCGGCTATTGGGTCGGCCGCAACAAGGCCGCGGTTCTGTTCACCGGTGGCCCCGGCGGACCGTTCGGCATGGACCTCATCGACTACATGAGCTGGATGTGGCACGGCGGCGGCTTCGACATGATGCAGAAGTTCTACCGCGAAACCCTCAAGATGAACGTCATCTCGCTCCCGATGCACACGCAAAGCCCGCAGGCTCTGGGCTGGTTCAAGCGTAAGATCGAGAACGCGCAAGACTTCAAGGGCATGCGCTGCCGTCAAACTGGCATCGCTCAGGAAGTCTACAATGAAATGGGCATGCGCACGGTCAACATGCCGGGCGGCGAAATCATGCCGGCCGCCGAACGCGGCGTCATCGACTGCGCCGAATGGGTTGGCGGCATCGACGATCTGAAGTTCGGCTTCCACACCATCTGGAAGTGGCACTACGCGCCGTCGCTGCATGAACCCGTTTCGATCGGCGAACTGCTGATCAACGGCGATGTCTGGAAGGAATTCAGCACGGCCGATCAGGAAATGATCAAGGCCGTCGCCTGGGAAACCCTTTTCTGGCATTGGGCCAAGTGGCAGCGTCAGAACGCCGAGGCGGTCGAGGAATTCAAGACCAAGCATGGCGTCAACATCACGCAGACCCCGCCGGACATCCTGATCGAAACGCTCAAGGCCTGGGACAAGGTCGCGCAGCGTGAATCCGACAAGAACCCGGTCTTCAAGGAAGTCTATGAGGCGCAGCGCAAGTGGGCCTCGGTGACCGTGCCGATGAAGAAGTTCTACTTCCCGCCCTACAGCCTCGCGGCTGACTACTACTGGCCCGACAAGAAGTAAGGGCCTCGGTCCTCAATCCTGACCCGCGACGGTTTGCCGTCGCGGGTCTTGTTTTGATCCAGGACCGATTCTTGATAAAGACTGGGGGAAAACAATGGCCGCCACGCCGCCACCCGCCTATCTCGCGACCATCCGCGGGATAGACAAATTCACCGAGTACACCGCCTACGTGTTCTGCCTGCTCAACTTTCCGTTGATCGCATCCAACACGTACGAAGTGATTTCCCGCTATGTATTCAATCAACCGACCGAGTGGGCGTTGGACGTCACCACGCAGTCCTTCGGCTCGATGTTCATGCTCGGCGCATCCTACGCCCTGCTGAAGGGCGCGCATGTCCGCACGGATATGCTGTGGGAGAAATTCTCCGATCGCAAGAAAGGCGCGATCGACGCGATTGCCTATGTGATCTTCTTCATGCCGACCATGCTCGTGCTGGTCTATATCAGCTACGACGATTTCCTCTATTCGATGGATATCGGAGAGCGGTCGAGCACCACGTCCTGGCAGCCGATCATCTGGCCGTTGCGCGGCGTGATTCCCTTGGCCTGCGCGCTGTTGTTCATCCAGGGCATCTCGGAATTCCTCAAAAGCCTGTGGGCGGCCCGCACGGGTGAGTTCCTCGTGCATAACGAGAAGATCGAAATATGACCGGAGAACAAGTCCTTGGTCTGATCATGCTGTTCGGCATGGTCACGACCATCTTCATCGGCTTCCCCATCGCTTTCACCCTGCTGTTTCTCGCGCTGGTCTTTGGCTGGATCGGGTTGGGCATCGAACTGACCTTCAACCTCTCGTACCTCCAGATCTGGGGCACGATGAAGGATGAAGTGTTCCCCGCCATCCCGCTGTTCATCTTCATGGGCTTCATGACCGAACAGGCGGGCTTGATGGAGCGGTTGTTCGCCGCGCTCCGCAATGTGCTCGCCCCGGTCCGTGGCTCGCTCTACCTCGCGGTCATCCTGACAGCGACCATCTTCGCCATGGCGACGGGTATCGTCGGCGCGGCGGTGACGGTGCTGGGCATCATGGCGGCGCCGATGATGATCAAGGCTGGCTACGATGCCCGTCTGTCCGCGGGCGCGATCGCCGCCGGCGGCACGCTGGGCGTGCTGATCCCGCCGAGCGTCATGCTCGTGGTGATGGGGCCGACATTGGGCGTGCCGGTGAACATGCTGTACTCGGCCGCCTTCGGCCCTGGGTTCCTGCTGGCCGCGCTCTACATCATCTACACGATGGGTCGCAGCTTCTTTAACCCGTCGCTCGGGCCGCCGGTCCCGAAGGAAGACCGAATCACCGACATCGGGGTCCTGGTCAAGGAGTTCATCGTCGGCGTCGTACCGCTCGCGGCGCTGATCGGCTTCACCCTGGGCACCATCCTGATGGGCATGGCAACGCCGTCCGAGGCCGCGGCCTGTGGCGCCACCGGTGCTACGCTGCTCGCGCTGGCCTACGGCAAGCTGACGTTCAAGGCGTTGAAGAACGCCGCGATGATGACGATGATGACCGCCGGCATGGTGCTGTTCCTCGCGGTGGCATCCAACGTCTTCGGCGCGGTCTTCACCAAGCTGGGCACGGCGCAGGTCATCACCCAGGCCCTGGCCGCGATCCCGCTGCCTGACTTCGGCAAGCTGATCGTGATCATGATCGCGGTGTTCATCCTGGGCTGGCCGTTCGAGTGGCCCGCCATCGTCCTGGTGTTCCTGCCGATCGTGTTGCCGGTCGTCGAAAACCTGCAACTCGGCCTGAGCAAGCTGGAACTGATGGTGTGGTTCGGCGCCCTGATCGCGGTGAACCTGCAAACGGCCTTCCTCAGTCCACCCGTGGCAATGTCGGCGTATTACCTACGCAACGTCGTTCCACAGTGGAGCCTGGGGATGATCTACAAGGGTATGGGCGACTTCATGGTGTTGCAGGTGATCTGCCTCGCCGTCGTCCTGTTCTTCCCCGACATCGTTCTGTGGCTGCCGCGCGCCTTGCGGTAACCATCCCAACCGGACGGTGCTGAAATGGCGCCGCCGGGCGGGGGAGCCAGGGCATCAAGCCTTGGCACCCTCGGCCGGCGGCGCTAAATCTTTGTGCGGACCGCGCGCGCCCTGACGGCGCGGAACGGGCGGAATGAGGAAGCGAGACGCATGATCAACAAGATCGTCCAGTCCATGGCCGATGCCATGGCGGGCATCAAGGACGGCTCCACCGTGCTGCTGGCCGGATTCGGCTCAGTCGGGCAGCCCAATGCCCTGATCGACGGGCTGATCGAGCAGGGGGCCAAGGACCTCGTGGTCGCCGCCAACAACGCCGGCGCCGGTCATGTCGGCCTGGCTCGGCTGATGGAACTGGGACGGGTGCGGAAAATCATCTGCTCCTTTCCCCGCAGCTCTGATCCCATCGTGTTCGAGACACTGTATCGCGCCGGCAAGATCGAGCTGGAAATCGTGCCC
>CAMCDA010000096.1 GCA_945873195.1 Asaia bogorensis
CGCCTCAGGCGCTCGCCGCGTGCCGGAACACGGCGCTGACGTTGCTGCGCCGGATGGGACTGCGGATCGTCGAGGGCTTCGAGCACTTCGCCGAACACCGGGTCCAGGCCATCGCCGCCGTCATGCAGCCGAGAACCGAATGACCCTGCTATGGCGCCCCGGAACCGTTGTATTTCCTCGGAGGACACTTTTCGGCCAGAACCATCGAATTTCTTGGCTTGAAATGCGATCGGTTGGGAGACGAACTCATTGATTCGCAAACGACCCGTTCCATCGATTCCACCATCTTTGGAATATTGCGTCGTCTGCACATCCTCCACTCCGACACGCGAGAGCAATTCCGAACAAAACTCCTCAAAGCCGGCCGGGGACATCGTACCAATCAGCGCAATAAGTGAAGGTCGATGGGCGCTGTAGGGCGAGGTTTGCGGCGAAGGCGCAATCTCATCATCACCCGCGTCCGTAGCCTGAGCTTTGCTATCGGACGCAACTTTCTCCGGAGGCAGTCCGGGCCCGCCCTCCTTGGCGAGTGCGTTCATTTCCATCACACGCTGCCAAATCAGGTCGATGTCGGGCCCATCCAATCGGGCGTCCTTGCCTTTGTCGGTGAGCCGCCAAACACCGCGCGCGGGAGAATCCATGTAGCCGGTCTTCACGAAATAGGATCGCGCCCACGCAATCTCGTTCTCAAAACGCGGATATCCGTTCTTGTTCAGAACGTTACGCTCTTCCTCAGACAGATTGAGATTGTGCGCGATGGCGTCGTAGATCTCCCTCGGTCGGGCCTGCCCACCTTTCTCACGCATGGCGTCCAACACGGGATTCATGAAGCGAAGGAACCCAGCGGTATATTTGGACGGCGTCTTGACGCCGGGAAGTTCGGATGGAGGCACGCCATTCCGCTCCTTTTAAGTGAGCATCCCGAGCAAATCTCTGGACGCCCGAAATATTCCTGAGGGGCCTTAGCGATTTTGGGGCGCCCCAGACGCCTCCAATCCGACAAAGCGGCTACGTGTTCAGGGGAAGGATATCGCGGTCACAAGTCCGGAACCTTGAACCATGGACCTTCGCCCTTGGGGGGTGTTGGACACCAGGTCTACCTTCGCCAGCCGCTTCCTAAGCCCTGTTCACTTTCCTTGATCCAGCCCCCCTACGCCTCACACCCCTCATCCCGTAGCAGTTCCACCACCGCGTCCACCGGCACATCCGCGCTCGTGAACGCCTGCCCAATCCCCCGAACCAGGACAAACGTCAGCGCCCCGTCGCGCACCTTCTTGTCCCGCCGCATATGCCCCACCAGCGTCGCCGCCGAGAACCGCCGATTCAGAGTCCGCAACTCCGCCGCCATCCCGCAGGCCGCGACATGCGCCACCACCCGTTCGGCATCGGCCGAACTGCAATGGCCCAACCTGGCGGACAGCTTGAAGGCGAGGCCCAGGCCAACGCCCACACCCTCCCCATGCAGCAGCCCGCCGTCGTAGCCATACTCCGCCTCCAGCGCATGCCCGAACGTGTGCCCCAGATTCAGCAGCGCTCGGCCGTCATTCGGCTTTTCCTCGCGTTCGTCATCGCCGACGACGGCGGCCTTGAAGGCGCAGGCGCGGCGCACCGCTTCGGCCTGCGCGTCCCGGTCGCCGCCCACCACGGCGGTGCCGTTCGCCTCACACCAGTCGAAGAACGCGGCGTCCCCGATCAGGCCGGCCTTGGCGATCTCGGCATACCCGGCACGGAGTTCCCGCACCGGCAGAGTCGCCAGCGTGTCCATGTCCGCCAGCACCATCCGCGGCTGGTAGAACGCGCCGAGCAGGTTCTTGCCCCAGCGCGTGTTGACCGCCGTCTTCCCGCCCACGGACGAATCCACCTGGGACAGCAGCGTCGTCGGAATTTGCACGAACGGCAGCCCCCGCAGCGTCGCCGCCGCGACGAACCCCGCCAGGTCGCCCACCACGCCGCCGCCGAGGGCGATGACGGATGTCCGGCGCTCGATCCGTTGTTCGAGGAGCTGGTCGACAACGCTCGACCAGGTCTCGACCGTCTTCGAAGCCTCCCCGCCCGGGATGATGATGGATGTCGCGGAGAACCCCGTTTCCGCCAGCCCCGCCATCAGCCGATCCAAATGCAGCCCCGCCACCGCCCGGTCGGTCACGACCACGCAGCGCTTCTGCGGCAGGACCGGCGCGAGCAGGGCGCCCGCGCGGGCGATCAGCCCATCCCCGATCACCACGTCATAGCTGGCGGTGGAGAGGGAGACGGCCAGCCGCAGCGGCGGCACATGGGCGGCCACGGCGTTCACGACCTCGGAGGTGGTGGTTTCTGGCGAATCATCGCCGCAATCAACGATCACATCGGCCTCGGCATAGATCGGGTAACGGATGCCCATCAGGCGGGACAGGGTGGCTTCGTGGTCCCCATTCGCCAGCAAGGGGCGATTGTCGCGGGAGGCGACTCGGCGGACCAGGGTCTGGAGGCAGCAGCGCAGCCAGACCGACACCGCGTGCTGGCGGGTCAGGGCGCGGGTCTCGGCGTCCATGAAGGCGCCGCCGCCATAGGCGATGACGGTGGGCGGGCCTTGCAGCAGGCGGCGGATCACCCGGCGTTCGCCGTCGCGAAAGGCCGGTTCACCGAATCGGGCGAAGATTTCGGGAATGGTGCAGCCGGCCGCGCGCTCGATCTCATCATCGGCGTCGCGGAACGGCAGGCCCAGCCGAGCGGCCAGGCGCCGGCCGATCGAGGTCTTCCCGGCGCCCATCAGTCCGACAAGGACGATGCTGCGTTGGGGTGTGGTGTCGGACAGCGGAGGACTCTCCCGCAAGGCGGTGTTGCGTGTCATGGTGGCGGAAGCTAGCACAGCCCCAGCAGGACAGGCCATGACTGGCCCGCCGCATCACAGGAGCCTGGATGAGCCGCATTTTCCTGATCGTCGTGGCCGTGGGCCTGCTCGCCTTGGCGGTGGGCGCGGGGCTGTTGGGGGCGTTCCCGCCGCAGCCGACTCCGAAGGCGATCGAAAAGACCCTGCCGAATGAGCGTTTCCAGGGCCGCTGAGTGGACCGCCATGTCGAGGCGTTCCTGGAAATGCTGGCCGCCGAACGGGGCGCGGCGCGCAACACGCTGATGGCCTATGCCCGCGACCTGGAGGATTTCGCCGCCTTTGCCGCGGCTCGGGGGCAGAAGGTGGCCGAGGCGGACGCGGGGACCTTGCAGGCCTATATGGCGTCCCTGCCCGCCCAGGGCCTGGCGGCGCGCACCGCCGCCCGCCGGTTGTCGGCGCTGCGCCAGTTCCATCTGTTCCTGCTGCGGGAGGCGATCCGGACCGACGATCCCACCGGGTTGCTCGACACGCCCCGCCTGCCCCAGACCCTGCCGAAATACCTGAGTGAGGGCGAGGTCGATTCGCTGCTGAACGCCGCCCGCGACCGGGTGGGGCGGACCGGGCCGGTGGCCCGCGCGGCGCTGGAAATCCTGTATGCGACCGGCATGCGGGTGTCGGAGTTGCTGTCCCTGCCCCGCTCCGCCCTGACCGCCGATGCCGACCTGCTGTTGATCAAGGGCAAGGGCGGGCGGGAACGGCTGGTGCCGCTGTCCGAGGCCGCGAAAGCCGCGTCCCGCGCGCTGATGGCCGAATCGGAGGGTCGCTGGCTGTTCCCCGGCCGCGATCCGAGGAAGGCGCTGACCCGGCAGGCGTTCTTTCTGCTGCTGAAGCAGGTGGCGCTGGCCGCGGGGCTCGATCCCGCGCGGGTGTCACCGCATGTGCTGCGGCATTCCTTCGCATCCCATCTGCTGGCGAACGGGGCTGACCTGCGGAGCCTCCAGATGCTGCTCGGCCACGCGGACATCGCGACGACGCAGATCTACACCCATGTGATGGCCGAACGGTTGCAGCGGCTCGTGGAGGCGCATCACCCGCTGGCTATGCGGGTCGCCGGGACTATGCCGGCGGTTCAGGCACCGGACGCAAGCGAGGCCTGAAGGTCAGGCCCTCATACAGGTCCCGCAGCGCCAGCGTCGCGCCGAGGTCCGGCAGGTCGATCACGGCGTCCAGCCCCTCCAGCAGAAGGTCGGTCCAGGGACCATTCTCCGGGCGCCGCCAATGCCAGACCCGTGGCTCATCTGGGTCGACCAGAATGATGTGACGCAAGCCATGGACCCGCTGATACTCCCGCAGCTTCCCGATGGCGTCGAAGGTGCGGGTGGAGGGCGACAGAACCTCGATCACCAACCGCGGATCGGTCGCGGTCAGGCTGTTGAGATCAACCGGGCCGCAATCCACCCCAACATCCGGCCGCCGGATATTGCCATTCGGAATTCGGACAGCGAAATCCCCGGTAAAGGGCTGGCACGGCCCGCCGCGCAACGCGGGACGCAACGATGTCAGCGCATTGACGACAACAAGATCGTGCCCGCGCCGCGCCCCCGCCATCGCGACAGGCACGCCATCCACCAGTTCCCACCGCCCTTCCTGGCCCAAACACCAGTCCAGAAACGCCTCCGCGGTCATGGCTCGAACAGCTTCGCTCATGCGCCACACCATATCACAATCCCGCCTCGCGCGTCGTGGCTCTTCCCCTCCCCGTGAATCATGCTAAAGGCCCGGCCCCATGCGCCACTTCCTCGACTTCGAAAAGCCAATCGCCGAACTGGAAGGCAAGATCGAGGAGCTCCGGCGGATGTCGGAGCCCAACGGGATCAATATCGCCGATGAGGTCGCGCGCCTGACCGCCGTCGCCGACCGCCAGCTCCGCGCGACCTATGCCAAGCTCACGCCCTGGCAGAAAACCCAGGTCGCGCGCCATCCCGACCGGCCCAAGGCCAGCAACTACATCAGTGCCCTGATCACCGAGTTCACCCCCATGGCCGGCGACCGCGCGTTCGCCAACGACGCCGCCGTGCTGGGCGGGATGGGGCGCTACCACGGCCGCTCGGTCGTCGTCCTCGGCACGGAAAAAGGTGCCGACACCGAAAGCCGGGTCAAACACAACTTCGGCATGGCGCGCCCCGAAGGCTACCGGAAAGCCCGCCGCCTGATCGAATTCGCCGGCCGCTTCGGCCTGCCCATCCTGACCTTCATCGACACCGCCGGCGCCTTCCCCGGCATCGATGCCGAAGCGCGCGGCCAGGCGGAAGCCATCGCCCGCTCGATCGAGGCCTGTCTCGAAGCCCCCGTCCCCCTGATCGCCACCGTCATCGGCGAAGGCGGCTCGGGTGGCGCCATCGCGCTGGGTGCCGGGGACAAGGTGCTGATGATGGAGCATTCGATCTACTCGGTGATCTCGCCCGAGGGGTGTGCCTCCATCCTCTGGCGCGACCAGGCCCAGGCCCCCGCGGCGGCCGAGGCGCTGCGCCTGACAGCCGAGGACCTGAAGAAACTGCGCCTCGTCGATACCATCATCTCCGAACCCATCGGCGGCGCCCAACGCGAACCCGCCGCTGCCATCGCCAGCGTCGACGCGGCAATGCAAAGCGCCCTGCAAGCCGTCAGCGGCCTGGACAGCGCCGCCTTGCGGACCCGCCGGCGAGAAAAGTTCCTGGAAATGGGCCGGGAAACGATTTCCTGAGCGCGTATCGATATGAATCGTGATACGGGTTGCAAGAGGTAGGAATAAACACCACCTGCCAACGATTGGCCCGCCATGCGAGACGCGGGCGTGAAACCCTGATGCCGTCACAATCCGCCCCCAGTCAGGACCGTACCCGGGACCGCCCGGCCGGCAGGCTGCGCCATCCTCATAAGATGACGCAATGAAGTGGTTCAAGCTCCCCATGAGCACGACAGGCACCGCCCTGTTCGTGCTTGACGCCATACTGGTTGTCCTGTCCTGGCCGCTGGTCCTGTGGGCGGGGCGGCCCGATTTCGAGGAATTGTTCACCACCGCCGCCGATATCCGCGGCACGCTCTATCCCGTGGCGAACCTCCTGGTGCTCTACGCGATGGGGCTCTACCGGCGGGAAGCCCTGATCGAGACCGGACGCTCCCTGTCCCGGGTTCCCCTGGTTGTCGGCATGGGCTGCGCCGCGTCCGTCCTGGGCGCCATGCTGCCGGCCATGGTCATTCCCGGCGCAACGCCGCTGGGCGGGCGGGACCAGGCGCTGGTCTTTGCGCTTGCGTCGGTCTGCTTCACCCTCTGCGCCTTCGCGTCACGGGTTATCATTTCGTTCATGCTGCGCCACCGGCTGCTGCAACGGCATTTGCTCGTGGTCGGCGCCGGGGCGCGCGCCTGGGACCTGCGGCACATGCTGCGCCAGGAAGGCAGCAGCCTCCACTACGACATCGTCTTCCTCCATGACCCCTCGCTCGGCATTGTCGATCCCCGGCTGGCGGATGACCCGAGCGTCAGGATCATGTTCTCCAATGAGACGGACGTCCTGAGCGCCGCCCGCCTGACCGAAGCCGATCAGATCGTCGTCGCGCCCGACGATCGCCGCGGCATGGACCTGGAACGCCTGCTCGATTGCCGGAAGTCCGGCTTTCCGATCGTCCAGTACCTGTCCTTCGTGGAAAAAGAGATCCGGCGGATCGACCTCAAGCGGATGGAACTCGGCTGGCTGGTGTTCTCGGACGGATTCGCATTCAGCGCGCTGGACCGCTCGCTGAAGCGGTTGTTCGACCTGGTCGTCAGCTCGCTTGTCCTGCTGCTCACGGCGCCCCTGCTGCTGATGGCCGCCGTGGCGATCCGGATGGAAGGCCCAGGCGCGATCCTCTACCGGCAGGAGCGTGTGACGCTCGGCGGCGAAGTGTTCTGGATCATGAAGTTGCGGACCATGCGGGTCGATGCCGAGAAAACCGGCGCCGTCTGGGCGGCCCAGCAGGACAACCGCATCACCAAGGTCGGCGCGTTCCTCCGCCGGTCGCGGATCGACGAACTGCCGCAATTGTTCAACATCCTCAAGGGCGAGATGTCGTTCGTCGGGCCGCGTCCGGAACGGCCGATCTTCGTCAAGGAACTGGCCGAACAGATCCCCCTGTATAACGAGCGGCATCTGGTCAAGGCTGGCCTGACCGGCTGGGCACAAATCAACTACCCCTATGGGGCGTCGGTCGACGACGCCCGGTCAAAGCTCAGCTACGACCTTTATTACGTGAAGAATTTCTCGATCCTGTTCGACCTCGTGATCCTGCTCCAGACCCTCCGTGTGGTGCTGTGGCCGAGCGGGGTGCGGTAAGAAGGGGGGTCAGTAGGGGACCATGCCCATCCACCATTGGGTTTCCCGCCCGGTGTCGATGTCGTAGGCGCGGACGAAATCGAGCGTCCCGTCATCCTTGATCCGGAACACCGACAGGCGCATGGGCACCCGGCTGACGCTGTCCCCGGCCAGCACATCGTGTCCCATGATATGGGCCACGACCATGAGCCGCCCGCTCGGGTCGATGTGGAAGGTGCGCGGGTGGATCCCATGCGTGTACGCGTGCTGGATCAGGCTGGGCCGGCCGGTCGCCTGGTCGATGGCGAAGACGGCGATCGAGTTCTCCCCGCCCGCGAACAGCCGCCGCCCGTTGACCGTCACCGTCCCCGAGGCCCGGTTCGCGACATAGACGGTGCGCCCGTTCGGATGGACATGCACCGTGCCGACCATCTGCTGGATGCCGGGCTGATGCGGGGCCGCCAGAGTGTTCTCCCGGAACTTCGGCATGGGCGCGATCGTGTCGCCATCCCGCTCGAACATGTCCACGGCGTTCTGACGTTCCAGGGAGACATATATCCAGGGCCGGGTCGGGTGGAAATCCAGATGCCGCGGTCCGAAGCCGAAGCCGCCGCCCGGCTCGGGGGAGGGCAACGGGGTCAGGCCGCCATTGGCGAAGCGGTAGACCATGAGAGCGCCAGGCTCCTCGGCCTTGCGCCGTTCGGCGTCGTGGCCGCGCGCCGGCACCAGGACCAGCCGGTTGTCGGGGGTGGCGAGGATCTGGTGCGGGAATATGCCGGCATCGACCGGCGCGGGCGGGACGACCTCCGTCCCGGCCGAGAAATCGGGATTGACCCGATAGACCCGCGCGGCGCCCGGATTGTTGAACGCCACCAGAATATGTTCGCTGGGCACATCGGTCGCCATGTGGATCGGGCGGCTGGGCAGGGCGACCGGGGTACCGAACGCGGTCAGGGCGCCGGTGGCCGGGTCGATCCGCAGGGCGGAGACATGGTGGTTGCTGCCCGCGTGCGACCCCATGCCCGAGGCACCGTCGCTGGACGCGACATACAGGACCTGGCGGTTGGCGTGCGGCCAGGCGTACTGGACATTGGCGGGCAGGGTGACGGTGTTACGCCGAGTCAGGGTAGCGGCTTCGACATCGACGTCATAGTGCGTCAGGCGTGGCCCGACATTGGCGTAAAGCGCGAGTTTGCCGGTTGCGGCCATGGTTTCCTCCTACCCGTCCCATTCAACGGGGCGATTCCGATGTTTCACCCGAAGTGCCGGGTGGAAGAAATGGGGCGCTACGCCGCCACCACCCGGCGACCCTTCGCGATCCAGTGCCAGGTGACGACGATTGTCGCGATGATCACGGGGGGCAGCACGGTCAGGTTCAGGGCCGTCCAGCCCCAAACCGCCTCGATCACGCCCGAGGTCAGGGCCGTCATCGCCACGTTGGCGAACACGATGAAATCATGCGTGGCCTGCACCTTCACCCGTTCCCGCGCTTCATAGGCGGTGGTCAGCATGGTCGTGCCGCCCACGAACATGAAGTTCCAACCGACCCCCAGCACCGCCAGCGCGATGAAGAACGTCCAGAACAGCGGCGGGAAATACAGGTTGATCACCACCGCGGCCGTGGTCAGCGCGGCGCCGACCAGGATGATCTGGTGGTTGCCGAAGGTCTGGATAAGCCGCCCCGTGACGAAGCCCGGCGCGTACATGGATACCGAGTGGGCGCGGATAACCTCGGCGCTGGCGGCGACGCCAAAGCCGCACAGCATCATCTGCAGCGGGGTGGAGGCCATCACCAGGTTCATCGTCCCATAGCCAACCAGGGAACTGATGACCGCGGTGATGAAGGCCGGGCGGGAAATGATGTCGCGGAACGGCACGGGCACGCCGGTCGCCTTGGGCGGGGCCGGCGGCAGCTCGGTGTAATACAGCAGCGTGGCGGCGATCAGCGGCAGGACCGGCAGGTACAGATAGGTCGCCAGGAACATGAAGTTGGTGATCATGTCATGCGTCTGCTTGACCATCTCGGGCCCGACGATCGCCGAGAGCACGCCACCGGCCATGACCAGGGAGATGGCGCGCGCCTTGGCGTCGGGTGCCGCGACCTCGGCGGCGGCGAAGCGCAGGTGATGCGACATGCCAAACCCGACACCGGCGGGGATGGCGCCCAGGCAGTAGATGAAGAAACTCTTGGTGTAGACCCCGGTGGCGAAGGTCAGGCTGCCACAGAACATGATGGCGCAGGCCAGCCAGAATCCCTTTTTGCGACCGAAGCGGGTGAAGGCCCAGCTGGAGACCACGGACGAGCACATGACGGAGACCATCTGGATCGCCATCGGCAGCGTGTTCAGCGCGCTGCCGGAGAGTTGGTAGCCGATCAGGGAGGCCATGATCGTCTGGCCAGCCATCACGGCGTGCAGCATCGCCTGGCAGGCGAACAGCAGCCACACGTTTCTATTCATCGGCGCGCGTTTCCCTCGGTCGTCGTACAGGCGGTCGTCTTGCGGGCGGTCGTCTTGCGGGCGGGTCGGAATCAGAAGTGACTCCAGCCCCCCTTCTTGAGCGCGAGGGGATTGCCGGAGGCGTCGACCACCATGACCTGGGGCGGGCCGGAATGGAAGGTGCCGATCCGGGTCAAAGGGATGCCGGCGGCGCGGGCGGCGTCTTGCAGGGCAGCTTCCCGGTCGGGGGGGACGGCCAGCAGGACCTCATAATCGTCGCCCCCGGTCAGGCAGGTTTCCAGCCAATCGGGGCCAGCGGCGCGGGCCTGGTCGGACAGCGGCACGCGCGCCGCCTCCAGATGCGCGGTCAATCCGCTGGCGCGACAGATATGGCCGAGGTCCTGCACCAGCCCGTCCGACACATCCATCCCGGCCGAGGCGATGCCGCCGATCGTCAGCCCGACGCGGGGGCGTGGCAGGCGGTAGCGGTCGAGCAGGAAGCCGCTCGGGTCGGAAAGCGCGCCCAACGCGACCTGCAGGCCGAGCGCGCCGTCGCCGATGGTGCCGGTGACCCAGAGGGAGTCGCCGGCGCTGGCCCCGAAGCGATGCACGCCCTGTCCAGGCGCGATATGGCCGATGGCGGTCAGGGAGAGGGAGATCGGCCCAGCGGTGGAGGTCGTGTCGCCGCCCAGCAGCGTGATGCCAAACGTTGCCTGGTCGCGCGCGAGGCCGGCGGCGAAGCCCGCGTACCAGGCGTCGGGCGTACCGCGCGGGCAGGACACCGTCATCAGGTAGCCCAGGGGCACCGCGCCCTTGGCCGCCAGGTCAGACAGGTTCACCCGCAGCAGTTTCTGCCCGATCAGGTCGGGCGGGTCGTCGGGGAGGAAGTGGACTCCCGCGACCATGGCATCCGCGGTCAGCACCAGATGCCGGCCGGGTGGCGGGATGAGTTCAGCCGCGTCGTCGCGCAGGTCCAGCGCGCCGGGTCCGGCGAGCGGGCGAAAGTGCCGGACGATCAGGGAGAATTCGGCTGGGAGGGATTCTTCCATGCCGGGTCAGGGCATCGGACGGGGCGCGCGGGGCCGATCCAGATTACTCCGTCCCCCCTTGAGGGCTGGGTGTGCCATATATTTACCCCCTCCCCCCTTGAGGGGGAGGGTTGGGGTGGGGGGTTGAAACCCCCGGAACCGTGCCGCGAGACCCCTCCCCCCAGCCTTGGTTCGCTTCGCGACCCACGACCTCCAGGGAAGCCTCACCGCCACCCCACCCAAAACCCTCACGCCGTCCCCCACCGCTCCGCCGCCGCGTCGTCAGCTTCCCGCGCCTCCACCCAAGCCCCCTCACCCGAGGCAAAATCCTCCCGCTTCCAGAACGGGGCCTTGGTCTTCAGCCAGTCGATCAGGAACGCCGTCGCGTCCAGCGCCGCTTGGCGGTGGGATGACGCGGCGATGACCAGCACGATGTTCTCCCCCGCGCGCATCGTGCCGACGCGGTGGATCACGGTGCAGCCCAGCAACGGCCAGCGCGCCTCGGCCTGGGCGACGATCTTGCCGATCGCCCGCTCGGTCATGCCGGGGTAATGTTCAAGCGTCAGGGCCGTCACGGCCGGCATCCCCGGTTCACGGGTCCCCAGATTGTCGCGCACCGTGCCGATGAACACGCCGATGCCGCCGATATCGCTCCGGCCAGCCGTCAAGGCGGCGATTTCGGCACCGGTGTCGAAATCCTCGGTCTGCACGCGGATGCGCGCCATGGTCGCCTCCGTCCTAGCCGCCGGTCACGGGGGGGAAGAACGCGATCTCATCCCCCGGGCCGACCGGCGCCAAGGGATCGGCGAATTCCTGGTTCACCGCGCAGCGCACCGTCCGGCGGTTGCTGAACGCGGCCGCGTAGCCCCCGCCCCGCGCGACCAGGAGATCCACCAGCGCCGCGACGGTCCGCGCGGTGTCGGGCAGTTCGATCTCCTCCCGCGCGGTGCCGACGCGTTCCCGGAGCCAGGCGAAGTAGAGGATCGTGGTGGGCTGGCCCATGGCGTCGGTCAGCGGGGGGTCGGGACGGTTTCGATCCTGCCGTCCGGATGGATGATGGTGCTGGTTCCGTTGCCGTTCGGCACGACGATCGCGGAACCGCGCGGGGTGATAGTCGTCGAATAGCCCGAGGTCCCGCCGGTCGTGACCGAAGGCCCGCTGGGCGCGTTGATGATCCGTCCGGCCGGGTCGCGCGCCGGGGGAGCCGCGTTCGGTGCCAGGGGATGGGCCGGCGGCGCGCCCATCGGCGGGATCGCGGACAGACGTTCCCCCATGCCCGAATCACGCTCGACATCCTGCAGCGTCGGCATTTCCGGCACGGGGCCGGGCCAGATATCGCCGGGCTCGGGCGTCAGCGGGGTCACGGCCACAAAGCCGCCCATCACCCGGCGCAGGTTGATACTGTCACCCCGGGGCATGTTCGGGTTGGTGCCCGAGGTGAAGGGCGGGTTCCACCAGGTATTGTAGCCCTCACAGCCGCCGAGTGCGATCAACAGGCCGAACATCATGATACGCCGCATGCGGCAAGGCTCCCCACGGAGTTGGGTCGGGGTCAAGGGTCGTGCGCCGAATTCGCCCGTGGCGGGCCCCGGCGGGATGCCCGGAGGCGAATGTGCCCTCAGATGGCCGCGCACTCAAGGACTGTCGGACGGGAGGGTGGGCAGCCGGCCGATGATCCAGCGCGCGACGGCGGCGGGATCGTTCAGCGGCAGCGCGACCCGGGCGCCGATATCGAGCGGTGAATCACTCGCGACCGCGATCACATGCGGGTCGTCGGGCCAGATCGGCGCCTTGCCGAGGGCCGGCCTGTGCACCTCCAGCTTGGGGAAGGGATGGGTCTTGTAGCCCTCCACCAGGATCAGATCGACCGGGTCCATCCGGTCCAGCAGGTCGGGCAGCGGCGGTTCGGCGCCCACGACCTCATGCAGCAGCACCCAGCGGGAGCCTGCGGCGATCATCACCTCATGCGCGCCGGCTTCCCGGTGGCGATGGCTGTCCTTGCCGGGGCGGTCCATGTCGAAGCCGTGATGGACGTGCTTGACGGTGGAGACGGTGATCCCCGCGGCGCGCAGCAGCGGCAGGAGTTCGACCAGCAATGTGGTCTTGCCGCTGCCGGACCAGCCGACGATGCCCAGAACCCTCATGCGTCGCGGCCGGCCGGTGCCAGGTTCAGCGACTCAGGGCTGGCCACGCAGCGCCCGATCGGCCGGCGTCGCGGAGGCATGGCGGAAGCCCGCGCGCAGGTAGTCCCAACCGGTGATGATGGTCAGGATGGCGGCGATCCACAGCATTGTCTCGCCGATGAAGGACACCGGCAGGAAGCTGATATGCAGGACCCCCGCCGCGGTATCGCCGGCCAGCAAGGTGCCCAGCGCGCCCATCTGAAAGCCCGTTTTCCATTTCGCCAGGCCGGTCACCGGCAGGCCGATGCGCAGGGTCGCCAGATACTCCCGCAGCCCGCTGACCAGGATTTCCCGCAGCATGATCACGATCGCGGGATACAGGCCGAGGTTCGACAGGCGCTCCTGCCCCGCCAGCATCATCAGCGCGGCGCCCACCAGCAGCTTGTCGGCGATCGGGTCGAGCATCCGGCCCAGGTCGGATTGCTGGCTGCGCGAGCGGGCAATCTTGCCGTCGAAATAATCGGTGATCGCGGCGGCGCCGAAGACAATGCAGGCGCCGAGGTCGGCTGTCGGGGTGCGCATCGCCACCAGGGCCACGAGCACGGGGATGGCCGCGATGCGCGACAGCGTCAGGAGATTGGGCAGATCGGTCAACATGCGGGGCGCATCCTACTCCCAAACCCCGCGAAGCGGAACGCATGCCAATGTGAATAACAGAAGTCCTGCGGCGCGCGCGGGACGCGGGGCCTAGCCCACCCCCTCCATCCGCACGCCCGGGTGGAAATGGGCGTAGACCCGCCGAGCGGTTTCGCGGCTGATGCCAGGCGCGGCCTCCAGGTCCCCCAGCCCCGCCATCTTCACACCCCGCGCGGATCCGAAATGATTGAGCAGCGCGCGCTTGCGGGCCGATCCGATGCCCTGGATTTCGTCCAACTCGCTCTGCTTGATCGCCTTCGACCGGCCAGCGCGGTGGGACGTGATGGCGAAGCGGTGGGCCTCGTCGCGCAAGCGTTGCAGAAAATACAGGACAGGGTCGCGCGGAGGCAGTTGGAACGGCGCCATCCCATCCGTGTGGAACCACTCCCGTCCGGCGTCGCGGTCCGGCCCCTTGGCAATGGCGATCAGCTTGACGTCGGTAACGCCCAGCTCCTCCAGCACCGCCCGGGCGGCAGAGAGCTGCCCCGCCCCGCCGTCGATCAGCACGATGTCGGGCCAGTTGGCCTCCGCCCCGCCCTCCGCCTGCTCCTTCAGGCCGCGGGTGAAGCGGCGTTCGAGCACCTCCTTCATCATCGCGAAGTCGTCGCCCGGCGTGATCGCGCCGCGGATGCCGAACTTGCGGTAGGCGGCCTTGATGAACCCCTCCGGCCCCGCGACGATCATCACGCCATAGGCATGCGCGCCCATGATGTGGGAGTTGTCGTAGACCTCGATCCTTTGCGGCTGGGCCGGCAATTGGAACAGCGTGGCGACCCCGTCCAGCAGCTTCCCCTGGCCGGCGCTTTCCGCGAGCTTGCGTTCCAGGGCTTCGCGCGCGTTGGTTTCGGCGTGCTGGATGACGGCGTGTTTCTCACCCCGCTGGGGCACCAGGATTTCCACCTTGCGGCCGGCCTTCAGCGTCAGGGCCTCGGCCACCAGCGCCTGTTCGAGGAGGGGATGGTTGATCAGCAGCGTCGTGGGCGGGGGCTTGTCGTCGTAGAACTGCGCGATGAAGGCGCCCAGGACCTCGGGCGCCTCCTCGGCGCGGGCATGCGTCGGGTAGAAGGCGCGGTTGCCGTTGTTGCGCCCGCCACGGATGAAGAACACCTGCACGCAGGTCTGGCCGGCGATCTGCCAGGCGGCGATCACGTCGGCGTCGTCCAGGCTGGCCGGGTTCACCACGTCATTGCCCTGCACGAAGGTCAGCGCACGGATGCGGTCGCGGATGGCGGCGGCGCGCTCGTATTCCAACGCCTCGGCCGCCTGTTCCATGTCGGCCGCCAGCATCTGCTGCACGGTCGCGGATTTCCCAGCGAGGAACGCCTTGGCCAGGGTGACCAGGCGCGCATAGTCGTCTTCCGCGATCCTCCCGACGCAGGGGGCGGCGCAACGCTTGATCTGGAACAGCAGGCAGGGGCGCGATCGGTTGGCGAACACCGTGTCGGCGCAGGAGCGGATCAGGAAGATGCGCTGCATCGCGGTCACGGTCTGGTTCACCGCCCAGGCCGAGGCGAAGGGTCCCCAATAGGTCCCCTTCCGCGTCTGCGCGCCACGATGCTTGGCGATCTGCGGGAAAGGATGGTCCTCGGTCAGCATCAGCCAGGGGTAGGACTTGTCGTCGCGCAGGACGATGTTGAAGCGCGGCTTGAGCCGCTTGATGAGGTTGGCTTCGAGCAGGAGCGCCTCGGCCTCGGTATGCGTCGTGACGATTTCCATCGACACGGTTTCCGAGACCATGCGCCGCAGCCGTTCGCCGAGCCGGCCGATCTGGGTGTAGTTGAGTACCCGGCGCTTGAGGCTGCGGGCCTTGCCCACATACAGCGCGTCCCCCTTGGCATCGAGCATCCGGTAGACGCCGGGGTTCGCCGGCATGGTTTCCAACGCGGCCTCGATCACCGCCACGCCCTTGAGCGGCGGCGCGGGTTCCGGGGGCGAGACCTCGGAGGTCGAATCCGGATCGGTCATGCGGGGATGAAACGGGAGATCATAGGGTCCAGGATACCATCCGGCGGGGGAAATCCGGGAGCCTGATTGGGGTTCAGGGATTCATCCACCAAACCTGTGGATAAGTCTGTGGGCCAATCCGAGGGCAAAGCGCGCAAGATCACGGAATCGCTATGTTACTTAACCATTGCACAAAAAATAGGCCCTCATAATATATTATTTTTACAGTATTTTTGGGAACCCCTTGGCGGAGAGGGTAAACGCCGGGGAACCGCCAGCCCCTTTTGCGTGCCGCCCTTCAGGAGGTGGACAAATCCTCCTGACACCGTTCGATTTCAACCCCGGCGGAGGCCGCGTCGGCGAAAACATCAAGCTTTTCGACCCGTATCCGGGCGATCCGTACGCGGGGGTCGGCAAGGCACGCCACCGCCAGTCGTTCGGCCAGGGTTTCGACCAGGCGGACATGCCGTTCGCCTACGATCGCGCGCACCCGGTTGGCGATCTGCTCGTAATCCACGACCCGGGCAAGTTCCTGCGCGACCGTCATCGGATCGGCCGGCGGCGGGGTCTGATCCTCGGCCACCCCGAGGTCGATATTGACCTGGACCCGCTGCGCCTGGGTCCGCTCATGCGGGTAGACCCCGATCCGGGCCGGCAGAACCAGGTCGCGCAGAAAGACGTGACGCAATTTGTCGGCCGAACTGGCGAGCGGCCTTCCCCCCGGGACCATCACTCGTCATCCCCCGGCTCGGCCGGACCCGGGGACCATTGCAGATGCTGCCCGCCGTCGAGCGCGATCATCTGTCCGGTCATGGACGGCAGGGTCAGGATCGCCATCACCGCGCGCCCGATCTCCTCGATCACCGGTCCGCGCCGCAGCGGGACCGAGGCGGCCTGGCGGGCGAACTGCTCCGGCGTCTGGCGGGTGTTGGGCAGCGCCGGGCCGGGACCGATGCCGTTGACGCGGATGCGCGGGGCCAGCGCGAGGGCCATGCTCTGCGTCAGCGCCCAGAGGCCGAACTTGGAGACGGTGTAGGACACGAAATGCGGCGTGATCGACCAGACGCGCATGTCGATCATGTTGATCACCACGCCCTCGGCCCCCTTCGGCAGGGCATCGGCGAAATGCTGGATCAGAACGAACGGCGCGCGGAGATTCGGCTCGATATGCTTGTCCCAGGACTCGCGGGTGGCGTCGTGCCAGTCATCCCGCTCGAACGCCGAGGCATTGTTGACCAGGACCCCGATCGGGCCAAGTTCGGCCGTGGCCTGGGGGATGAGGGGGACGACCTCGGCTTCCTGGGCGAGGTCGCCGCGCAGGATCACCGCGCGCCGGCCCAGGGCCTGGATTTCGGCCTGGGTCGCCAGGGCATCGTCGATGCTGGCGTTGCAATGGAGCGCGACGTCGAACCCGGCTTCCGCCAGGGTCAGGGCGATGGTGCGGCCGAGACGCCGTCCGCCGCCGGTGACCAAAGCGGCGCGGGGGATCGCGGGAGGGATGGCGGTGGCCCAGGACGGCATCATGGTGTCCGGTTCGGTGAAGCGGGGATGTTAGGGGACCGGGGGCTGGGTGGGGAGGGGGGAACGCATTCGGCACCACCGGACTATCGGCACGGTAGCAAACCATAGCACATTGTGCTATACGCTGAGGCCCATGCGCGTGTTTCTGGTGCCCCAGGTTGGTCGACTGATGCGGAAGGAACGAATGCCCGACAGCGCGCTCTGTCGTTCGGCCGCCGAACTCGTCGCCGGCCGGCTGGGTGCGGGAGAGGCCGATCTCGGTGGCGGCCTGTTCAAGAAGCGGATCGCTCGTGCCGGCGGAGGCAAGCGCGGTGGCTACCGGGCGATCATCGCCTATCGCCAGCCACGTACCGACAGGGTGCTGTTTGCCTTCGCCTTCGCCAAGAGCGTGGCCTCAACCCTGACGCCCCAGGGGCAGGAGGCGCTCAGGATCGTGGCCGGCGCCTTCACGACCGCCAGCGATCACCAGGTCGAGGCGCTCCGATCCAACGGCGATGTCATTGAGGTGGACTGTCATGAAACCGAAAGCGCCTAGATCCACCAAAGCGGTGGCGGTCGAGGATGAAGTGCTCACGACGGCTCACGGATTGGCCGTTGCCCTGCACCGCGTCGGCGCGCTGGACGAGCGCGGCATGCGGGAGATGGACCGCCTCTGCCCGGAGCCGCGTCCCGACTATGGCGAAGGCGACGTCAAACGAATCCGAGCCGCCACCCGCATGAGCCAACCCGTCTTTGCTCGGCTTCTGGGCGTGGACAAGTCAGCCGTCGCGCAATGGGAACGCGGAGCGCGGCGGCCATCCGGTCCGGCGCTGAGGCTGCTGGAGGTGCTGGACCCTGAAAAGCCCGAAAGCCCGGTCGTCATGGTCCGGCGTGGTATCGTCGAAAACGCGACCGGCTGACACCGGCGGCAAACTTCCCGCACGGGTGCGAACCAAAGTTGTGGGATCAAGCGGCGGCGTTCGATGACGCTTCTGGCTGGTTGAGATTGGCGGGTGCCGACGGCCTGTCGGCCAGCGCCGCCCAATAAGCGTCCCAGTCCCGGTTCAGACGATTGATCCGCAACGCAA
>CAMCDA010000097.1 GCA_945873195.1 Asaia bogorensis
CCATCCCGAACAGCCGAACCAGGATCGGAGTCCGCTCGGTCAGGATCAGGGAGACCGCGAAGGCAATCGGGAACAGCAGCACCAAGGACAGGTCGTTCGGATCACCCAGCACCGATCCCATGTCGCGACCGATGGTCACGCGCGTTCCCTCGACCAGGCCGATTCCGTTCGCGCTATTATACAACGCCACATAAGCCACCAGCATCCCCGCCAGCACGAACGCTCGGCTTGCCATCGCAAAGTCGGTTGGCCCCCGCGCCAGCGACGCGATCGCGAAGACCATGATGGCGATCTTGACGAATGTATCGGTCCAGTAGGCGATCGCGATGTCCCGCCCGGTGGCCGCAAGCACGCCAATCGTGATCAGCACGAAGAAGATCACGAATAGCCGCAACTGTCGGTCCCAGGCGATGTCGATGCGCCGGGTCACCAGATGGGCGCCAAGAACGAGCAGCGTGCCGATCGCCACCAGCTGCGGCAGGCGCAGCGGATTGAGGACGGGAAAAGCCTCGTGCAGCCGAAAGAATGTCAACAGAATGAACGCCAGGCAGAGCACGAACGGGTTGCGAAACGCCACGATCGCCGCGACGGGTGCCAGGCCCAGCGCGAGCATTACGGCGGGGTGCGGCGCAATATAGGCAACCGCCGCCACCACCGCACAGGCGCTCAGCGCGATCGCGATCTGGCTGCGGCGATCATTCAGGTCACGCACGGGCGGGAACTCCTCGCAGCCAGGAAAGCGCGGGACACGGCCAGGCTCCGCTGGCAATCGCCGCCGGAACAACCAGGACCAACATCGGGACAGCCGCCACAGCAAAGTCACCGGAAACCGAAAACACCCCGGCGGCAATGCACGTCACAACCGGCGCGACCAGCACGATGACGGACAAGGGAAGGCGGACCCAACGCTGCGACAGCACCAGGAACAGGACCAGGCGCGCGGCCTGCGCCAGCAGCGTCGCGGCGATCGCGCCCGCCACGCCATGGGCGGGGATCAGCACCAAATAACCAGCCACCGCGACCATCGCGGCGACACCGTTGACCGCCATCGGAACCATGCCGGTCCGACGGACATAGCACCCGACATTCAGCAGGCTGCCCAGGCTTTGCAGCGCCAGCCCCAGCGCCAGCCAGGGCACGAACGCCGCGGCGGGATGGTAGGCCGGCGGCGTCAACACCTGGATCAACAACGGCCCAATGACAGCGGTCGCCGCCGCGGACAGCGCGATCAGCACAACGCCCGCGGTCACGACCCGCGCGCTGCGCGCCAGCCCGTCCGGGGCATCGAGCAACGCAATCCGCCGCGGATACCACCACAGCTCAAAAGGTTGGGTCAGCAGCGCCGCGATCAGCGCGAGCTTGGCGGCCAGAGCATAATGGCCCAGCGCCTCGGCCGGCACACTGCCGGCCAGCAGCCAGCGATCGGCGGTGCCCAGCAGGAACGTGGCAAACCCGCCACCGACGAGCGGCAGGCCATAGGCGGCCAGGCGGCCCCACGCGTTCGGCGCCATCCGGACGCCGGTCGCGCGCGCCTGCCCCAGCGTCAGCAGGAAAGCCGCCGCCACCGCCGCCATCGCGCCAGCGATCAGAACCCCCGTCACGCCCCAACCATTGGCGACAAAGGCCACGACCAGCGCCGCCTGCCCCGTCGCCCGCGCCACCGTCACCATCGCGTACCGCCCCGCTCTGCCGCGCATGCGCATCCAGGCCAGGGGCACGCCGATCAGCGCCTCCAGCGCCACCGCGATCCCCAGCAGGATGATCTCGAACGACGATGTTGCCAGCGGCATCCCGGCCGAGAGCACGGGCGCCAGCAGGACCACCAGGGCGATGCAGCCGAGCGCGATTGCGATCCCCAGCCCGATCACCTGCGCCATCGCCCGTCGCCCTTCCGCGTCGTCGCGGCCGGCAAAGCGATAGGCCGTGTCGATCAAACCCGCGCCGGCCAGCAGCGCGCCCAGTTCCGCCGCGCTCGACAGCAGTTCCAGGCGAGCAAAATCAACCGGCGCCAGCATCGATGTAAGCAGCGGCAGCGTGACCATGGTCAGCGCCTTGGTCCAGGCCAGGCTGCCGCCATACAGCGCGGTGTCCCGCAATGACGGCGGCAGGCGCGACAGCCAGCCGATCACGACCGGGCCGACCGGATCGCGTCCACCAGACCCTCGGCCTGCGCGGCGATGCTGAAATGCCGGCATATCCGCCGACGCCCGGCCCGCCCCATCACCCGGCGCGCGTCCGGCTCCAGGCCATTCAGCCAGCGCAGAGCCTCGGCCAGCGCGGCCACGTCACGCGGCGGAACCAGCCGGCCGCAATCCGGCGTGACCGTGTCCTTCAGCCCCATCAGCGCCGAGGCCACAACCGGCAAGCCCATCGCCATCGCTTCCTTGACGACGATCGGCCCCGTGTCACGGTCGCCGGTCGCGGTCAGGCGATAGGGGGCGACGAAGCCACGGTAAGCGGGGCCTTCCGCGACGATCCAGCCGGACGGACGCGCCCCGAGGAAGCGGATCGTGTCGGCGAGGCCCATGTCGGCGGCGCGGCGCGGCAGGGTCTCGGCCATTTCGCCGCCGCCCACCACATCGATCCGGGGTCGGTCCGCCGGGTCCAGTTCGGCCAGCGCGTCCAGCAGCACATCGTAGCCCTTCTGCTCGACCAGCCGCCCGATGGCCAGCAGGCGTCCGTTGTCGGCGCGGTCGCTGGACGGCCGGAACCGATCCGGATCGACGCCGCAATAGACCTTTTGCACCCGAGCCTCGGGCGCCATCGCCTCGAAGTCCCGGCGCATGTCCTCGCACACGGCAATGGCCACGCTGACCGACCGCAGCTTGAGCGGAAGGTCCGCCGGGGTGCCGTAGATGTCGTAGCCGTGCCCGGTGAAGGAACTCGTCAGGCCGGCCAGCTTCGCCGCGACAATCGCGGTCGCCGCGGCGGGGAGGGCGAAATGGGCATGCAGGTGGGTGCAGCCATGCGCCCGGGCCACCGCCGCGACCCGCATCCCGGCGAGCATCAGGGATCGCGGCCGGATGCCGGTCTGCTCGTTCGCAAATTGCAACGCGGATCGCAGGCCAGCGATATCGCGGACGGCGCCGATCATCGCCCGCCAGGCCGGAATATCCGCCAGCGCCAGGGTTTCGTCGCGAAACGCCTCGTCCTCCGGCTGGCAGGCGCCCTCATGCGGTGCCAGGGCCAGCGGCACCACCGTATGGCCCTGGGCCCGCATGGCGCGGATTTCGTTGGAGATGAATGTCTCCGACAGAACCGGAAACGCCCCCAGCACATAAAGCACCGTTTCCGGTCCACGGCCCGAGGCCGTCCCGGACATCGCAGTCAAATTCGGCATCGTTCCGTGCCGGACGGCGGCGCGCCGATCCGGATCACGCGGTTCGCCGACTGACTCAAAGGAGGACAACACGGCGGATGAAGGGACGGCGGTGCGCATCGCAACACTCCTGCAAGCGGGAAACTCTTGCCTGGGCAACAGCACAAGGCGTGCCAGACGTGCCGACGCGGCGCTCGCGTTCTGCAAGCGGCGTTTGGCCCGCCGCCTGCACGGAAAGGACACACGACCCCATGGGTCTCCCCTTTTCGGATCCACCAGGAGCCAGAGATGTCCGATACCCCTTCGGTCAGCGTCATCATTCCCACGCGTGACTGCCTGCCGTGGCTGCCCGGCGCGATCCAGTCCATCGGATCGGCTCCGGACATCGAGATCATCGTGTTCGACGACGGGTCCAGCGACGGAACCCCGGCCTGGCTGGCCGACGCGGCTGTGTCCGACCCTCGGATCGTGATCATGCGGGGCAACGGGATCGGCCCGGCCAAGGCGCGCAACCGCGCCATCGTGGCGGCTCGGGCGCCGCTGCTTGCGTTCCTGGACGCCGACGATCGCTGGCTGCCCGGGAAGCTGGACATCCAGCTCGCCGCCCATCGCAAATGGCCCGAGATCGCGTTGTCCTTCACCGACTACCGCCACGTGACGGAGGACGGGTCCGACCTCGGTCCCTGCTTCGCCTATTGGCCGCGGTTCAATTCCCTGGCCACCGGCCAGGATCGGCCGTTCGTCCTCGGTGGCGATGCGCTGGCCCGGATCTATGCCGAACCGGTGATCGGCACTTCGAGCGTCATCGCCCGTACCGATCTTGTCCGTTCAATCGGGGGTTTTGTCGAAGACCTACCTTCGTCCGAGGACTGGGACCTGTAGCTGCGCCTGATCAACCGCGGCCAGGCCGTCTGCGTGCCGGCGGTCCTGATGGACTACCTGATGCACCGGCCCGGCAGCGAGACCCGGAACCTGCGCACCCGAGTCCTGGCCTTGCGCATCATCGGCGCGCGCCATCACGCCGCCGCGGCCGCGATCAGCCGGAGCGCCATACGGGTGTTCGCCTCGCGGCTGTTGGCCGCCGAGGCCGAAATCGCCCACGCCGAGGGAAACGACATCCGTTCGGCGGCCCTGTCCGCAGCCGCCTTCCTGCGCGCGCCGTCCAAACGGGCGCTGCGGGAGATGCTGGGCGCGACACGCCGAGCCCTCCGGTCGAGGTTCAGCCGCTCATAAAGGCGCTGAGCCGGGGCCGGCCGGTTGCCGGCGTCAGGCCCCGGCGTAGAGGGCGCGCACCGAAGCCACGCCACCCGGCCGGCCATGGCGCGCCGAGACCGCCCGCCAGGCCGCCAGCGCCATCGCGGCACGCTCGCCGCTCGACAGGGCCAGCCATTTCCCCACCCGCGCCGACAATCCGGCAACGTCGCCCGGAGCCGCCAGATAGCCGGTGGCCTCGTCGTCAATCAGGTCCGGCAACCCGCCCAGCGCGAAGGCCGCGACCGGCACGCCGTTCGCCATCGCCTCCAGCGCCGCCAGCGGCAACCCCTCGGCGCGGGAGCTGATCACCAGCAGGCCGATCTGGGACCAAGTCTCCGCCATGTTCGTGACCGCGCCGGCGAACCGCACGCTCGCTCCGGCCTGGGATTGCAGTTCCAGCCGCATCGGCCCGTCGCCAAACGCAAGATGCGTGGCCCCGGGGTGGTTCCGCGCGATCGCGCAGAAATGGTCGGGCCCCTTTTCAGGCGACATGCGCCCGACGAACGCGATGGTCGTTGCCGTCGCGTGAGGTGGCGTAATCGGCACATCCACGAAATTGGGAATCAGCGTGGCGCCGAATGGCATCCGCGCCTGGATCGGCTTGCTGACCGCGATGCGCGCGCCCAAGCCGGAGGTCCAGCGGTCCACCAGGTCATAGGCTGCCAGCAGCCCGCCCGGGCGCTCCCCCGCGTGATAGGTCGCCACCAACGGTGTCCCGGTCAGGATGCCCGCGATGCGCCCCAGTATATTGGCCTTGTAGCCGTGGGTATGCAGCACGCGCGGACGACCGGCGCGGCATCGGGCCAGCAGGCCGGACAGCCCCCCCGACAGCGCCTCCCACGGCACACCCGCCTGATCCAGACGTTGCCGCAGCGGATGCGGTCCGTGGTCGGCGAGGAACAGGACCCGCGGGCGATCCCCGGCCTCCAGCAACCCAACGGCCAGCTCCGCGACATGCGATTCAATCCCGCCGATCCCTCGGCTATCAAGCAGAAGCCATGCCTCTCGCATATCGCGCACCTCTCATCCGTCCGGTCGCGCCTCAGCCGCCCGGCACATGACGGGCGGCATTTGGCCGAACGGAACAGACGAAGCAACGCGCATGCCGGACGACACGCGCGGCGCGTTGCAATTTGCAATTGGCCCCGACTTGCGGGACACTCCCGGCCGTGATGCAAGGTGCGGCGTCCGGTCAGTGAACCAATCCCGGCGTGGGAGGGTTTCCGGCGCTCACGCTTGGGTCGGCAGCGGGGACCGAGGCTCTCATGACATCCGGTATCGTCCGACGCATGAGGCCGAGCATGGGGGGCCGCTCCTGGCACGCCGCTTGCCCATGTCCGTGGACAGACCATTCTGTCCAGGAGACCCAAGATGACACCCAGCCTCCATCACACCTCGCAGACCCCGGACCAGGCCCTGCGCCCGTGCGGCGCCTTCGACGCCGCCGGCGTAGCCGCCCTTCGCCCGTCGATCGAGGCCCTGGCCGCGACGTCCGCCCCGCGGGTCGTGCTGGATCTGTCGGACGTTGCGTCGATGGATGGATCCGGCCTCGGGGCCATCACCTATATGTTCAAGCGTCTCGTGGCCCGTGGCCCGTGGCCGGGAATTGGTCGTGACCGGCGCGTCCGGCCAGCCGCTCGAAATGCTGACCGAGCTTGGCCTGACCCGCATCCTTGGCCTCGAAGCCGCCAAGCCGATCCGCCGCCGCCCCTGGTTCGGCGGATGGTCGCTGGTCCGGAGCCACTGATCATGCGCCACCTCGCCGTTCTCGGCTTGGCCTTCGGCGTCAGCGCCTGTGGCACCTGGCCGCCCCAGATTGGCGGCGGCATGGCCGAACACGCCGGGCCGACCCCGCCCGCCGAGATCATGGAAACCAGCACGGCCCGCCGTCTGGATTGCAGCCTGCGCCGAATGGCCGAACTGACGCTGGCCGCCCAGGCCGCCGGCCGGGAGACCGGGCAGATCATGGTCCTGGAGACCAACGTCAACCGCGCCCGCCGCGAAGTGGCCGGTCGGCTGCTGAGCGATGCGGACCGCACGCTGGACCAGATCGATCGGCACGCAACTGAACTCGGCCTCGCCCGCCTGGGCGGAGCCCGCATGATGGAGCCCTGTATCGCATGAGCCCCAGCCGGTGCCACCGCGCCCTCTCAATCCTGATCGCAACGATCCTGTTGACGCTGTCCTGCTTTCCGGCGGCGGCCCAGGCGAATGCGCGCATCGGGGTTGGCGACATGTTGCAGGTGGTACTGCCGGGCGAAGCCGCGTTCGCCCAACCCTTCAAGGTCAGCCGCGATGGCCAGCTGGAGCTGCCCGAGGCCGGATCGATCCCGGTCGCCGGCCTCACCCTAGCCGAGGCGCGTGAGCGCGTCCGCTCGGCCCTGGCCGTCAGCTACCGCGACGTGTCCCGGTTCGGCCTGACCGTCAAGGAGCGACGGCTGCCGCTGACCGTGCTGGGATACGTAAAGCAGGCGGGGGAAGTCGACCTGCCCGCGGGCGCCAACGTGCAGATGGCAATCGCCGCTGCGGGGGGCCTCAGCCAGGGCGCGCAGCTCGATCTGATGCAGGTGCGCCGGAACGGCCAGGTCATCACCTTCGACTACAAGCGGTATCTCGATACCGGCAATTCGCGCCTGCTTCCCGCGCTGCAAGCGCTGGATGAGATTTTTGTCCCCGCGTCCCCCCTGACCGGCAACGTCCAGATCGATTTCGACTCCCGCACCCTGGCCGCGGCCGGCGACGCGGCCGAGGACCGGTCGGCGGTGCGGGTGTTCGGGGAGGTCAATTCGCCCGGCAGCTTCGCGTTCCGCAACGGCGTGACCGCGGTCGACGCCCTGCTGCGGGCAGGCGGCGTGACGCGCTATGCGGGCGTGGAGCAGATCAGGATCATCTCGGGCAACACCCCCCGGATGTTCAACCTGAAGGCCTATCTCGACAGCGGCAACCAGGCCATGAACCAGCCGCTGCAACCGGGCACGACGATCTTCGTGCCGAAAGAAGCCGAGGAAGTCCGCTCGGGCCCTGGCGTCGTCTACGTGATGGGCGAAGTCGCCAAGCCAGGCGCGTTCGAGGTACGCCCGGGGACCGGCTTCCTGGATATCCTGGCCAATTCCGGCGGCCCGACGCGGTTCGCCGATTCCCGCCAGATCCGCGTCCTGCGGGCCGGCGGTGGCGTCGAATCCTTCGATCTCGCGGCCTATAGCGAGGGCGGCGGTCGCACCACGCTTCCCCGGATCCAGGCCGGCGACGCGATGTTCGTGCCGGAAAAGACGCAAGGCACCGAACAGGCGTCCTGGCTGCGCACGCCCCCCAACCGCGCGGTGCGCGTCATCGGCGCGGTCAAGGCGCCCGGCCGGTTCGAGTGGGCGGACGAGATGTCCCTGCTCGACATCATCGCCCAGGCCGGCGGCCCGCATGAGCGCGGCAACCTGAGCGCCGTGCAGATCCTGACCGGCGATTCCGGCGGGCGCAGCATCCGGTTCAACCTGCAAGGCTTCCTCGACCATGGCGGCCGAGCCGGCAGCCTGCCGACGATCCGGGCCGGCTATACGATCGTGGTGCCCGAACTGCCCCAGAGCCCGAGCGACACACGCTCCACCTGGATCAAGCAGGCGGCCGACAGCTCGATCTACGTGATGGGCTCGGTCGGCAATCCGGGACGCTATGCCTTCGCCCCCGACCTGACGTTCCTGGACATCATGTCCGCCGCCGGCGGCCCGACCGCCGCCGCCGACCTGCTGAACATCCGCGTGTCGCACCGCGGTGAGACACGCGACCGTGTCAGCAAGATCAACCTCGCGGCCTATTTCGAATCCGGCGACGACACGCTGCTGCCGCGGGTGCGCCCCGGTGACGTGATCTTCGTCCCCGACCGCAACCGGAACTGGCTGGAGGAAGCGCCATCGGCCACGATCCGCATCCTTGGTTCCATCGGCAAGCCGGGCCGCTACCGTTTCACCGATGGCATGACCATCCTGGACCTGCTGGCCGAGGCCGGCGGCCCGACCAAGGAAGCGCTCCAGGAAAAGATCGTGGTCGTGAACCTTTCCTGCTGCGGCAACGAGGCGCGCCTGTTCAACCTGGTGGACTTCGCCAAGCGAGGCGATTTTTCCCTCCTCCCGGTCGTGCGCGCCGGTGACACCGTCTACGTCCCATCGGTCGACCAGAGCGAATGGAAGATCTTCATGGACAACGTCCGCGACACGATCTCGTTCCTATCAATCTTCGCATTGCTGAAGGTGCTGCTGTGACACTCCTGTCCCCCTATGATCCGGAAATCGAAACCCTCTGGCGCGCGATCAGCGCGGCCGGTGCCCGGAGCGTCGCGATCGTGTCCAGCCGGCCCGGAGAGGGCACAACGCTGATCGCCAGCGCCCTGGCCCGACGGGCGGGCCTGGCGGCCGGCGCGCCGTCCTTGCTGGTGGATCTGAACCAGATCAACCCAGGCGTGGGCCGCCTGCTGGGCCTGCGCCCCGAGCCGGGGGAAATCGTTTCCCTGGCCGCCATGGGGCTGTCCATCATGGCACAGGTCGCGCCCGGCGATGCCGACCGCTGGCGCGAATCCGGCGCCCTGGCGGGGCAACTCGAACGCTGGACCGCCGACTGGGGCCTCGTTGTATTCGACACCGCCCCGGTCCTGTCGCGCGACCATGAGACCATTCCCGCGACGGCGGTCGCCTCGGCCGCGGATGTTACCGTGATGATCACGCTCGCCGGACGCACCCCCGTCTCCGCCGTCCGGGAGGCGCGCGCGTCCCTCGACAGCGCGGGCGCCCGCCTGCTCGGCACCGTGATGAACGACCGCGACAACCCGTCGCTGCTGACCGAACTGGAACGTGAATCATATCGGTTGGCGCCAGTGATGCCCCGCGCGATGGCGGCCCTTCGGGGGTATCTGCGTCGCACGCCCTTGATGACGGTGCGCGCCTGAAATCCACGGCCGTTCCTGGGAGCGATCAAGCATGAGCGATATCGATCCAGGCGTCCTGGAGCAATTGGCGGCTGACGTGACCGCGGAGGACCTGCGCGCGGTGATCTCGGCCTCCGAAGCCGACCTGCTGCGCACGACCGGCGTCTTGCTGGCCGCCGCCCAGGCCGGCGACACGCCGACGATCCTCCGGACGGCGCACATCATCGCCGGCGTGGCGAGCATTGTCGGCGCCCGATCACTGGAACAGGACGTCCGCGCCCTGATGGTGTCCGAAGCCACCGCCGCCGCCCTGACCGTGCCGGATGCAACCAGGATCGCGGCGAGTGCCCGCGCGGTCATTCGGGCCGTGCACGACCTGATGACCGCGCGGGGATACGACGCATGAGCGGCAAGGCCCGGATTCTGATCGTCGAGGACACCCCCAGCCAGGCCGAACTGCTGCGCGCCTTGCTGGCGGGGGAAGGCCATGACCTGCGGATCAAGGACTCCGCCGGCGGGGCGTTTGAACTCGTGCGGACCTGGGACCCGGATGTCATCCTGCTGGACCTGGAACTGCCGGATTATTCTGGGTTCGAACTGATGCGGCAATTGCGCGCCGCATCCATCAACACCGCCGTCATCGTCATCACCGCCAATGCCTCGGTCAATACAGCCGTTGAGGCAATGCGTGAGGGCGCGGTCGACTTCCTCATGAAGCCGTTCAACCGGGCCCGCCTGACCGTCACACTGGGCAATTGCCTGGAGAAGCGCGCCCTCGCGGCGGAACTGCAAAGCATCAAGGGACAGTTGGGACGGGATCGGTTCTTCGGCTTCATCGGCGCCTCGGCCGCGATGCAGGCGGTCTACCGGACGATCGAGTCCGTCGCGACCAGCAAGGCCAGCGTCTTCGTAACCGGAGAGAGCGGCACCGGAAAGGAACTCGCCGCCGAAGCCGTGCACCGCGCCAGCCCGCGTCGGGCCAAGCCGTTCATCGCCCTGAATTGCGGGGCGATCCCGCGTGAACTGCTGGAAAGCGAGATTTTCGGCCATGTGAAGGGGGCCTTTACCGGCGCCACGGACAACCGCGTCGGCGCCGCCAAGTCCGCGGATGGCGGGACACTGTTCCTGGACGAGATCGGCGAAATGCCCCTGGATATGCAGGTCAAGCTGCTGCGCTTCGTCCAGACCGGCACCTTTACCGCCGTGGGCGGATCCCGGGCCGAGAAAGTGGATATCCGCTTCGTCTGCGCCACGAACCGCGATCCGATGCTGGAAGTCCAGGAAGGCCGCTTCCGGGAGGATCTGTTCTACCGCCTCTACGTGGTTCCCATCGAACTTCCTGCCCTGCGCGAACGCGGCGATGATGTCGTCCTGATTGCTCGCCAGTTCCTGGCCGACTTCGCGAAGGAGGAAGGGCGGCGGTTCCAGCGTTTCGCGCCGGATGTGGAATGGCTGATGCTCAGCTACCGCTGGCCCGGCAATGTCCGCCAATTGCAGAATGTCATTCGCAACATCGTGGTGCTGCACGACGCGGAGGTCGTGGAAGTCTCGATGCTGCCGCCAGCCCTGAGGGCCGGCGCGTCGCCCGAGCAACTGCGCCAGGCCACCGAGGCCGCCGTGCCCGTGGAACCGCCGCCCGCGGCAGTGGCCTCGTCCGCCCTGCCCTCCCCGGAAGCGCGCGTGATCCCGCCTGTCATGGGCCACGACGATCCGGCCCCCGCTGCGCCGGCGCGCGAGACCGCGTTGCCGTCGGTCGGCGCGCCAATGCCGATCCCGCCGCCACCTCCCGCGGCCCCACTCCCGGCCGAACCGGTCCGGGCCGCAGACCGCGCGGCGCCGGCCGAGATCGAAATCATCCCGCTCGCCGAAATGGAAAAGCGGCTGATCCTGGCAGCCCTGGACCGGACCGCGAACGACGTTCCCCAAGCCGCGGCGCTGTTGCGGATCAACCCCTCGACGATCTATCGCAAATTGCAAGGCTGGCGGGGGACCACGTCAACCCGACAGGCCTGACCACCGCCAGGGCCGCAAAGGCCCTGATTTCCGCGCTCCGCGTTGCAATTCGCGAGACCGCCCCCCGGTTCCCCTGGCACGCCATGTGCTGTGTCTCCCGCACGGATCATCGGTCATCGGACCACCGGGAGACAGCGTTACATGTGTGGAATTATCGGCATCGTCGGGACACGTCCCGTTGCATCGGATCTGATCGCGGCCCTGGGCCGGCTTGAGTATCGTGGCTATGACTCGGCGGGCATCGCGCTGTGCCAGCCCGATCTCGTCGTCCACAAGGTCGTCGGCCGCCCCGCCGACCTGCTGACCGTCCTGGAAGGGCAACAAGCCACCGGTTGCATCGGCATCGGCCACACCCGCTGGGCGACGCACGGCCGAGCGGAGGCGCGGAATGCACATCCTCATGTGTGCGGGGGGGTGGCGGTGGTCCATAATGGCATCATCGAGAACCACGCCGCCCTCCGCGCCGAACTCCTGGCGCTTGGCCATCACTTTCTGTCCGACACCGACTCCGAGGTTGTGCCCCATCTGATCGCCGAGGCTCGGCGCGCCGGTGCGGCGCCGGAACAGGCGGTGCGTCAGGCCTGCGCCCGCCTGCATGGCGCCTATGCCATCGCCGTGCTGTTCGAAGACGTGCCGGAGTGTCTCCTGGTCGCGCGCCATGGCAGCCCGGTCATCGTTGGTGTCGGCGAGGGCGCCGGGGCCGTGGCCTCGGACCCGCTTGCCCTCTCCGGCATCTGCGACCGCTTCATGGCGTTGGAGGATGGCGACCTCGCCGTGGTGACCCGCCGCAGCATCCACATCACCGATCCGGCCGGCCGAGCCGTTCACCGTGGCTGGGAGACGGTCCTGGACCTGGACACGGCGACCACGCTGGATCGGTTCGAGCATCACACCCGCCGTGAGATCGCCGAACAGCCGGACGCGCTGGCGCGGACCCATGCCGCCCTGGCCGGACGCACGCTGCCCGCGGCCATCGCGGCGGCTCGACGCCTGATCGTGGTCGGTTGCGGCAGTTCCCTCTACGCGGCCGCCGCCGCCCGTAGCTTGATGGAATCCCTGTCCGGCCTGCCCTGCGACATCGAGATCGCCTCGGAATTCCGCTACCGCGAGGCCCCCATCGATCGCGACAGCGTCGCGGTCCTCGTGTCCCAGTCGGGCGAGACGGCTGACACCCTGGCGACCCTGCCGCTGTTCCGGGCGCGTGGCATCCCCGTCGTGGCGGTGGTCAATCTGGCGCATTCCACCATGGCGCGGGCCGCGGACCTGGTCTGGCCGACCGACGCGGGGCGCGAGCAGGGTGTCGCCGCGACCAAAAGCTTCACCGCGCAGTTGGTCGCCCTGCTGCATCTCGGCTTGGCGTTCTCGGCGGCCCGCAAAGGCGATCCGGCCCTGCGCGCGCAGGTGGAGGCCGGCCTAATCGCCGCCCCGGCGATCTGCGCGGAAACCGAGGAGCTGGAGCCGGCCCTGGCCGTGCTGGCCAACCGCATCGCGACCGAACACGAGGCCTTGTTCATCGGCCGGCGCTCCGGCGCGGCCATGGCCGGCGAGGCCGCGCTGAAGCTGAAGGAACTGTCCTACATTCGCGCCGATGCCTATGCGGCGGGCGAGCTGAAGCACGGTCCCATCGCGCTGATCCGCGCCGGGTCGCCCGTGCTGGTGTTCGCCGGCAGCGATGCCCTGCTTTCCAAGACGGTCTCCAGCGCGGAGGAGGTGCGGGCACGGGGCGCCCATGTTGTCGCCCTGACGGACTCCGATGGCGCGGTCGCGTTCCAGGGCGTGGCGCACACGATCCTGACCCTTCCCGGTGATGGCGTGGGGCACATCTTCGCGCAGGCCGTGGCGTTGCAGCTTCTGGCCTACCACGCCGCCCTGGCGCTGGACCGGAATGTCGACCGGCCGCGCAACCTGGCCAAGTCGGTCACCGTGGAATGAGGATGGCAACGATGTCGAACGCGATGTCTCTGTCGCTGTCACCCACCGCGCTGAAGCGGTGGGTCAAGCGCCGGGAAACCCCCGCCGCCCGCGCCGCCTACCGCACGGTCCAGGCCGCGCGCGGCGCCAGGATGCCCGTGATCCGCCCGCTGCATCGCGCGCTGTATCAGATGCATCTCGGCCTTCGTCATGCCATCGCGGAGGCGGGGCGTATTCTGTGGTGGACGCCCTTGTTCCTCAGCCGCGTGGAAACCTCGGCGCCCGGTCTTCGGCTGTATTCCGGCATGCCGCAGGTGCTGGGGCCGTTGCGGATCCGTCTGGGACGTGACTGCCGGGTGTCTGGGCAGAGCACGCTGATCGGGCGCACCGACTCCGCCGATCCCGTCCTGGTCGTGGGCGACAACGTCGATATCGGCTGGCAGACCACGATCGCCGTCGGCACGCGGGTGGAGCTGGGGGACAATGTCCGCCTCGCCGGCCGCTGCATGCTGGCGGGCTTTCCTGGCCATCCGCTGGACCCGACCGCCCGGGCGGCGGGCGCGGCCGACACCGAGGCGCAGATCGGGGACATCGTGCTGGAGCGCGATGTCTGGCTGGCGACCGGGGTCATGGTCATGCCCGGCGTGCGTATCGGCCACGGGACAGTCGTCGCCGCGGGCTCGGTCGTCACACGGGATCTTCCCCCCATGGTGCTGGCGGCTGGTGCCCCGGCCCGGGTCGTTCGCGAACTGGAACCCAAGACATGAACGCCGACCTGATCGTTTTCGGTGAGGACTGGGGTTCTCATCCGTCCAGCACCCAGCACCTGATCCACCACATGCCGGGCCAGCGGAAGGTGGTGTGGGTCAACTCCATCGGCCTGCGCCGTCCCAGGCTGGGCGTTGCCGATGTCGGTCGGGCCTTCCGCAAGGTCGGGCGAGCGGTGTGGCCGCAAGGGGGCGGTGGGGGTGAAGCTCGGCCGGAGGGAGGACCGCGCGTCGTGCAACCCCTGATCCTGCCCATGGCGCGCGGGCAAGCCGCCCGGGCGATCAACCGGGCGCTGCTGGCGCGTGGCGTCGGTGGGGCCGCGCGGGAAAGCGGGTTGCGCCGGCCGGTGTTGTGGACATCCCTGCCCTCGGCGGTCGATGCGATCGGGGCGGTCGGAGAGGCCGCGGTCGTCTATTACTGCGGCGATGACTTCGGCGCGCTGGCAGGGGTTGATCATCAGGCGGCGCGCGCGATGGAAGCGGAACTCGCGGATCGGGCCGATTTGATCCTGGCCGCCAGCCCGATGCTGGCGGCCCGCTTTCCGGCGCACAAGACCCATTTCCTACCGCATGGCGTGGATCACGGGCTGTTTGCCTCCCCCGCCGCCCGCGCCGAGGACATGCCGTCCGACATGCCGGTGGCCGGGTTCTACGGTGCGCTCGCGCCCTGGCTGGACCTCGACCTGATCGCGTCCGTCGCGCGGATGTTGCCGCATTGGCGCTTTGTGTTCGTGGGGCCGGTCCAGACAGACGTAACGGCCATCGCCTCCCTCCCGAACGTGACCCTGCTCGGCGCGCGGCCCCACACAGCCTTGCCAGGCTACGCGCGCCATTGGACGGCGGGGATCATCCCGTTCCGTGACAATGCCCAGATCAGGGCCGCCAATCCGCTGAAACTGCGGGAGTATCTGGCGGCTGGTCAGCCGGTCGTGACCACCGAGTTCCCCGCCCTCGGGCCCTATCGGCAGCATGTTGCCGTCGCCGGGTCAGCCGCCGATTTCGCGGCGGCGTTGGAGGCGAGCCGGTCGGACAATCCCGCCATGGCGGATCGGCGGCAGGCTTCGGTCGCGGGGGACTCGTGGACCGCGCGCGCCGCCCAGGCCTCGACCTTGATCGATCGGCTGGTCGCGTGAGGACGAGTGGTGGTCCGAGGCCTGCCGGAAGGTCGCTGCGGCATCTCGGCCTGCTGCTGCTCGCGATCCTCGTGGGGGGCAGCACGAGCGGTGATGGGTTCATCAACCTCTCCGCCCAGCAGCCTTTGCCGGCCCTGTCGGAACTGGTGATCCAGGGGGTCAATCGGACCGGCGAACCTCGGATCGTGGTCGTGCGGGTCGACGACCGACCCAATGCCGCATATTCCGACCGGGCGAATGAGGAACGGCTGGTGCCGCCCGGCCCCTTCACGCTGCACCTGCGCCTGGCCGGGCTGAGGACTCCCCGAGGCCGAAGCCTGGATCTGGCCGCCGTCTCGCGGGCGTGGGCGTTCGGCGCGGAGCCGGGCATCACGGTTGCCACCCAGCGGATCGCACAGCCGGCGGCCTTGCCGCCTGGAACGCATGGCTGGTTCTTCGGCCCCGCCCACGCGGCGCCGTTATCGGGATTCCAGGCCGTCGATCCCGCCGATCCAGCCGTATCCGGCCCAGCCGTGCGCGCCGTCCGACGTCCGAGTCAGGACCCGATACTGGCGTGGGGCACGCGCCTCACCCGGTTCGAGGCCCGCCTGCCACCCGGACGCTGGCGCCTGACCCTTTGGACCGAGGACCCCGGCGAATGGGAAACCCTGCCGTCGGTCCTGGAACGCCGCATTCGCATCAACGGCACGGATGTGTTGCTGGAACGGCGGACTGAAGCGGAGTGGGTGCGATCACGCTACCTCGCCGGGCGGGATATTGAGGCCGATCCGGCCGTACCACCCTTTCAGGCATTGGCGGCGCACCGGGGTGGCCGAGTCACGGCCGACGTCACCCTGACGGATGGGACGCTTGTTCTGGAACTGGCCGGGCATCCGGCGGCGGCGACCCATATCTCGGCACTGACCGCCTCGCCCGCCGGCGCCACTGATCCCGCGGCCGACGCCGTGGAGGCTGAGCGGGGCCGGCGCTTCCAGGAAGCCTGGCCCGTGATCGGCGGATTGCCGGTCGTCCCGGAACCCAATGATCGCGTGTCGATCGAGGGAATTGCCAATGCAACGACCGCCCCTGGCGGCATCGCCTTTTTCCACCTGACCGCACGGGCACCAACCGTCACCACGGCGCGCCTGTCGGTCGAAGGCATGGACGGCGCCCGCGCGCTGTGGGGCATGTGGCGTTGGCGGCGACCCGCGCCCGAGACCCCCGGACTGGCGCTGTCCGCGGCGCATCTGCGCGGCGATCCGATGGTGCCGCTGCGCCCGGACCGGCCTCGGCCGCTGGTGGTCGTGGTGCCCGTTCCACCCGGCACGCAGCCCGGCCTTCACCTGTTGCGCCTGCATCTGGACACGCCGGATGGCCGGATCGCCCAGACCCTGCGCCTGGACATCCTGCCGGTGAAGCGCCCTGAACCCCGTGCCCGCGTCGGCGTGTTCCTGGATTTCGCCTCGCATCTCTCCAGCGAGCCAGCGCTCGCCCGCCGTCAGGCAACCTGCGACCTCGATACCCTCCGCTCGCTCGGCCTGACCGCCGTCGCGCCGGCGCTGAGCACGCCCGGCCCCGACATGGCCCCGTTTCTGGCCGACCTGCGCGGGGCCGCCGCCCGGTTCGCGCCGCCCTTCGTGGCCTATGCGCCCGCCCGCCGACTGGAGCGGGAATTGGGCGGGGCCGACGCGGCCGCCATGCTCGCCCAAGCCGACGCCGCCACGCGGGCAGCAGGATTGCCCCCACCGATCTGGACCGTGGCGGATGAGCCAACAATGGCCGGGACGATGGACCACGCCGCCGATCTTGCATCCCGCATGCGTCTTGCAAATCGCGACACGCGGCTTGCGGCGCATGTGAACGACCCCGGGGATCGTCGCATTCTGCGAGACGTCGCCCTGGTCACGGTCAATGCCCGCTTCGGCGCGGACGCAGCCGATATCGCCACGATCCGGGACCCTGGGCGCGCCGTCTGGCTCTACAACATGCCACGTCTCCGGCTGGGCGCGGGGTTCTATCTGTGGCGATCCGGGGCGGACGGCCTGCTGCAATGGCACGCCAGGATGCCGACCGCCGACCCCTTCGATCCCACGGACGGGCGTGAGGGCGATGTCCAATTCCTTTGGCCAATGGCCGAAATCTGCGCGCCGGCCGACCTCGACACCGATCTGCTGGATCTGGCCCAGGGGATGGAGGACCTGCGTTGGCTCGCCTGGCTCGAAGCCCAGACCCAGGCCGGAACGCCCGGGGCGGTGGCCCTGAAAAATGCGCTATGGTCGGAGGTTCCTGGACTATGGAAAACCGTGGCATCACGGCCGGAAACCGCGACCTCCGATTGGCGCGAACGCATTGCGCGGTTGGCACGGATCTTGATGAAGTAGGGCGGGGGCCATTGCCTGGCCCATCCAATGGAAGGTGCTGGCATGACTCGCGGCTCTATCGTCCTTTCGGTCGTGATACTCCTGGCGGGTTGCGCGCAGGAACCGATGCAGTACATCCCACCGGCCGACCGCGCGGGGGTTGTCCCGTTCTCTGTTGAAACTCCCCTGACGGCCATCGCCCGATAAGACCCTACGCAGCGACGGCTTCGGGAGCAACGCCCCTGTCGACGTCCTGTTGTGTCTGGATCGCACGGAGTGCCGC
>CAMCDA010000098.1 GCA_945873195.1 Asaia bogorensis
ACAAGACGCTGGCGGGCGGCGAAGGCGGACACCATGTGGATCGGCGCCTGATTGTCTCTTTTGCGACCCGACCGGCGCACGGTCTTGCCATCGATCGCTATCACGCCCGCCGGGATGCCAGTGACCGAGGCGACCCAGGCCACGAAGCAACGCTGAAATTGTTCGGCATCGAGGGTTGCGAAGATGTCGCCGATCCGGTCATGCGGCGGTGTGCCGTCGCGGAACGGTCGAAACCGGCGCAGCAGGGACAGCTTCTTCTCGCCGAACCGGGCAATGTCGGTGAACGCTTCCGCGCCGGCCAGGGTGGCGAGCAGGGCCAGCAGCAGCACCTCATCAAGGGGGTAGATCACCTTGCCGGGCTGACGGCTATCCAGCAGGTCCATGAAATAGTCGAGAAAGACCGTGGCCTCGAAAATTCCTCCTTCCTCTTGTGCTGGCATGTCCATCGTGATCCCCAAACGCGAATCGAGGGACCGCATAGATTCAGCACGTCAGCCGTTTGTCACGTACTCCTTCACCCGATTGCCCTGTGACCAGACCCCGTTCGGCTTGACGCCCCTCCGCCGGGGTGCGACCGTTTCGGGAAGCACGGTGAACAACCCGACGAGGAAACGCGATGAAATTCGGCGTCTTTTACGAGCATCAGCTCCCTCGGCCCTGGACCGACAAGAGCGAGTTCGAGCTGATGCAGAACTCCCTGGCCCAGGTCGAGCTCGCCGATAAACTGGGCTACGACTACATGTGGGAGGTGGAGCACCACTTCCTGGAGGAATACTCCCATTCCAGCGCGCCGGAGGTGTTCCTCGCCGCAGCGTCGCAGCGCACGAAGAACATCCGCCTCGGCCACGGCATCATCCAGTTGACCACGAACCAGCCGCATCGCGTGGCGGAACGGGTGGCGACGCTGGATCTGATCTCGGGCGGGCGGGTGGAGATGGGCATGGGCGAAGGCGCCGGCCCCGCCGAACTGCACCCCTTCGGCATCCGCGTGCGCGACAAGCGCGACCGGTGGGAGGAAGCGGTTCGGGCCATCATCCCGATGTTCAGCAAGGACAGTTGGGAGTTCCACGGGCAGTATTACGACTTCCCCGCCCGCAACGTCGTGCCGAAGCCGTTCCAGAAGCCGCATCCCCCGCTGTGGGTCGCTTGTTCCAACATCCAGACCATCGGCGAGGCCGGGATGTGGGGCATGGGCGCGCTCGGTTTCAGCTTCGTGTCCCCGGACGCGGCGACGGCTTGGGTCCACAAATACTACAACCAGCTTTTGCACAATCCGCGCCGGCTGGGCGAGTACAAGGCGAATCCCAACGTCGCCATCGTCAATGGTTTCATGTGCGCCAAGACCGATGAGGAAGCGCTGGAGAAAGCCGCCGGCTGGACCTTCTTCATCTTTGCCCTGGGCTATTACGGCCGGAAGGGCGTCGACGCGCCGGGCCAGGGGAACCTGTGGAACGAGTACCAGGAATGGCGCAAATCCGACAAGGCCAAGGAAGCGTTGCGCAACGGGCTGATCGGTTCGCCTGAAACCATCCGCAAGCGCCTGCGCCAGTTCGAGGCAGCACACGTCGACCAGGTCATCCTGCTGAACCAGGCCGGCAAGACGACGCATGAGGATATCTGCGAAAGCCTCGACCTGTTCGCGCGGGAAGTCATGCCGGAGTTCCACGACCGCCAGCCCCAGCATGAGGCGTGGAAGGAAAAGGTCCTGTCCGGCGAAATCCGCCTGGCTGATCTGGATACCGGCCGATACGACCTCTATTCCCATCAGAACGAGGATATCGTTCGCCTGACGCCCGAGCAGCTCAAGCAGCGGATGGCCGAGAAGGAACGGCTCGCCGTCGCCGGCGAGTAGCACGCGTCCCACAAACCCAAGGACCCCCCACGAATGGACGGCATGCGGAACACCCAGTACCAGCACATCCAGACCGAGCGCATCTCCGGCGCGATGGGGGCGGAGATCAGCGGCGTCGACCTGTCCCAGGACCTGCCGGACGCCGTGATCGATGAAATCCGCGCCGTCCTGCTGGATAATCTGGTCGTGTTCTTCCGCGACCAGAGCCTGACGCCGCACCAGCAACTAGCGTTCGCTCGCCGCTGGGGTGAAATCCATCTCCACCCGTTCATGGTCGGCATGCCCGACTGCCCGGAGGTGCTGGAAATCCGCAAGACTCCCTCGGACAAGCGCAATTTCGGCGGCAACTGGCATACCGACCAGATGTTCTCCCCCGCGCCCGCCATGGGGACGATGTTGTATGCGGTGCAGGTGCCGTCGGTTGGGGGCGACACGCTGTTTTCGAACCAGTACCTCGCGTATGACGCGCTGTCGAATGGCATGAAGAAGATGCTGTCGGGGCTGCGTGGCGTTTGCGTCGGCGACAAGAAGAAGGGCGGCATCCCGCGCGTCGCCTACAACGCCGCGACCATCGCCATGAAAACGGTGGAGCCGCCCAAGGACGTGCAGACCACGTCGATGCATCCGCTGGTCCGCACCCATCCCGAAACCGGCCGCAAATCCCTTTACGTCGGCAATCATGTCCACTGGCTGGAAGGCATGACCGAGGAAGAGTCCGCGCCGATCATCAAGTTCTTGCGCGATCATTCCGCTCGCCCGGAATTCACCTGCCGGTTCCGCTGGCAGAACGGCTCGCTCGCGTTCTGGGACAATCGCTGTACCCAGCACAACGCGATCAACGACTACCCCGCTGAAACACGGGTCATGCACCGCGTCACCGTCCGCGGCGACGCGCCCTTCTGAGGTCGGAGACCTTCCATGCAACGACAAATGGTAATGGTGGGCTTCCTGCAAGCCCAGAACTGCACGAACCTGGTCAGTTCCTGGCGGCATCCGGAATCGCGCACCGATACCTGGAGCCCGGAATACTACGCCGACCTCGGTCGCGTGTTGGAGGAAGGCAAATTCCAGGTCGCCTTCTTCGATGACCGCCTGGCGATGCCGGACCGCTTCGGCAACGATCACAAGCACACGGTCGAATACGGCATTCGCTGCGTGAAGATGGACCCCGTCACCGTCATGATGGTGATGGGCATGGCGACCAAGCGCCTCGGCCTGGGGTCGACCCGCAGCACGACGTATTATGAGCCGTTCGACGTCGCTCGCACCTTCGCCACCATCGACCTGATGACCAACGGGCGCGCCGCCTGGAACGTCGTCACCTCGATGAACGACGGTGAGGCCCTGAACATGGGCAAGCTGGTCCACCCCGAACACGATAGCCGCTATGACCAGGCCGATGAGTTCATGGAAGTCGTCATGGGCCATTGGACGTCGTGGGACGACGACGCCATCGTGCAGGACAAGACGACCGGGTTGTTCGCCCATGGCGACAGGGTTCGCCGCATCGATCATGTCGGCAAGCACTACCGGTCCCGCGGCCCCTTCACCGTGCCGCGGTCCAAGCAGGGCCATCCGGTCATCATCCAGGCCGGCCAGAGCGGCCGCGGCAAGCAGTTCGCCGCCAAGTGGGGCGAACTTCTGTTCGTCGGCAGCCCGCCGACATTGGATATCGGCCGACAGAACTACAAGCAGATCAAGGAAGCCGTCGCAGCGCAGGGCCGCGATCCCGCGCACTGCGTGATCGCGCCGTCCGCCTATGTCATCTGCGGTGAATCGAAGATGGAGGCCGAGGACAAGGCCGCCCTGACCGAACGCCTGACCACCGACATCGACGCGCTGTCCCTGTTGTCGGAGGCGATGAACTTCGACTTCGCGTCCAAGGGCATAGACGAGCCCTTCACGGATGATGAACTCGACGGGATTTCGGGCACGCAGTCGATGCGCGACCGTGTCCTCGCGGCGTCCGGCATCAAGAACCCCACGCCACGCGACTTCATCAAGTACAGCCACCGCGCCCGCCCGAACAAGCCGTTCATCGGCGGACCGAAGGAAGTGGCGGATGGGCTGGAGGAATGGTTCTCCACCGGCATCTGCGACGGCTTCGTCGTCGCCGCCACCCACTCCCCTGGCACCTACATCGAGTTCGTGAAATACGTCGTGCCGGAGTTGCAACGGCGTGGGCTGTATCACAAGGATTATCGGGGCGAGACCCTGCGCGAGAACCTGGGCCTGCCCATTCCGCGCGTCGGCCGCTGAGTCTATCGGGGAGGAAATACAATGATCTACGAACTGCGGACCTATACGTTCCATCAGGGCAAGCTGAACCAGTACCTGGACATCGCTCGCACCATCGGCCGTCCCGCGCGCGGGCAGAACTATGGGGTCAATTGCGGCTACTGGACCTCGGAGTTCGGCTCGCTGAACCAGATCTGGCATCTCTGGCAGTATGAGAGCTACGAGGAGCGCGCCCGCCTGCGCGAGGAACTCTCGAAGAACGTGAAGTGGACGACGGAATACGTCCCCGCCATCCGCCCGCTGATGGTGCGGCAGGATGTGCGCTTCCTGAATGCCGTCTACGGCGTCACGCCCCCGGCGCAGGAGGGCAATTTCTACGAACTGCGGATGTATCGCTTCAACCCCGGGCGGGCCGCCGGCTGGGCGAAGGACTTCAAGGCGATCATGCCGGTGCGGGAGAAATACTCGAAGAACGTCGGCATCTTCACGGGTGAGGCCCCACAGCCGAATGAGGTCCTGCACATGTGGGCTTATCCGTCGATGGAAGCCCGCATGAAGGCCCGCACCGATCTGTTCAAGGACCCGGAATGGCTGGCCTTCGTCGCCAAGGGCGCCGGCGCGATCGTTGAAATGAACAACGTCATGCTGATGCCCACTGACTACAGCCCGATGAAGTAACCCTCTGTACGGCTCTCCCCCTCCCCTTGAGGGAGGGGGTCGGGGGGAGGGGTAACCACCCCCCATTCCCTACCCAACCAACCAGCGAGTCCCCCATGAAACTCGGCCTCTCGATCGGCTATTCCAAAGCCCATATGGACCTGCCCGTAAAACTCGTCCAGCGGGCCGAGGAACTTGGCTACGACTCCGTCTGGTCGGCCGAAGCCTACGGCTCCGATGCCGTCACACCGCTCGCGTTCCTCGCCGCCGTCACCAAGCGGATCAAGCTGGGCACCGGCATCATGCAGATCGGCGCCCGCACGCCAGCCAATGCCGCGATGTGCGCCGGCACGGTCGATGCCCTGGCCGGGGGCGGCCGCTTCATCGCTGGCCTCGGCGTGTCCGGCCCGCAGATCATCGAGGGCTGGTATGGCACCCCGTGGGGACGGCCGTATTACCGCCTGAAGGACTACGTCCAGATCATGCGGAAGATTTTCAAGCGGGAAGAAGGCCTGACGCATGAAGGCCGCGAGATCAGCCTGCCCTACATGGGTGAAGGCGCGGCCGGCGTCGGCAAGCCGCTGAAATCCATCCTGCACATGAACCCGGACATCCCCATCTACCTCGCCACCGGCAACGAATCGACCGTCAAGCTGACCGCCGAGATCGCCGATGGCTGGGTGCCGATGGGCTTCGTGCCCGGCGCGATGGCGGAATACCGTCCCTGGTTGGAGGAAGGTTTCAAGCGCGCCGGCAACGGCAAAAGCATGGCCAACTTCGAAATCCAGGCCTCCGTCCACGTAGAAATCGACAACGACGTCAAATCCGCTCTCGCTCGACTTAAGCCCGAGGTCGCGCTTTACGTCGGCGGCATGGGCCACAAGGACAAGAACTTCCACAAGGACCAGATGGTCCGCCGTGGCTTCGGCGACGCCGCGGATCGCATCCAGGAACTTTATCTGGCCCACCGGAAGGAAGAGGCGATCGCCGCGGTGCCGGATGAATGGGTGGATCTGAAATCACTCGTCGGGCCGGCGGCACGCATCAAGGAACGGTATCGGACCTGGCTGGATACCGGCGCGACGGGGCTGACCGTCCGTTCCCGCCAGCCGGACGCCATCGAGGTCATGGCCGAAGCCGCCCGCCTGAACTGAACCAAAAAGGGGAGAGAACAATGCGTTTCAAGGACAAGGTCGTCCTGATCACGGCCGTTGCCAACGGCATCGGACGTGCGACAGCCAATATCATGGCGGCGGAAGGGGCCATCGTCGTCGGGGTGGATAACCACCAGGAACGGCTCGATACCGCGATGAACGCGCTGACCGCGGCTGGCGGGCGCGCGCATGGACGTTTGTGTGACGCGCTGGACCAGTCCCAGGTCGATGCCGTGGTCGCCAGCGTACAGCAGGAGTTCGGGCGCATCGACGTGCTGGTCAACGCCGTCGGCGGCAGCACGATCATCGCCAAGCCCAGCGCCCTGGTCGAGGAACATTCGCTGGATGACTGGCAGAAGATCATCAACTTCAACCTGAACGGCACATTCCTGTTCACCCATGCCGTCGTGCCGATCATGAAGGCGCAGAACAGCGGCAAGATCATCAACCTGGCCTCGATCGCCGGGCGTGGCATGAGTGTTGCCAGCGGCGTTGCCTATGCCGCCGCCAAGGGCGGTATCATCGCCATGACCCGCAAGCTGTCGTTCGAACTCGGGCCGCACAACATCAACATCAACGCGATCGCTCCCAGCCTGACGCTGACGGAGCGGATCACCCCGCACTGGAACCAGCGCGCGCCGGAAGCCCAGGCCGCACAGATCGATAGCACCCCGCTGCGCCGCGTCGCGGTGGCCGCCGACCAGGCGAAGGTGATCTGCTTCCTCGCGTCGTCGGACGCGGATTTCGTCACCGGCCTGACCATCGACGTCACCGGCGGGCAGTCAGGCTAGTTGCCCGACCCTGGTCCCGCCCTTACCCTGACGCCCCCATTCGATCGGACACACACCATGGTTTCCCCCCAAGTCATCAAGGAACTGGCGCCGCACGGCGTGCTACGCGCGGCCATTAACATGGGCAACTTCCTGCTCGTCACCGGGCGTTCGCCGAATGGTGATCCGACCGGATGCTCCCCCGACATGGCCTTTGCCATCGCCGCGACGCTGGGCGTGCCGGTGAAGTACATTCCCTATGCCAAGCCGGGTGAGCTGGCCGACGACGCCGGCCAGGACAAATGGGATATCGGCCTGATCGGCGCCGAACCGCAGCGCGCGATGAAGATCGACTTCACGGCCGCTTATGTGGAAATCGAGGCGACCTACCTCGTGCCAGGCGGGTCGCCGATCAAGTCGGTCGCGGAAGTCGACGTCGCCGGCAACCGCATCGCCGTGACCGCGCGCGCCGCCTATGACCTGTGGCTGGAGCGGAACATCAAGAACGCGACCCTGATCCGCGGCAACAGCCAGGCCGAGACGATCAAGCTGTTCACCGAGCAGAAGCTCGAAGTCCTGGCTGGCCTGCGTCCCGGCCTGATCGGGGATCTGGAGAAGATGCCCGGATCCCGCATCCTGGACGGCCAGTTCAGCGCCGTGCAGCAGGCGATCGGCACCGCCAAGACCAACACGGCCGGCGCCGCTTATCTGAAGGAATTCGTCGAGGCCGCGAAGAAGTCGGGGATCGTCGCCAGCTTGCTGGAGAAGCATGGCACGGTCGGCCGCCTTTCGGTCGCCCCGCCGGCGTAACGACTGGCCTCGCCGTCGTTGCCGGGGCCACCATCGACTGAGCGGCTGGTAAGGAATGCCATCCCATACCAGCCGCTTCCGCGATCAGCGGTTTATCACGGCGCGCGAAGCAGAATTGCGTGGTTCTTCACGATCTCACGCGTACGGCGCAACGCCGCCGGATCGAGTGGAACCAGTCCGATCTTCGCGAGCGGTCCGTCCGGCCCGAGCTCCGCGGCATAGGCGTCCACGAACGCCTGCAAGCCCGGAACCGTCCGCATGTTTGGCTCCTTGACGTAGATGTACAGCATGCGTGAGACCGGATACTGGCCCGAGGCAATCATCTCGGGCGTGCCCATCACACCCTCGATCGCGGCACTTCCCAAGGTCGCGGCGTGGTTCGCCAGGAAGCTGTAGCCGAACGCCCCCTGGATCGCGCCGGGCGCCGCGGACGCGATACGCGCCACGATCTTCTCGTCATCCTCACCGGCATCGACCCAGCGGCCATCAGTCCTGACCGTCGTGCACACCGCCTTGCGGCGGGCGGCGTCGGTGATCGCGCGCACTTCCGACGCGGCCTGGCAGCCCGGGGTCAATACGAGGTCGGTGAAACTATCGCGCGTGCCGGATGTCGGCGGCGGGCCAAGAACCTGGATCGGCCAATCCGGAAGCGATCCATCCACCTGACGCCACGTGCTGTAGGGGTTCGGTACCCATTTGTCGCCCTGCGGAACCTCGGCCGCGACCGCCCGCCAGAACTGGGTGCGGGTTACATTCATGGTGCCGGAGTCACGCCGGAACGCCAGCACGATCCCGTCATGACCGATCGGCAGTTCGATGATCTCCCGCACGCCCTTCGAAACGCACAGATTGAACTCCACGTTGTTCATCCGGCGGGACGCGTTCTGAACATCCGGGTAGCGCTGTCCCACGCCCTGGCAGAACAGGTTGTAGCCACGGACCGTGCCGGTCTGATCGACCCGAGGACGGGGCGCGCGCGTAGCCTCCGCGAACCGCTGGCCCACGGCGATCGTGAATGGCGCGACGGTCGAGCTTCCGGTTGCGATGATCGTATCTCTCGGTGGTGCTGCCGCCTTCGCCGGAGCCTGCGCCTGCGCGGCATCCAGACCGCCGAAGGCGGCAGCCATTACGATCATCAAGCTTACTGTCCACCCGGACGACTGCATGGTTCTTTCTCCTGCTTGCCTGACGCGCACTACCCGAACCGCCCGGTTACATAGTCCTGTGTTCTCTGGACGAGGGGCGACGTGAAGATCGTTGTGCTTGCGCCATATTCGATGATGCGGCCCAGATACATGAAGGCAGTGTTGTCGCTGACGCGCGCGGCCTGGGTCATGCTGTGGGTCACGATGACGATTGTGTATTTGCCCTTGAGCTGGTCGATCAGGTCCTCGATCCGGCCGGTCGCGATAGGATCGAGGGCACTGCACGGTTCATCCATCAGCAGCACCTCGGGGTCACCCGCGATAGCGCGGGCGATGCAGAGCCGCTGCTGCTGGCCGCCGGAAAGGCCCAGCGCGCTGTCGTGCAAACGGTCCTTCACCTCATCCCAGAGCGCCGCGTGCCGCAGGGATGTCTCTACGACCTCCGTCACGATCCGCTTGTCCCGCACGCCGTCGACCCGCAACGGATAGGCCACATTCTCGAACACGCTCATGGGGAACGGGTTCGGCTTCTGGAACACCATGCCCATCCGCTTGCGCAGCGTAATGACGTCGGTGGTTCGCGCATAGACATCGTCTCCGTTCAGGGTGATCTGCCCCGACACGCGCAGCCCGTCGATCAGGTCGTTCATCCGGTTGAAACAACGTAGCAGGGTCGACTTGCCGCATCCGGACGGTCCGATCAAGGCGGTGACCAGGCCCTCCTCGATGTCGAACGAATTGTTATGCAGGGCCTGGAACGCGCCATACCAGAGATTGAAGTCCAGGATCGACAACGACACGCCCTGACCGCCGGATTTCGGGTGGTACTTCGTCTTGCCATCGGTCGCCGGGTCGAACTCCCGCCGCGATGCGACCGCCTCGGACGCGGCCGATGGACTGATAACTGTGTTCAAAACAAACTCCGTCAGAACTGGCTGCCCTGGAATTTTCGCCGCAGTCGATTGCGGATGACGATCGCGCCGATGTTCATCAGGAAGATCAGCGTGATCAGCAACAGGGTCGTCACGAAGACCATGGGCTTGCCGGCTTCGCTGTTACGGCTCTGGAACCCGACGTCGTAGATATGAAACCCGAGATGCATGAAGCTGCGTTCGAGGTGCACGAACGGGAAATACCCATCGACGGGCAGTTCCGGCGCCAGTTTCACAACGCCCACCAGCATCAATGGCGCCACCTCTCCGGCCCCGCGGGCCATCGCGAGGATCAGCCCGGTCATGATGCCCGGCAGCGCGCGCGGCAGCACGATCCGGCGGATCGTCTGCCACTTGCTGGCCCCGCATGCGAGACTGCCTTCCCGCATGCTGCGGGGGACCGCTGACAAAGACTCCTCGGTGGCAACGATCACCACCGGCACCGTCAGCAGCGCGAGGGTCAGAGACGCCCAGAGCAGCCCGCCGGTCCCGAACGTCGGGTTGGGCAGTCTTTCGGGAAAGAAGGCCTGGTCGATCGAACCGCCGACGATATAAGCGAAGAACCCGAGGCCGAACACGCCGTAGACGATGCTGGGCACGCCGGCCAAATTGTTCACGCTGATCCGCACGAAAGCGACAATCCGCCCCTGGCGGGCATATTCCCGCAGATACAGCGCGGTCACGACACCGAACGGCGCCACCACGATGACCAGCAGCAGGGTCATCGCGAATGTGCCGAAGATAGCCGGCATCACGCCGCCTTCGGTGTTCGCCTCACGAGGTTCGGCGGTCAGGAACTCCCACCAGCGGGACGCATAGACACTGAGTTGGTCGAAGAGGCCGAGCTGGTTGGGGGCATAGAAGCGGACGAGGGAGGAGAGGGGGAGGACGACCTCGCGGCCGCCAATATCGCGGAGGAAGATGCGGTCGCCTTCGTTTTCCTTGCGCAGCCGCCGAGCCTCGGTCGCCAGGGTTTCGTAGCGGGCGCGGAGTGTGACTTCCCGCTCCCTCAACCGGGCTTCGGCGGCGGCCAGGATGTCGGGTGATGGTTCGCCGAGAACCACGCGGCGCAGGCCCAGCCGTTCAGTCTCCAGCGAGTGGTTGACCGCCCCGATCTCATCCCGTTCGATGCCACGGATCGTATTCCAGCGCGCGCGGGCGACAGCCTGCGCACGGGCCAGCTCCGGGTTGGCGGGGTCGCCCGTCTCGGTCAGCCGTCCGCTCTGTTCGAACCCGGTCATGGTGCCGATGAAGGGGCCCCATTCAGCCCGTTCGACGAACATCAACTCGGGTGGGCGCGATCGGGAGGCGACCGCGAAATCCGGTACCCAGCGGAAATCATCGTTGTAAAGATCGTAGTTGCCGATCCGGTACAGAGTCCGCTCCGCCCCGCCGCCATTGGCCGCGATCCGGGCCTGCACGTCTGCGGGCAAGGTACGAATCACCTCGGGCCCGGGCGTCCAGAGCTGAGACCGCGTCGGCTCCCCGGCCAGGACGGTGCCGTCGGTCAGGCGCACCACCTCAAGCGGTTTTGGCCAGAAGGTTGTCGCGCCATTCCAGACGATCAGCAGCAGCAGGCCCAGGATCATCAGAATACCGAACGACAGCGCACCTCCAAGCAGCCAGGTGCTGGGCTCGCCCTCGGCGCGCAGATCGCTGGGCCGCACTTTCCCTTTCGCGGCCAGGCGGGCGGCGGATTGCTCCGCGAGCGCGGCGCGCCTGTCTTCCCCGGCGACGGCCGCTCCGGCGGTCATAGGGAGGCCGCCCGCTTGCGGAAGCGCAATCGTATCAATTCGGCCGCCGTGTTCACCACGAAGGTCATCACGAACAGGGTCAGGGCGGCCAGGAACAGCATGCGGTACAGGGTGCCATCACGCACGGCTTCCGGCAGTTCGACCGCGATGTTGGCCGACAGCGCGCGCAATCCGTTGAAGATGTTCCACTCCATCACCGGCGTATTGCCCGCCGCCATCACAACAATCATCGTCTCGCCCACCGCTCGGCCCATCCCGATCATCACGGCGGCGAACACGCCGGACGCCGCGGTCGGCAGGATGATCCAGGTCGCGGTCTGCCAGGGGGTCGCGCCGCAGGCCAGGCTGGCGCCGCGCAGATGCTCCGGCACGGCGTTCATCGCGTCCTCGGCGATCGTGTAGATCGTCGGGATGACGGCAAAGCCCATGGCGAAGCCGACCACGAGCGTGTTGCGCTGGACATAGGTATCCACAACGCCACCGCGTGGGTCGAAGCCGATCAGGCCGAACAGGGTGGCGAGCAGGTAGGCGGTTGCCAACGCGGCCACACCGATCAGCAGCCACCGCAGCAACGACAGCCCCGCGGCAGCGGTGCGCGACCGTGCCCCGATCAGGACATCGAGCGCGGCGCCGGCAAACCGGTTCATCAGCAGCGACCACGCCACCAAGGTCACCGGCATCAGCAGGAAGGCCGTGAAGGACGTACCCGATCCGATATCGCGGTTGAGCCAGGCCTTGATGTCGCCGGCGAAGACCGCCGCCTCGAACAGTGACGCGAGGAGGGAGGCGAGCCAGATCGAGACGCCGAGCGTCACGATCATCAGGGCGAACCGGGGCAGGCCGGCCAGGCGCAGCGCCACCCGGCGCGGCAGCAATTGCCAAACATAGCCCGCGGTCAGCAGGCATACCGGTATCAGGATCAAGCATAGCAGGACGGCGGGAACGACGTTCTCCACCAACGGAGCCAGGATCAGCGCAGCGATGAAACCCAGCACCACGCTTGGCAATCCGGCCATCATCTCCATCGCCGGCTTGACGACCGAGCGGACGCTGTGATGCAGAAACTCGCTGGTGTAGATGGCGGCCAAAAGGGCGATCGGGACAGCGAACAACAGCGCGTAGACCGTTGCCTTGATGGTTCCGAAGATCAGCGGCACGAGTGATAGTTTCGGCTCGAACTGATCCGTGCCGGCGCTTGATTGCCAGGTGAAGGTCGGGATCGGATACCCTTCGTACCAGACCCTGCCGAAGATGGTTGCAAGCGTGGTTTCCGGGTGCGGCGCGTGAATGTTCCAGACCGAGACATGCCCGCCCGCGGTGATGGCGATCACGGCGTCATCCCGAGGTGACAGGGCGGTCGCGACAAAGCGTTCCCCGGACGCGGGCTTCTGCATCCGCAGCAGCACCTGTTCGCTGGTGGTATGACGCAGCCAGATCGCGCCGGCGGTGTCGCCGGACAGGAACATCTTGCCGCGCTGGCTGGCCGCGATCGTATCCACGCCGGCGGCGTGCCGGTCCAGGACATGGGCGCGAACCAGATGATTTCCGTCCGCGGTATCGGTCCCGCCGGGCAGCGTGAAGAACACATCGGTCATGCCACGATCGCCGGCGGCGACCAGCGACTGCTCGCCGATGAGGAAATACATCCGCGACAGGCCCTCGCCCTCATTGGCAAGGCGACGGCGTTCGGCAAGGCGCGGCGCGCGGAAGTCACGCGTGTCGAAGCGGAAAACCTCACCCGCGCTGGTCCCGACGAGGATCTGGTCCGCCTTGTCGGTCATCAGCAGCGTGCGGATAACGGACCCCGGCGGCAATGACGGCAGTTCCGTTGTATCCACCGTTGTCCGCATCTGGCGCGTCATGATGTTCATGCGGCTCTCGGCGCGGGACAGGCGCAGGGCGCCCTGTGCATCGGCGGTCACGAAAGACAGTGTCGGGCGCTCTACCGTGCCGCCACGGCGGTAGTCCATGGCGATGATCGCCACGCCAGCGGGTGCCACCTGTTGTGGTGGGTTCAGACGTGTCGTCGCGGTGATGCGGCGCACCTGATGCCCGGGAATGCGGCTGAAGATGGACGTGCCATCTGTGTGGTCGCGCGCATCGAGATGCCGCATCTCGGGTGTGATGGCATCCTCGGACAGGATCGTCGGGGTCAGCAGGACCTCTCCGAAGCGCACGGTGCCGTCCGCGAAGCCAAAGGCGATGTTGGCGCGGTCGATCGTGCGGGCGAAGGCGGTGACGGGCACGGGTCCAAGATCAAAGGATGATGGCGTCAGCCTGGTCCCCGACATCAGGTGCCAGAGATCCATCCGGCCACCCTTGCTCAGCGCGTAGCCGATCGAGAGGTACTCGTCGGACCCGGTCATGACGATGTCCGCGGGCAGACCTTCCAGACGATAGTCACGGGCCTGTTCGATGCGGGCGCCCGTGAACAGCGGGACGACGACCTGAAGCAGGAACAACATGATCGTTGCAACCGCCACGATCACCATCAGTCCACCGATGGTGATCGTCCAATTGGCAATACGATCGACAATGACGACGGACCGCCGTGTCGTACGCGCGGTCCGTCGTGGTTTGGAAGCGGAGGCAGCGCTTGTCATGTTTCTACCGGGTGCGGGCGGCGGTCGAGCCGCCCGCACCGTCCGTATCTTAACCCGAGATGCCCTTGGCCTTCAGGTCCTCGTCAGCGATCGCCTTTGGCACTGGGAAATACCCATCCTTCAGAACCGCTTCCTGCCCCTGGCGGGAATAGACGAAGCGAATGAACTCGCGCCGTAGCGGATCCATCGCCTGGTTCGGGTTAACGTTCACATAGATGTAGAGGAACCGGCTGATCGGATAGTCGCCCGCGTAAGCGTTCTCGGCCGTGGCGTCGAAGCATTTGTCGCCCGGCTTCGCTGCCAGCGGCACGCTGCGCACGTCCGCCGTCTTGTAGCCGACGCCGGAGTAGCCGATGGCGAATTTGTCGCTGGCGACGCCCTGGACAACCGTGCTGCTGCCCGGCTGTTCCTTTACGCTGTCGCGATAGTCGCCGTTAAACAGGGCCACTTCCTTGAAATAGCCATAGGTGCCCGAAGCGCTGTTGCGGCCATACAGGCTGATCGGACGATTGGCCCACTCACCGGTCAGGCCGACCTGACCCCAGGTGTTGATCTCGGCGCTGGCGCCACCGCGACGGGTCTTGCTGTAGATCGCATCCACCTGCTGCAACGTCAGGCACTGGATCGGATTGTCCTTATGCACATACACCGCCAGCGCATCCACCGCGCCACGGATGGCGCTCGGCTTGTAGCCGAACTTCTGCTGGAAGGCGTCGATTTCCTTCTGGTTCATCGGCCGGCTCATGGGGCCGAACTGCGCGGTCCCGCCAATCAGTGCCGGCGGGGCGGTGCTGCTGCCCTTGCCTTCGATTTCCAGCTTCACATTCGGGTAGATCGCGGAGAAGCCCTCGGCCCACAGCGTCATCAGGTTGTTCAGCGTGTCGGAGCCGATCGACTTGAGATTGCCAGAAATGCCGGACACCGAGGTATAGCGCGGCAGGTTGGGGTCAACCTGCGCCGCCTGGCCGAACGCCACACCGGGCAGTACGCAGACAGACGAGGCGAGAAACAGACGGCGCAACATGGGCGGGTCTCCTGATTTTTTTGACCGTGATCCGGCAAGCGGTTCACTCAGCCGCCGCTGGTTAACGGGCGAACCCGGCTGTCCGTATTTCAGTTAAATGAAGGTTTGGTGTCACTACGTGCTGCGCACAACGCGGCAACACGTCTATTCTCTATAACGTCATTTGGGACCTGAAAAATCGAAAGGCCCCGCATCTGCACGCGAGGCCTTTGTCAGGATTACGGGTGATCCCGGTCGGGTGTCTCAATACCCCGTCCGGGTCGCCGCCACCTGATAGGACTTCTTCGGAAACTCCTCCGTATAGCTCCGCAGCGCCTTCCCGGCCTTCGTCCCCATATCGCGGTAGGGCTTCCCGCGCAGCCGTTCCACGTCCAGGTCGATCCCGATCCCGGGAGTCGTCGGCAACTCCACGAAACTGTCCTTCACCACCAACGGCGCCACCGCGATCTCATCGCAGGCCGGCTTCAGGTTCACGAAGCATTCGGCGATCCAGAAGTTCGGGATCATCGCGGAAAGCTGCACTGTCGCGGCCAGCCCCACCAGCGTCGAGTTATAATTATGCGGCGCCACCGCAACGGCATGAGGGGCCGCCATCGCCGCAATGTCCAGCATCGTGGTGATCCCGCCGCAGTTGCAGATATCAGGGTTGATGATATCCGCCGCCCGCGCTGCCAGGGCCTGCGCGAAGCCCTCCTTCGAATAGATCGCCTCGCCCGTAACAATCGGGATGCCCGGCATGGCGCGCCGCACCTCGGCCACCAGTTCGATGTTGTCGCACAGGCACGGTTCCTCGTACCAGCCGATATCGAACTCCCGCAGCCGCTGCCCGATCCGGATCGCGTGCATCGGCGCCAGCCGCCGGTGGCATTCGATCAGAAGCCCGAAGTCAGGGCCGAGCGTTTCACGCATGAGGCGGACGTAGCGGACGACGTGGTCTTCGTCCTCACGGTGGATGAAGCTGCGCCACGGGCCGGGGAAGGGGTCCCATTTCAGCGCGGTGAAGCCCATTTCCTTCACCTTCAGGGCGCGTTCCAGGTTCTGTTCGATCGAGTCCGTTCCGCTCGACCACCCGTTTGCATAAACCTTCACGCGCTCACGGGAGGCGCCACCAAGTATATTGTACAGCGGTTGACCGGCGGCCTTGGCGACGATGTCCCACATCGCGATCTCAAGCGCGCTCCATGCCGACAGCAAATCCAGGGACGCTCGGCGCATCGCGAAGTCGTCGAAGATGACCTGGGCGGTGTGGCGGATCTGGCGGCTGTCGCGGCCGATCATGTATTTGCCCATCGCGGTCAGCAGCGATTGGATAATCGGTTCCTTACCAGGGGTGACGTAGGCTTCACCCCAGCCATGGATGCCGGATTCGGTTTCCACGCGGCAGAACAGCAGGTTCTTTGCCGTTCCCGGGTCGAACAGGAACGTTTCGATGCGCGCGATCTTCATGGTCCGGCCCTCCTGGGTTTTCCGAATCTATAGGCGTGGGTGGGGCACCGGACAACTCCGCTCAACCGGGCGCGCGCGACGGCCGCGGTGGGGTCGCGCTGGACGATCCGAACGCGTTCAGCAGCGTGTCGAGCAAGCGGAAGAACAGTTCCACCCCGTAGCCAACCAGAAACGCGGTCGCGAGCGGTGACAGGGCCGCTCCGGTCGCCGGATTGAACAATCCGGCGATGGCACCCGCGATCACGGCGGTGATCATCCGCGCTGAATCGGCAAAGGACGGGTGATAGGTCCGGTTGCGGATCGTATCGACAAACAGCCGCAGCCGGAACGCATAGGCGCCGAGCAGGGCGTAGACGATCGGGAACACGTGGGACAGCAGCGCGCCGACCCCCGCCTTGTAGTTCGACAATACATTGGACGCGAAGGACCGGACCTCCTGGTAGGTCTCGATCTTGCACAAAACCTCGGCCGTATAATTGCGGATGGCTGGTCTCAGCTCAAACCGGTCCCGGATTGGTACGACACCATCGCCTGCCGCCGTGGTCCGCGTCAGGCCGCTGGTTTCCACCGGCGGGTCAGGATAGCAACTTGCGCCGCACATCTCGCTCCGCGCCGAGCCGCAGGAGGCAAAGGTATCGCATTCGAGTTGACCAATGAACCAGTTCAGCTTGATGGCCTGACCTCGGATATCGCGGACATTGGCAGCAAAATTCTGCAATGGCTCAATCTCGGTCGCCGCCATCCGGTCACGTCCCCCGTCGCTCGGCAGCGTCGCTATCATCTTGCAGGGGTCTATGTTTTCTCCATTCAGGGTCGTGGCGTGAGAAATGTCGGCCTGCGATATCGTGGCACGTAGGCGCGCGGCCGATTGATTTGCGGCCGTGATGTTCGCCTGGATGTTGGCGGAGATATTGTCCGCGACAAACATGCCCACCGAGCAGGTGGCGACCGCGACCGTCAAACAAATCGCGGCATTGCGGTTGAACCGTAAGGTCCGCCGCGTTTGCTCCGACCGGCAGGCGCGGATCGTATCGGCGGACACGTCACCGAATTGTTTGCTCAGCCGTCCATACGCTTCATAGAAGTTGGCCTGAATTTCCTGCGTCACGGTACCTGCCGCGGCGGCGGACCGGGCAACCAGCAGCGGATTCACCGTTTCACGTGGCACGTCATGGCCCGTCTCGGCCGCGAATTTCAGCAGCAGGTCCGAATCATCCAGCGCATCGGTGAAGGGTTCCTTGGTGTCGTCATCGCCATGGCTCTGCCCACGCCTTAGCCGGATCAGCTTCCCGTTGACGGCATAGAAGGCTGTTTCGATTTCGGTGGTCAGAGGCTGACCCGAAACGGTTCTGCAATCACCGCATGAGTCATTTCAGTGCCTTGCGTGAGACTGGTCCGCAGCGGACGAAAAAAGTTGCGTGATTTCAGTGGCCGCGATTCTTTGGTGTTTGCGAAGACCACAAGGAATCCATCAT
>CAMCDA010000099.1 GCA_945873195.1 Asaia bogorensis
GTGGCCGGGTCAAGCCCGGCCATGACGGGTGGGGAGTGGGTGAAGAATGGTTCGGGTTGCGCCGCCTAAGCCGGCTTCCCCGCCACCTTTGCCCAGCTATCGCGCAAGCCCACCGTCCGGTTGAACACCGGCCTCTCCGAGGTCCCGTCCTGGTCGGCGCAGAAATAGCCCTGCCGCTCGAACTGCACGGCCTCCCCGACCTTAGCCAACGCCAGAGTCGGTTCGACCAACGCGTCGGCCAGCACCTCCACCGAACCCGGATTGAGATCGGCCATCACATCCCCGCCCTCGGCCCCCGGATCGGGGCGATTGAACAACGGGTTGTACAACCGGATCTCCGCCCGAACCGCGTCATGTGCCGAAAGCCAGTGCAGCGTCGCCTGCACCTTCCGCCCGTCCGGCGCGTTCCCGCCCCGAGACCCCGGATCGTAGGTACAGCGCAGTTCGACGACCTCTCCCGCCGCATCCTTCACAACCGACTGACACGTCACGAAGTACCCGTAGCGCAGCCGGACTTCCTTGCCCGGAGACAGCCGGTAGAACTTCTTCGGAGGGTTCTCCATGAAGTCATCCCGCTCGACATACAGCTCCCGCCCGAAGGTCACCTGGCGTTCGCCGGCCTCGGGGTTATCGGGGTGGTTGCGGGCGGTCAGCGTCTCGGTCTGACCCTCGGGATAATTCTCGATCACCAGCTTCAACGGCCGCAGCACCGCCATCCGGCGTGGCGCTATCGGGTTCAGCGTGTCGCGGATCGTCGCATCGAGCAGCGCCATGTCGACGATCGAGTTCGCCCGCGCGACCCCGACCCGCTTCACGAACTCCCGCAGCGCCGCGGCCGGCACGCCGCGCCGGCGGATGCCCGCGATGGTCGGCATCCGCGGATCGTCCCAGCCCGAGACCACCCCATCGCGCACCAGCGTCGTCAGCACGCGCTTGGATAGCACCATATAGGTGATGTTCAGCCGAGCGAACTCGTATTGGCGGGGGCGGGACGGCACCGGCAGGTTGTCGAGGCACCAGTCATACAGCGGCCGATGCGCCTCGAACTCCAGCGTACAGATCGAGTGCGTGATCCCCTCGATCGCGTCGGACTGGCCATGCGCGTAATCGTAGGTCGGATAGATCTTCCAGGCATCGCCGGTGCGCGGATGGGTCGCGTGCAGGATCCGGTACAGTACCGGGTCGCGCATGTTCATGTTGCCCGAGGCCATGTCGATCTTCGCGCGCAGCACGCGGGTGCCGTTCGGATACTCCCCCGCGCGCATGCGGCGGAACAGGTCCAGGTTCTCCTCGACCGATCGCGTGCGGAACGGGCTGTTCTGCCCAGGCTCGGTCAGCGTTCCGCGCTGGGCGCGCATCTGGTCGGGCGGCGTGTCGTCGACATAGGCATGGCCGGTGCGGATCAGATGCTCCGCCCAATCATAGAGCTGCTCGAAATAGTCGGACGCATGGTGCAGAGCATCCCACTGGAAACCCAGCCAGTTCACGTCGCGCTCGATGGCGTCGATGAACTCCTGCTCCTCCTTCACCGGGTTGGTGTCGTCGAACCTCAGGTGGGAGCGGCCGCCGAACTCGGTCGCGATGCCGAAATTCAGGCAGATCGACTTCGCGTGGCCGATATGGAGATAGCCGTTCGGCTCCGGCGGAAAGCGGGTGACCACCGATTGCACGCGGCCCGCGTCAAGGTCCGCCTGGACGATGTCCCGGACGAAATCGCGGCCTGCTTCGGTGGTCTCGGTATCGGCCATGCCGTGCTCCAATGGGGGTCCCGTGATCGAGGCCGCAACCTACACGGGCCGGGCCGCCGGTAACAGCCGGATCATGCGTCGCCCTGCCGCGACCGCAGGCGTTCCCGATGCGCGGTATACAGGCCCGAGGCTATGATGATCGCGGCACCCGCGAAGGTCCAAGCATCCGGCCAGTCGCTGAACACCAGATAACCCGTGATCGTCACCCAGACGAGTTGGGAATAGCTGAACGGCGCCAGGAGCGAGGCCGGGGCGAAGCGGTGGGCGAGGATGGTAAACCATTGTCCTATCGACACGAAAAAGCCGAGCACGAGGAGCAGGACCCATTGCAGCGGGCTGGGCCAATGGAAGTCGAATGGCAGTATGACGCTGAGGACGACCAGCCCGATCACGGCGGACCAGAGCACGGTCGTTTCGGGTGCGTCGGCGCCCGCCATGCGGCGTGTCAGGATCATCCCGACCGACCAGCAGGTGGCGGAGGCGATGCCGAACAGCGCCGCCGGTTGGAACCCGTCCAGGCCGGGACGAACCACCAGCAGCACGCCGGCCATGCCCGCGCCCACCGCGGCCCAGCGCCGCGGGCCCACACGCTCCCCCAGCATCGGGATCGAGAGGATGGTTATCAGCAGCGGCGAGAGAAACGAGATGGTAATCGCCTGGGCGATGGTCATCGCCTGGACGCCGTAGATGAATAGCGTGGCGGAGCCGAGGACCACGAGGGCGCGGATGATTTGCAGCCCGGGCCGCGCGGGGCGCAGGGCGTGGCGGGGCAGGTTCCGCACCAGGAACGCCGCCATGGCAACGAAAATGACGTAGCGAACCCAGTTGATCGTCGTCACCGGCATGTCGGCACTGAGGAATTTCGCCGTGGTGTCGGTGATCGCGAACAGGACGGAGGCAAGGATCGACAAGCCGATCCCGCGTGAGGGGTGGTCGGTGTGGGCCATGGTGAGTGCCGGAGGAAAGAAGCGGGGCGCTGCCCCGAACCCCGCCAGGAGGCTTTGCCTCCTGGACCTCCACCAAAGGGCACAGCCCTTTGGAAACCAATTCGTTGGGGGGAATGCTGGAGGGGCGAACCCGGGCCTATCCAGGTCCGGGTTGGCCCCTCCAGCATTCCCCCAAAACTACCGGTTCCAAGGGCTCAGCCCTTGGCGGGAGGTCAAGGAGGGCAGCGCCCTCCTCGTGGGGTCCGGGGCAAAGCCCAGATCCTTCCTACTCCGCCGCCGCCGGGGCACCGAGGCCGCCCGACGCCAGCAGCCGCGACACCGTGCCGTCGTCAAAGCGCAGCACGTCGCGCAGGATTTCCTCCGTGTGCTCGCCCAGCAGGGGGGAGCGTTTCACCTCGGTCTCGCTGTCCGACAGCTTGATCGGGTTGCCGACGGACAGGTACTTGCCGCGGGTCGGGTGATCGACCTCGACCACCGTGCCGGTGGCGCGGAGTGACTGTTCCTCGGCGATTTCCTTCATCGACAGGATCGGGCCGCAGGGGATGTCGTATTTGTTCAGGATGTCCATGGCCTCGAACTTCGTCTTGGTCATGGTCCAGGCCTCAATCGTGTCCCAAATATGCTTCAGGCGCGGCAGGCGGGCCGGCGGCTTGGCATAATCCGGATCGGTCTTCCATTCGGGCTTGCCGATGACGTCGCAGATGGCTTCCCACACCGGCGCCTGGGCGATGAAGTAGATATAGGCGTTGGGGTCCGTCTCCCACCCCTTGCACTTGAGGATCCAGCCAGGCTGCCCGCCGCCCGACGCGTTGCCGGACCGGGGCACGGAATCGCCGAAGGGCGTATCCGGATACTGCGGAAACTCGGTCAACGGCCCGTGTGCGAGGCGCTGCTGGTCGCGCAGCTTGACGCGGCAGAGGTTCAGCACCCCGTCCTGCATCGCCACGTCCACCTTCTGTCCGCGCCCGGTGGCGGTGCGCTGGAACAGGGCGGCGACAATGCCCAAGGCCAGATGCAGCCCGGTGCCGCTGTCACCGATCTGCGCGCCGGTCACGGTCGGCGGGCCGTCATCGAAGCCGGTCGTGGAGGCCGCGCCGCCCGCGCACTGGGCCACGTTCTCATAGACCTTGCAGTCTTCGTACGGACCGGGGCCAAACCCCTTGATCGACGCCAGGATCATGCGGGGATTGAGCTCCTGCACACGCTCCCACGTGAAGCCCATGCGATCCAGCGCGCCGGGGGCGAAATTCTCCACCATCACGTCACAGGATTTCACCAGGGCTTCCAGAACTTCCTTGCCGCCCTTGTTGCGCCCGTCGATCGTGATGGAGCGCTTGTTGTGGTTCAGCATCGTGAAATACAGGCTGTCCACGCCCTTGATGTCCTGCAACTGGCCGCGGGTGATGTCCCCCGTGCCAGGCCGTTCCACCTTGATCACATCCGCGCCGAACCACGCCAGCAACTGCGTGCAGGTCGGGCCGGACTGGACATGGGTGAAATCGAGAATGCGGACGCCGTCGAGTGCCTTGCTCATGTCATGCTCCTCCCTTCTTGCTCAGGGCGCTTTTGGGATTGAGGTTGCCGATATTGCCGCTTTCGGTGCCCGCGGCCGGGTCGATCACCGCGTTGATCAGCGTGGGCCGGCCGCTGTCCATCGCCGCGTCCACCGCGCGCTTCAAATCGTCGGGAGTCGTGACGTTCACGCCGACGCCGCCGAACCCCTCGATCATCTTGTCGTAGCGGGAACCCGGAACGAACATCGTGATCGCCGGGTCGGCGCCGCCGCCGGGATTGACCCCGTCGCCGCGATAGATGCCGTCATTGTTGAAGACGACGACACAGACCGGCAGGTTGTAGCGGCAGATCGTTTCGATCTCCATGCCCGAGAAACCAAAGGCGCTGTCGCCCTCGATCGCCAGGACGGGCTTGCCGGTTTCCACCGTGGCCGCGACCGCGAAGCCCATGCCGATGCCCATGACGCCCCAGGTGCCGACGTCCAGACGCTTGCGCGGCTGGTACATGTCGATCACCCCGCGCGCCTGGTCGAGCGTGTTGGCACCCTCATTCACCAGGATCGCGTCGGGCCGTTCCTTGATGACATCGCGCAGCACCCGCAGGGCCGAGTGGTAGTCCATCGGGTTGGAGTTCTTGCCCAGCCGCGAGGCCATGCGGGCGATGTTGGAATCCTTCTTCGCCTGGATCGCCGCCGTCCAGTCCGTGGGCGGATGCGCCCAATCGTCGCCCATGCCCTTCAGCAGCGCCGCGACGCAGGAGCCGATATCGCCCACCAGAGGCGCCGCGATCTCGACATTGCTGTCCATCTCCCGCGGTTCGATGTCGATCTGGATGAACTTCTTGGAACCGGGCGGCCCCCATTGCTTGCCCTTGCCGTGGCTGAGCAGCCAGTTCAGGCGCGCGCCCACCAGCATCACCACGTCGCTTTCCAGCAGCACGGTCGACCGCGCGGCCGAGGCCGATTGCGGGTGCGTGTCGGGCAGCAGGCCCTTGGCCATGCTCATGGGCACATAGGGGATGCCGCTTTTCTCGACCAGGGCACGGATGTCGTCGTCGGCCTGGGCATAGGCCGCGCCCTTGCCCAGGATGATCAGCGGTTTCTTCGCCCCGCGCAGCACATCCAGCGCGCGCTCGACGGCCGACGGCGCCGGGATCTGCGCCGGCGCCGGATCGATCACCTTCACCAACGACCGCCCGCCGGCCTCGGCGTCCATCACCTGGCCCAGCAGCTTGGCCGGCAGATCGAGGTAGACGCCGCCCGGCCGGCCGGAGACCGCGGCGCGGATGGCGCGCGCGATGCCGATCCCGATATCCGCCGCATGGAGGATGCGGAAAGACGCCTTGCAGAGCGTCTTTGCGACGGCGAGCTGGTCCATCTCCTCATAGTCGCCCTGCTGGAGATCGACGATCTCCCGCTCCGACGACCCGCTGATCAGGATCATCGGAAAGCAGTTGGTCGTCGCGTTGGCCAGCGCGACCAGCCCGTTCAGGAACCCCGGGGCGGAAACCGTCAGGCACACGCCCGGCGCCTTGGTCAGGAATCCCGCGATGGCGGCGGCGTTGCCGGCGTTCTGCTCATGCCGGAACGAAATCACCCGCATGCCGGACGCCTGCGCGAGGCGGCCCAGATCGGTGATCGGAATGCCCGGGACCGTATAGATGGTCTTCACGCCGTTCAGCTTGAGCGCGTCGATGACCAGGTGGAACCCGTCGGTCAGCTCAACCTCGGGCGCCGTTTCGATTTCGGTGGACATCAGCGCGCCCCCGCCATGGTCTGCATCCGTGTGGCCGTCCTTGATCTGGACATCGTGTACCCCCCTTCGGTTACGCGGTTTTCCGTGGCGCTTCCTCGAACGCATCGAGGAATCCGCCGTGTTGCTCGACATGGGCCGCGAGGCCCATCGTGTGTTCCCGCACCAGCCGCTCCGCCAGGTCGGCGTCGCGCGCCGCCAGCGCGGCGATGATGGCGCGGTGATCGGCGACCGATCGTTGCGCGCGGTTGTCCTGCGTCATCGTCACGGCGCGAACGGCGCGCATGTGGATGAACAGCGTGTCGATCAGGCTGCCCATGAGCGCGACACCGCCCAGGCGGATGATCGCGCGATGAAACGCCATGTTGGCATCGGAATATTCGCTGATCTGGCCGGTCGGATCGTCCTGGAACGCCTCTACCAGCGCGCGCAGCGCCGCGAGGTCCGCCACGGTCGCCACCGGCGCGGCCAGGCGCGCGGCCATGCTTTCGATGGCGGCCCAGACGGTGATCATCTCCACGATCTCCCGCTTGGACTTGCGCACGACCTGGATGCCGCGGCGAGGGATCGAACGAACGAAACCCTCCTGCTCCAGCACCGACAGCGCTTCCCGGATCGGGGTGCGGCTGACGCCGAGGTCCTGGGACAATTGCCGCTCATCCAGCCGGATTTCCCCGGAGCGGCCGTAGATGTCCATGTCCATGATCGCCCGCTTGATTGCCTCACACACGCGCTTGCGCAGCCCTACGTTGACGTCGAGCGGTTCGATGCGCAGGCGGGCGGGGGCAATGTCGTCGTGCACGGTGCGATCCGTCGGTTTCCGGTATAATGTATTTTGTATACCACGGGCGTCAAGCATGGATCGCCATATGTCACATCAACGACAAAGCGCGGGATTTGAGACGGGATAACGCTCTGTCATTGCACGGGACAATGGCCGGCGCTAAACTTTCGGCCATGGTCGCGCACCCACGAACAATCCGGCAAAAGCTCGCATCCCCCCGCCGCCTCGGTACCTTGGCGACATGAGCACGCCGCCACGCCGGAACCGCCGTCGCCGTACCGGGTCGACCGCGCGCCGCTATCGCCCGTCCGAACTGGTCCAGGTCACGGGACAGCCCAAGGTCAGCCGGGAAACCATCCTCGCCGGCATCGCCATGTCGATCGTGGCCGCCGCCCTGATCACGCTGATCTGGATGATGGCGCTCCGCTCCGCCGACGAATACCGGGCCGCCGTCCGCGAACGCGTCGAGCATGGTCTCAGCGCCCAGGCCGCCACACTGGCCGAAAAGGTCAAGCTCGAACTGCTGGTCGTGGACCAGAGCCTCACGATCCTCCAGGCACTGTGGAACGACGACCCGGAGGGTTTCAAACTCTCGGACTGGCACAAGCGGGTTCCGGCGTTGACCGCCATCGCCGACGACGTCTTCATCGCTGACGACAAACGCATCATCCAGCAGGACATCCTGCCCCAGGCCGTGGGCCAGGGCATCGGCGGTGCCTACCTGACCTTCCCGCATGGCTCGCTCGAATTGTTCGGCGCGGAAGGCGACCGCGCGCGCGACACCCGCATCGTCACCCCCTCCTCCAACGCCTCCATCGAGGCTCGGCTTTACCTCATGTACGTCGTCCGGCCCCTCGGCACGCCGCCTAGGATGCTGCTGGGCGCGTCGTTCCGGTCCGGAGAACTGACCCGCCACCTCGCCGACGCGGGCCTGGGCTATAACGGCATCGTCGCGCTGATGGACCAGAGGCAGGGCGTGCTGCAGGCCATCGCCGGCCCCGCCGCCCGCCGCCCGCGCACGAATCTCGCGCGCTCCGAAATGTATGAGGCGATGCGCAAGGGCGACGCCGGTGTCTGGACCGGCCCCTCCGCCGTCGACGGCGTGGTCCGCATCCATGGCTGGGCACGGGTGCCCACCCGGGACAGCGTCGTCATCGTGGCGGCCCCCGCCGCGCAGGCGATGGCGCCGGCCGAGACCATCGTCGCCGGCACCTACTCGCTCGCGGGCATGGCATCGGGCATCGTCGTCATTGTCGGCATCATGGTGACCTGGGGCCTGGCGACGCTGCGCGCCAACCGTCGCCGCCAGCGCGCCCATGATCGCGCGCAGGCCGACCTCGCGACCGCCCAGGCCGATGTCGCCGCGAACCGCCTGCGCGCCGCCACCGCGACCCAGCAACTGCGGGCCATGCTCGATGGCATCACCGAGGCCGCGGGAGTCTTCGACGCCGATCTGCGCCTGGCGGTCTGGAACGACCGCTTCCGCGTGGTGTCGGGCCTGACCGAGGAAGCCATCCAGGAAGGCCTGCCCTTCGACGAATTCCTGCGGCAGCAATGCCAGTCCGGCATGTTCGGCCCGCAAGCCGACCCCGAGGCCGAGATCGCCCGCCGCGGCCAAGCGCTGATCGTGCCCGAGGGCGCGGAGCCCTTGACCCAGAATGGACCGCAGGGCACGCCGATCCCGGTGCTCTCGCGGCGCATGCCCGATACGGGACTGGTGCTGATCATGGGGGGCCTCGCCGCCTGGCAGCCACCGCCCCGCGCGGCCGAACCAGCGCCCCCGCCGGTCCAGGCGGAACCGGCGCCGGAACCCGCCGGCACCGGCACCGCCGTCGAGTGGTAACGCGCCGGAAAGGCGCCCACGGCAACAAACGGAGGTAACCGCCCCATGAACGATCAGGCCGAACGCCCAAAGGGCGCGCTCGCGGGCATCAAGATCGCCGACTTCTCCCATTTCATCGCCGGCCCCATGGCCAGCATGATCCTGTCCGACATGGGCGCCGAGGTCATCAAGATCGAGAAGATCGACGGCGGCGACGATTTCCGCCGCATCGGCCCAGCGGTCACGGCCCAGGAAGGCGCGCCCTATCTCTGGACCAACCGCAACAAGCGCGGCATCGCCCTCGACCTGCGCAAGCCCGAGGGCCAGGCCATCGCCCGCGACATCGTCGCGCGGTCCGACATCCTGCTGGAGAATTTCTCAGCCGGGGTGATGACGCGCTTCGGGCTGGATTATGCCGCCCTGTCCGCCGCCCATCCGCGGCTGATCTATTGCGCCGTCTCCGCCTATGGCCGCTCGGGCGCGCTGGCGGACCGGCTTGGCTTCGACCCAATCACCCAGGCGGAAAGCGGCTTCATGGCGCTGGTGGGCGAACCGGGCGGCGTGGGCATGCGCGCTGGCCCATCCATCATGGACATGAGCACAGCCATGATGGCCTCCAACGCCATGCTCGGCGCCCTGTTCGCGCGGGAGCGCACGGGCAAGGGCCAGTACCTGGAATGCGCGCTGTTCGATCAGGCCGTGACCATGACCGGCTTCCACGCCATGAACTATTTGATCAGCGGCAAGGAACCCCAGCGCTTCGGCAACAACAGCCGCGACACCGTGCCGACCGCGGCGTTCGAGACCGCCGACGGCCCGATCTATATCGCCTGCGCCAATGACCGGACCTGGCAGCGCCTCGCGGAACAGGTGCTGGGCCGGCCCGATCTGGCAACCGAATACGCGACCACCGTGTCCCGCATCCGCGACCGTGACAAGTTGATCACCCTGCTGCAGGACATCCTCATGACCCGCACCCGCGCCGCCTGGCTGGAGCCGATGCGCAAGGCCGGCGTGCCAGCCGGCGCGATCAATACGGTGAAGGAGGCCTTCGACGGCCCCGACATCGCCGAACGCGGCCTGGTGACCCATATCCCGCACCCGACGATCGGGACCGTGCCAAACATCGCCTTGTCCTTCCGCATGGCCGGCACCCCGCTGGTCGATCCCGTCGCCGCGCCCACCTTGGGCCAGCATTCGGTGGAAGTGTTGCGCGACACGCTGGGCTATGATCAGGCCCGGATCGACGCCCTGATCGCCAATGGCGTCGTCGGGGCGGGCTGATCCGCTCCATCCCGAGGTTCAGCCGCTGACCACCCACGCCGTCCCACCACGCCCGGACACGGACACCGCCCGCGCCTGGGTGCGGCTGCCCTCCGGCCGGCGGCTGGACCTCCTGAATCCGACGCCCTTCGATTGGACGGATGAGGATCTGGCGATCGGCCTCGCGCGCACCTATCGCTGGGGCGGGCATTCCGTCTGGCCACACCCGCTGTCCGTCGCCCAGCATTCATTGCTGGTCCTGGCGCTGCGCCGCGACGCCAGCCCCACCGGCCTGTCCGACCTGGTCGCCCTGCGCGAACTGCTGCATGACGCCGATGAGGGGTTGCTGGGCTTCGACCCGATCTCTCCCCTGAAGCCGTTCCTCGGCCCAGGTTACGCCGCCCTGGCCGAACGCCTGCGCGCCGCCATCGCCAGCCGCCACGCCCTGCCCGCCTGGACCGTCGCGGACCACAAGTCCCACAAGCGCGCCGACCGCGTGGCCGCGGCGTCCGAGGCCGTCCACATCGCGGGATGGACCCCCACCGAGGTCCGCGCGACCCTGGGCATCCGCGACCGGATCACCGACAGCGACCCCCTGGCCGCCTGGTTCGACGTGCCGCCGTGGGCGCCCTGGCCCGCCGACCAGGCCGCCGAACGCTTCCTGAGCGTGATGCGCCGCCTGTCGGCCAGCGCCTGAGGCCGCTTCTTCGGTCGCCAGACGCCCCGACTTCGCGTATCCGTGCGCCCCGACATCCCGGCCGCCAGCAAACTCCCGAGACCATACCCATGACCCACGATATCTACGCCCGCATGCGCGACACCGTCCTGGCCGCCCTGAAAGGCCTCGACCCGTCCTTGCCGCCGGAGATCGCGGACCGGGTAGAGGTTACTCCAGCGCGCGACCCCGCGCATGGCGACATGGCGACCAACGCCGCGATGGTCTGCGCCAAGGCCCTGCGCCAGCCGCCGCAGAAGATCGCCGCCGCCCTGGTGGCCTTCCTGGGAGAGGCGCCGGAGGTCGAGGAGGTCACCATCGCCGGCCCCGGCTTCGTCAACATCCGGATCGAGAAGCCGGCCTTCCGCGCCCTGCTGCCGGTGATCCTGACGCACGGCGAAACCTACGGCGACAGCACCGCCGGCCAGGGACGCCGCGTGAACGTCGAATACGTCTCGGCCAACCCCACCGGCCCCATGCATATCGGCCATTGCCGCGGCGCCGTCGTCGGTGACGCGCTGGCCAACCTGATGGCCAAGGCCGGCTTCCAGGTCACCAAGGAATACTACATCAACGACGCCGGCGCGCAGGTCACCGCCTTGGCCTGGGCGGCCTACTGGCGCTATCTCCAGGCCATCGGCACGCCGCTGACCGAGGAGGAATTCTCCGCCCAGGTCCCCGGCGGGCTCCAATATCGCGGCGATTATCTCGTGCCCGTCGGCGCCGCCTTGGCAAAGCAACATGGTTCGGCACTGGCCCAGCCCGACCTCGGCATCGCCGCGCCCGAGAACTGGATCGACCTGGTCCGCGACGCGACGATCGACCTGATGATGGCCGAAATCCGCGAGGACCTGGAGCTGCTGGGCGTTCGCCAGGACGTTTTTTCCTCGGAACGGGCACTGGTCGCCTCGGGCGCCGCCGACGCGACGATCGACCGACTGGCGGCCGATGGCCTGATCTATGAGGGCGTGCTGGAACCGCCCAAGGGCAAGACCCCGGACGATTGGGAACCCCGCCCGCAGACGCTGTTCCGGAGCACGCAATTCGGCGACGACGTGGACCGCCCGCTGCGGAAGTCCGATGGCTCCAACACGTATTTCGCCAACGACATCGGCTACCACGCCAACAAGCTCGATCGCGGCTTCGACATGCTGATCGACGTCCTCGGCGCCGATCATGGCGGCTATGTCCCCCGCATGCGCGCGGCCGTGCAGGCCCTTTCCGGCGGCGGGACGAAGTTCGAGGCGGTGCTGTGCCAGATCGTCCACATCATGCGCGGCGGCGAACCCGTCCGGATGTCCAAGCGCGCTGGCACCTATGTGACCCTGCGCGACCTGCTGGAGGAAGTCGGCCGCGACGCCGTGCGCTTCACCATGCTGACCCGCAAGGCCGACGCGCAGATGGAGTTCGACCTCGACCAGGCGATCGCCCAGACCCGCGACAACCCCGCCTTCTATGTCCAGTACGCCCATGCCCGCTGCCGCTCGGTCCTGCGTTCGGCGGTCGAGATGTTCGGCGCCGCCGCCATCGAACCGGCGGTCCTGGCCACCGCCCCGCTTGACAGTCTTGACGACGAGTCGGACCTGACCCTGATCCGGCGCCTCGCAACCTGGCCGCGCACCGTCGAAGCCGCCGCTTTGGCGCGAGAACCGCATCGAATTGCGTTTTTCCTCTATGACTTGGCGGCCGACTTTCATATGCTGTGGAACCGAGGCAGGGACAATGCCACGTTGCGGTTTCTGCAACCGGACCAGCCGGCCGAGACACAGGCCCGACTGGCCCTGGTGGCGGCGACCGCGATCGTGATTCGGTCCGGCCTCGGCGTGATGGGCGTCACGCCCGTCGAGGAAATGCGCTGATCCCACCGGCGGTTCTCCGGTCGGCGGTCGGCCGGAGAAAGGAAGCGTGCCGTGTCGGACGAAATGTCCATCCCCAGCCCCGCCGCCTATCGTCCGCCGACCCGCCCGCGTGGCCTGTCTCCGGATACCAAGCGGCGGATCATGATCGCCGGCGGTCTGGCTGGCGCATTGGTGGTGGTCGGCGGGATCGTCGCGCTGATCAGCCGCTCGGGTGGTGAGGTCCCGGTCATCCAGGCCGATGACCGTCCAATCCGGGTCAAGCCGGAAAACCCCGGCGGCATGCAGATCGCGGGCGTGAACAACGAGATTTTCGGCGACACTGACACGTCCAGCGGCGCCCGCCTCGCGCCAGCGGCCGAGGCACCGAACCCCGCCGCCCTGCGCGCCCCGCCCCAACCCGAGCCCCGCCCCGCCTTGCGCGCTGACGTGATCGAACCGGCGGCCAAGGTCGTGCCGGCGGCGCCGACAGGCGCGAAGCCCGTGGCGCGGGAGGTTCCCAAGACCACGCCCGCGGCGGGCGCTCCAGCAACTCAAACCCCAGCGGCCCAAACCCTGGCGGGCCCACAAGCGTCAGCGACCCAGGCGCCCCGCACCGCCACGCAGGAACCCGTGAAGCCGGCACAGGCCGCGCCGCCCGCGGCCGCCACCGCCCCGGACAAGCGCCCCGCCAATGCCCGGATCGCCGTGCAGCTCGCCGCCGTGCAGTCCGAGGGCGCCGCACAGGCGGAATGGCGGTCGCTGCAAAGACGCCTGCCGGATCTCCTCGGCGCACGCCAGCCAGCGTTCCCGAAGACCGAGCGCGATGGCAAGACATTCTGGCGCGTCCGCACGGCCGGGTTCGCCGATGTCGCTGAGGCCCGAGGCTTCTGTGAACGCGTCCGCGCCAAGGGCGCCGCCTGCTCGGTTGCCGAATTCTGAGGAAACACGCCATGTCCGCATCATCGTCCATTTGGCAAAAGCGCGCCGTCGGCCGCACCGCGCTGCAGGTCACGACCGTGGGCCTCGGCACCGCCACCATGGGCGGCAGCCGCGTCCCGGTCTCGCGCGCCGAGGGCGAGGCAATGGTCGCCGCCGCCTGGAAAGCCGGCCTGCGCTATGTCGACACCGCGCCTTATTACGGTGTCGGCGCGGCGGAACGGCGGGTGGGCGACGCGATGCGCGAGTACCCGCGTGACGAATGGGTCCTGTCGACCAAGGTCGGACGCCTGCTGCGCCCGACCAGCCGCACCGGCCCCTCTCCCGACGGGCGCCTGTCGCCGCTCCCGTTCGACCCGATCTACGACTACTCCTACGACGCCATCATGCGATCGGTGGAGGACAGCTACCAGCGCCTCGGCCTGGCCCGGATCGACATCCTGTACGTCCACGACATCGGCGTTTATCAGCACGGGGCGGAGGCGAACGCCGCCCACCTGAAGGTCCTGCGGGACAGCGGCTACAAGGCGATGGAGGAACTGCGCCGGACCGGCGTCGTCAGCGCCATCGGTCTGGGCGTGAACGAAAAGGAAGTCCTGATCGACGTGATGGATTTCGGCGATTGGGACGTATTCCTGCTGGCCGGCCGCTACACGCTGCTCGAACAGGGGCCGCTCGATGACCTGCTGCCGATATGCCTGGCGCGCGGGACCTCGATCGTCGTGGGCGGGCCGCTGAACTCGGGCATCCTGGCCGGGCGCGACACCTGGAACTATGCGACCGCCCCGGCCGAGGTCGTGGACCGCGTGCGCCGCATCCAGGCCGTGTGTGATGCCCATAAGGTGCCGCTGCCGGCCGCCGCGCTGCAATTCCCGCTGGCCCATCCGGCTGTCTGCGCGATCATTCCGGGGCCTCGGACAGCGGCGGAGTTCGACGAAAACCTGCCACTGTTCACGATGCCGATCCCGGCCGGCCTGTGGTCGGACCTGAAGACGGCGGGGCTGCTGCATCCGGGCGCGCCGACACCGGCCTGACCCGCCTGTGCCGTTTCATTGCCGTTTGTTTTCGTTCTGAGAAACGTCACCCGTTGCGCCTCTTGCGCCGATGGCACGCCGGGTGCATTGAAAACCCACCGAGAGAGAATGTCGTCCCCGATCCGGGACGCTTGGACGCGCATGGGCTTTCTCGGCCGAAGAACGGGGGATCATGACGGATGCGCCTTGCGGTGCTGAAAGAGCGGCGTGCTGCCGAGGCACGCGTCGCGGCGACGCCTGAGACCGTGAAGCGCCTGATTGGCCTGGGTCTGACAGTCGCGGTCGAAACCGGCGCGGGCGCGGGGGCATCGATCCCCGATGCCGAATTCACTGCCGCCGGGGCCGAGGTCACCGCCGATCCGGCCGCCACCCTGGCCGGCGCCGGTATTGTCTTTGCCGTGCAGGCCCCTCTGCCTGACGAACGTGCCCTGATCCCGCGCGGCGCCCTGCTGGTCTGTACCGCCGGCGCTTTCGGGGACCCCGACCTGGTGCCGAGCCTCGCGGCGGCAGGGATTGACGCGGCGGCGATGGAGTTGCTGCCCCGGATTACCCGCGCGCAGTCGATGGACGTGCTGTCGAGCCAGGCGAACCTCGCCGGCTATCGCGCCGTCGTCGAATCCGCGACATCGTTCCAGCGCGGCTTTCCGATGATGATGACCGCGGCCGGAACCGTCCCGCCGGCCCGCGTCTTCGTGATCGGCGCCGGTGTCGCCGGTCTCCAGGCCATAGCCACGGCCCGCCGGCTGGGCGCGATCGTTTCGGCCACCGATGTGCGACCGGCGGCGAAGGAGGAAATCCGCTCCCTCGGCGCCACGTTCGTCGGCGTGGAGGACGCGGAAACCGCCGCCCAGACAGGCGCCTATGCCCGCGAAATGAGCGATGCGTTCCGCCAGAAGCAGGCCGACCTGATGGCCACGACGGTGGCCAAGAACGACATCGTGATCTGCACCGCCCTGGTGATGGGCCGGCAGGCGCCGGTGATCGTGACGCAGCCGATGGTCGACAGCATGCGGCCGGGCAGTGTGATCATCGACCTCGCGGCCGATGCTGGCGGCAACTGCGCCGCCACCGTGCCCGGAGAGGTCATCGTCACCCCGAACGGCGTCACCATCCTGGGCCACCGCAACTGGCCGGCGCGGATCCCGGTGGCCTCGTCCAACCTATATTCCCGTAACCTGCTGACCTTCCTGACCACGTTCTGGGACAAGGATGCGAAGGCCCCCGCGCTGCCGGCCGATGACGACATCGTCAAGGGCGTGATGCTGACCCGCGGCGGCGCCGTCGTGCATCCGAACTTCCTGCCCAAACAGGCCGCTTGAGCGCCGGAGAACCATAGCGATGACCCCAGCCCAGTTGGCGGAAGAGGCGGCCCGCCTCGCGCAGCAGGCCGGAACCCTGGCCGAACATGCAAAGGCCGTGGCACAGGCCGCGGCGACCTATGGCCCGGTGGTGGAGCCGTTCATCTTCCTGCTGGCGATATTCCTGATGGCCTGCTTCGTCGGCTACTACGTCGTGTGGAACGTGACCCCGGCGCTGCATTCGCCCTTGATGGCGGTCACCAACGCAATCTCCTCGGTCATCATCGTCGGCGCCATGCTGTCGGCCGGCCTGGCTGATTCGGGCTGGGCCATGGCGTTCGGGTTCATCGGGGTCGTCCTGGCCTCGGTGAACATCTTCGGCGGCTTCGTTGTGACGCAACGGATGCTGTCGATGTTCAAGAAGAAGCAATAGGGGCCAGACGATGTCCGCCAGCCTGACCTCGCTCGCCTATCTCGTCGCCGCCGTGCTGTTCGTCCTGGCGCTGCGCGGCCTTTCCAGCCCGGTCACGTCGCGGGAGGGCAACCGTTTCGGCATGATCGGCATGGCCGTCGCCGTGGGGGCCACGCTGCTGCACCATGGCATGTCGGGCTGGGGCTATGCGCTCATGGTCCTCGGTATCGCCATCGGCGGTGCGATCGGCACCATGGTGGCGCTGCGCATCCAGATGACCGCCCTGCCCCAGCTTGTGGCCGCGTTCCACTCCCTGGTGGGTCTCGCCGCGGTGTTTGTGGCCGCGGGCGCGCAGCAGGCACCCGAGGCTTTTGGCATCGGCACGCCCGGGCACATCCACGCGCAGAGCCTGGTGGAGATGTCGCTGGGCCTGGCGATCGGCGCCATTACCTTCTCGGGCTCCTTGATCGCGTTTGCCAAGTTGCAGGCGCTGATGAAAGGATCGCCGATCCTGTTCCCGTATCAGCACCAGTTGAACCTCGGCCTGGGGATTCTGCTGGCGCTGCTGATCGTGGGCTTCGTGCTGACGGGTGGGAACACGGTCCTGTTCTGGCTGATCGCCATCCTGGCGCTGACGCTGGGGTTCCTGATCATCATCCCGATCGGCGGAGCGGACATGCCCGTCGTGGTGTCGATGCTGAACAGCTACTCCGGCTGGGCCGCGGCGGGCATCGGCTTCACCATCGGCAATCTGGCGCTGATCATCACTGGATCGCTGGTGGGCGCGTCGGGCGCGATCCTGTCCTACATCATGTGCAAGGGCATGAATCGCTCGATCTTCAACGTGCTGCTCGGCGGTTTCGGGACCGAGAGCGGTGCCGCCCCCGTCGGTGGTGGCGCACAGGGCGACCGGACGGTGAAGACCGGCAATGCGGACGACGCGGCCTTCATCATGAAGAACGCGTCCAAGGTCATCATCGTGCCGGGCTATGGCATGGCGGTAGCGCAAGCCCAGCACGCCCTGCGGGAGATGGCGGACACGCTGAAAAAGGAAGGCGTGGTGGTGAAGTATGCCATCCACCCGGTCGCTGGCCGCATGCCCGGGCACATGAACGTGCTGCTGGCCGAGGCCAATGTCCCCTATGACGAGGTGTTCGAGCTGGAGGAGATCAACAATGAGTTCTCCACCGCCGATGTCGTCTATGTGATCGGGGCGAATGACGTGACCAACCCGGCGGCGAAGACGGACAAGACCTCGGCCATCTATGGGATGCCGATACTGGATGTGGAGAAGGCGGCGACGGTGCTGTTCGTGAAGCGCTCGATGGCTTCCGGGTATGCGGGGGTGGATAACGAGCTGTTCTTCCGGCCGAACACGATGATGCTGTTTGGGGACGCGAAGAAGATGACCGAGGAGATCGTGCAGGGGATGGGTCACTGACGCCTGCCTCATCGCGTTGTCCCGCGCTCCGTATAACGGTTCGCCCCGCTTTTCGGCGCGGGGTTAGCGTCGCTGAGGGCGACTAACTCCTACCCACACACCGGAATGCCGGAGCGTACCGCATGATCAAGCGCCTCGCGAAAGTTCTGCTTGGATGGGGCAGACGATCCACACGTGAGAAGGGGTGCGATTCAACGTTGTGGGGAGTACTTTGACGCCTCCTCGATAAGGGAATCGGACCCATGGCGACGGCGAGCCTCAGCGACGAAGCACTTTTGGCGTTCTTCCACTCCCATCCGAATTTACGCGACAGAGTGATCTCGATCTTG
>CAMCDA010000100.1 GCA_945873195.1 Asaia bogorensis
GAAATCGAAAGCGCGCACCGCTATGTCGCGCAAAAGCGTCTGAAACTTCCTGGCGCCTGGTGGCTCGTCGACCATGCGGAACATATGCTTGCGTTGCGGATCAATCGTCTGAACCGGGACTGGGACGCTTATTGGGCGGCGCTGGCCGAAAGGCCGTCGGCACCCGCCAATCTCAACCAGCCAGAAGCGTCATCGAACGCCGCCGCTTGATCCCACAACTTTGGTTCGCACCCTGGTTCCTGCCCCTACCAGGGTCTGTGCGGGAATGAATCCGATCCGAACGCCGGCGGCGGTAGCCTGGTCTACCAGTCCACCCAGGGCTGGCGCCTGCCGACGGCGCTTGAAGTCGGCGCGCTGCCCTCGAATTTCGCCGAGATGTTCGTTTTCCCCGGCGCCAATGTTCCCATGAATGGCACCGAGCTGGCGACCGGGGCGACCTTCCTGAACGGTTTGCCATCCGGCGACGCCGCCTGCGCCGCGCCCTATTTCAGCACCACCGTTCTCTATTGCGACTGGAATGACGGGTTTGCAGGCGCCTGGGCCGCCTCGGCCGCGGACGAGTTCTACGAACAGCTTTACGTGCGGACATCGGTTCCCGAACCCGCCAGCCTCGCGCTGTTCGGCGTCACGCTGGCCGGTCTTGCCGCCGCGCGCCGCCGCCGCGCCTGATCCAGAGCGGACGCCGGCTCAGAACCGGCGTTCGAACACCGTGATCACATCGCCGGGCTGTACCGAGGCGTGGCGCGATGCCTTGCCCTCCGTCGCCTCGCCGCCCGACGACCTTACCACCGACGCATAGGCATCCACCGCGCGATAGGTGAACCCGCCGGCCACCGCCGCGGCCGACACCACGGTCATCCCCGGCTGATAGGGATACTGGCCAGGCCTGTTCACCTCCCCCAGCACGTAGATCGGGCGATAGGCGATCACCTCCACCGCGACCGAGGGATTGCGGAGCATCTTCGATCGCTTCAGTTCCACGGACACCCGGGCTTCAAGTTCGGTCGGCGTGGCCCCGATCGCGCGGACCGGCCCCACGAGTGGCAGCGCGAGGGTGCCGCTGTCGCTCACGCGGAACTCACCAGTCAGCGATTCCTCGCCAAAGGTGATGATCCGCACGGCATCGCCCGGGCCCAACCGGTAGTCAGCGGAGGCCGGGGGCGGCAGGTCGGGCAGGTTGCGTCCCGGCGCGCAGGCGGACAGAGCGGACAGAAGCGGAAACACAAACAGGAAAGGGCGCACGGATCGGATATCCCTGGGCTGGGGCTGACGCATGCCAGCAAGGCCGGCATCACCCGCATACAGGAAGACCCTTCAGAAACGGTTAACGCGCACGAAATCTCTCCGCGTTAGCCAAGCGTTAATCTCTCCCCGGCACACTGCTGTCCGCAACGACGACGACGGCGTCCCCTCGGGCGCCGCGGACCCGGAAGGCCAGGACCAGGGATGCTCGACAGTTCCGCCGAAGCGGCCGGCGCTTCGCCCGCCTCAGGGCGCGGCCGATCCGCCAACCCGCCCGCGACCATCGCCGATGACGCGTTGGCGAGCGCCCGCGCGATTCTGCTCGTGCTGCGCCGGCGGCGCTGGCTGCTGATCGGCTGGCTGGTGATTGTCCCGCTGCTGTCCTGCGTCGCGCTCAACCGCATGACCCCGCGCTTCACCGCCGTCGGCGCGCTGATCTACCAGCCGAGCGAGTATAAGGTGCGGGAATTGCAGAGCGCGCTGCGGACCGATCCGGTCACGGAAGCGGTGATGGCGAGCCAGTCGGAGATCCTGCAAAGCCTGTATATCGTCCAGAAGGTGGCCGATCGCGGCAATCTGTTTGCCAACCCGGAGTTCAATCCGGCCCTGCGCGCGCCCTCGGTGATCCAACGGGTCGGCGCGTGGATTGGCCTGGGGGAGCCGATCACGAGCGCCGATCTCTCGGCCGGCCCAACGCCCGACGCCAGCCGCAACGCCACCCTGGCCGCCGTCCAAGCCGCCCTCCAGGCTCGGCCGTTGCGCTTCTCCCACGTGCTGGAAGTGCGGTTCACCGCGCGTGACCCGATCGTGGCCTCGGCCGCGGTGAACAACGCGATGGATGCCTATGTGAAGGACCAGTACAGCCGGAAATACCGCGCGGTGCGGAAGATGACGGATCTGCTGGAAAAGCGGGCGGCTGAACTGCGCGCCGACGTCACGCGGCTGGAGGACCAGATCGCCGGCTATCGCGCGGCGAAAAACCTGTCCCAGGGCATGCATGCCGGAATGGACGCCGAACAGATGACCCGGCTGGCGGAGGACCTGGTCCGCGCCCGCGGCGACATGGCGGTGGCCGAGGGCAAGCTGGACGCGGCGCGCGGCAAGGCCGGGGCCTCGGCGCAGGCCGCCATCGCGCCATCCGTGGTGCAGTTGCGGGTACGGCTGGATCAACTCGCGAGCCAGGCACAGGCGCAAACCGGGCGGCTGGGCGCCAGCCATCCGGAAGCCGAGGGGCTGCGCCGGCAACTGGCCGAGGCTGAACGCGGCATCGCGGCCGAGGTCGCGCGGGTGGTCGCCGCCATCGAGTCGGAACGTCGGACCGCCGCCGAACGGGTGGGCGCGCTGGAACGCAACCTGGCGGACGCCCAGCGGGAAGCCGCGCGCGCCGCCCAGGTGCAGGTGCCGCTGAACGCCATGCTGCGCGATGTCGAGGCGTCGCGGGCGCAACTGCGTTCCGTGTTGGACAGCCTGCAACAGACCGCCCAGCAGGCGGCGGTGGAAACGTCGGAGGCGCATGAGATCTCCCAGGCCCTGCCGCCGGACAAGCCGAGCTGGCCGGCGCCTTTGCCGTGGATGGCGGCCTCGGTCGCGCTGGCGATGTTCCTGGGGATGCTGCACGCCTATCTGCTGCACCTCGTCGATACCAGCATCCATAGTGGAGAGGACCTGCGCGCCTTCGCCAACCTGCCGACCTTTGCGCTGACGCCGGAGGTGAAGCGGCGGGCGCTCGGCCATATCGCGCTGGAGGACTACGTTGCCCGCCGCCCGCTGACAGCGTTTTCCGAGCAGGTCCGCGCCTTGCGGGCCGGGCTGTGGTTCGGCGCCGACCGGCCGCGGGTGATCGCCATCACCGCCGCCCGCCCGTCCGAGGGCAAGACCGTGACGACCCTGTCCCTGGCGCGATCGGCCTCCCTGGGTGGGGAACGGGTGCTGGCGATCGAATGCGACATGCGCCAGGCCCGCTTCGCGCATCGGCTGCACGCGCAGAGCAAGACCGGCCTGTCGGAACTGCTGAAGGGCGAGGCGACGCTGGCCGAGGCCATCGAACTGGATCCGGTGACCGGGATGTCGTTCATCCATGCCGGCACCCCGCGCGGCGACGTGCTCAGTCTTTTCATGTCGGAGGCGATGGCGCGCCTGCTCGCGACAGTGCGGGGGCAATATGATCTGGTGCTGCTGGATGCGCCCCCGGTCCAGGCGATGACCGAGGCCCGGGTGATCGCCGCGATCGCCGACGCGACGGTGCTGTGCGTCCGCTGGCGGTCAACCCCGCGGGCGGTGCTGCGGCACGCGCTGGATCTGCTGGAGGACGCGAACGCCAACGTGGTCGGCACGGTGCTGACCCGGATCGATCCGCGCGCGCATGGGCGTTCGGGATTTGCCGATGCCGAAGTATATCATCGCCGCTACCGCCAATATTATCAGGGGTAGGACGCGATGCCGAGTTCAACGACAGCCGCCGGTGCCACGTCGCGGCAGCGATTCCTGGTGACCGGAGGCGCCGGGTATGTCGGCAGCCATCTGGTCGCGATGCTGCGCGATCTGGGCCACGACGCCACCGTCCTCGACAATCTCCGCACCGGTCATCGGGCGGCCGTGCCGGATGGGGTGCCCTTCATCCAGGCTGATCTCGGCGACGCCGCGGCGCTGGACACGGTGCTGGCGGATGGGCCGTGGGATGCGGTGTTCCATTTCGCCGCGCTGTCGCAGGTGGGCGAGAGCATGCGGATGCCGCTGACCTATCTGGTCGAGAACGCGGCCAATGGCATGCGGCTGATCGAGGCCTGCGTGAGGCATGGGGTTGGGCGCTTCGTGCTGTCCTCGACGGCGGCGTTGTTCAACGTGGAAGGCGACGCGCCGATTCCGGAGAGCGCGCCGATCGACCCGCAATCGGCCTATGGCGACAGCAAATGGATGATCGAGCGGGCGCTGGCCTGGGCATCCCGCGCGCATGGGCTGCGATCGGCGCGCCTGCGCTATTTCAACGCGGCCGGCGCTGATCCGGCGGGGCGGTTGGGGGAGGATCACCGGCCGGAATCGCATCTGATCCCGCTGGTGATCGACGCCGCGCTGGGACGGCGGCCGGCGCTGGATGTGTTCGGTGATGACTACCCGACGGCCGACGGGACCTGCATCCGCGACTATGTCCATGTCACCGACCTCGCGGCGGCGCATCTGCTGGCGGTGGCGCATCTGGACACTGGCGACGTGGTCTGGAATTTGGGGAATGGCGCCGGGCACTCGGTGCTGGCGGTGATCGGGGCGGTGGAGCGGGTGTCCGGCCTGCGCGTGCCCTATCGCATGGCGCCCCGCAGGCCGGGCGACGCGGCGGTGCTGGTCGCGGCGTCGGATCGCGCCCGGGCGGCGGGATGGGACCCGAAATTCGCCGCTTTGGATGAGATCGTGCGGTCGGCCTTCGCCTGGCGGGAGAGGCATCCGAACGGCTATGGCGGCTGAACCGCGTTTTGCTCCGGCAGGTGGGGGTGGTTCGGTAGGGTCCCCTGCCCCGGCCTGGGTGCTCGCCGTGATGGCGGGGATGCTGCTGTGGCCGGCGGTGTGGAACGGCTACCCGATCGTGTTCGCGGACACCGGGACCTACCTGTCGCAGGCGGTGCATCGTTACCTGGGATGGGACCGTCCGCCCTTCTACAGCATTTTCATGTTGCCCCTGCATTGGACCCTGACCACTTGGCCGGTGGTGGTAGCGCAGGCGGTCCTCACATCCTGGGTGCTGGCGCTGGTCTGGCGGGTGCTGGCACCGCTCCGTTCGGCGAGGTGGCTGATTCCCGGGACGGCGCTGCTGGCGCTGGGGACCTGGCTGCCGTGGCTGGTCTCCGAGTTGATGCCCGATGTGTTTACCCCGGTGCTGGTGCTGACGTTCTGCCTGTTGGCGTTTGCCCCGGATCGGTTGGCGCGGTGGGAGCGGATGGTATTGGTCCCGCTGGCGGGGTTCATGATCGCGGCGCAGCAGTCCAGCGTGGCGGTGTGGTGTGGGTTGCTGGTGGGGGTTGGGGTTTGGCAGGGGGGGCGGTGGTGGTTGTCGCCCGATTTGTGGAGAGACCGGGTCGGGCGGTTGAGCTCAGGGGACAAGGACAATGCCCCCACGCCCCCCCTCCCCTTGAGGGCTTGGGCCGCGAAGCGGACCGAGGTTGGGGGGAGAGGGGGCGTGCGATTACTTGCCACCCTCTTCCGCGGCCGCCGCCTGCTCCTCCCCCCCCTCCTCCTTGCCATCGCGGCCCTCTGCGCCGTGAACCTCGCCGGCCACGGGCGGTTCGCGCTCTCGCCTTTCGGCAACGTCTTCCTCCTCGCCCGCCTGATCGCCGACGGACCGGCCCGTGCCACGCTCCAAGCCCGGTGCCCGGAGGTCGGCTGGCGCCTCTGTCCCTTTACCGAAAACCTCCCGGATGATTCGGACGAATTCCTCTGGTCCGCCACCAGCCCGATCCTGGCCGCCGGCGGCCACAAGGCCATCTCGGCCGAGGCCAACGCCATCATCGCCGCCACCCTGCGCGATCACCCGGCCGAGGTCCTCCAATCCGCCACCCGCAACAGCCTGAACCAGTTCTGGCGCATGCAAAGCGGCGACGGGCTGGAGCCCTGGCCGATCCAGGTCACGCCCTGGATCACGCGGGATTTCCCACCAGCGGAACAGGCCCGCCACGCCGCCGCCCGCCAGCAGACAACCGGCCTGAGCGTCCCGTTCGGCCTGGCCACCGTGCATGGCGTGGTGGCCTGGGCGGGGGCGGCCCTGTGCCTCGTCCTGCTGTTCACCACCCGCCGCCGACCGGGTCCGCACGCGGGGTTCCTGGCGGTGGCCCTGCTGGTCCTGCCACTCAGCGCCATTGTCACCGGGGCGCTTTCCTGCCCGCATGACCGCTATCAGGCGCGGGTCGCCTGGCTGCCGGCCCTGGTCGGCGTCGCCACGCTCCTCGGCCGCCCGCCGGTGCGGGCCGCGCCGAAACAGGCCCAGATTCCAACATGAACCGAGCCGTCCTCTGGTCGGGGGCCGAGGCGGTCGCCGCGGGGCTGCTGTCCCTGGCCTCCGCCTTCCTCATCGCCCGCGTGATCGGTCCCGAGGAACTCGGCATCGGCGCCGCCGCCGTCGCGGTGCATATCGTGCTGTGGGTGGCGGCGAACGCACTGTTCGCCGATGCGCTGGTGCAGCGGGAGCGGATCGATGACGGCATGCTCTCCAGCGCCTTCTGGTCCGGCGGCGTGGTAGGTCTGCTGGCGCTGATCGCCCAGGTGGTCCTGGGCCTATGGCTGGCCGATCGCTTCGGGGATGCACGCCTGAACCTCATGGGCCTGGCGCTCGCCCTGCCCCTGCCCTTGGTCGGCATGGCCAGCGTGTCCCAGGGTTTGCTGACCCGCGGCCGATCCTATCGCGCGCTGGCGCTGCGGACCTTCGCGGGCCAGGGGGCGGGAGTCGCGGTCGGGATCGGTGCGGCCCTGGGTGGCGTCGGCGCCTGGGCGCTGGTCTGGCAGCAGGCAACGACCTCCATCGTGGGCGCGCTGGTGCTGCTGGCGACCGGCGGCTGGCGTCCATCCTGGCACTGGCGCTGGCATGAGGCGCGGGCCTTGCTCGTGGTCGGCCTGCCGCTGACCGGCAGCACCCTGACCCAGATCGCGCGCTATCGGGTCTTCGCCGTGCTGATCGGCGCCTTCGCGGGGGCGGCGGTGCTGGGCCAGGTGCATATGGCGTTCCGGCTGGTGGACACGGTGCGCGACCTGACCTTCACCGCGCTCTGGCGGCTGTTCCTGCCTGACCTCGCGCGGTTCCAGCACGACAAGGCGGCGATGCTGGAACGCGTCGACCGGCTGCTGCGCGGCGCCTGCCTGCTGGTCCTGCCGCTCTGCGCCGCCCTGGCGCTGGGGCTGGGGCCGGCGGTGGCGCTGCTGCTGGGGCCGAACTGGGCCGAGGCCGGCATCGCCGCGATCCCCCTGACCGGGCTGATGGCCGTGCTGACGCTGACCTTTCCGGCCGGCGTTGCCCTGATCGCCTTTGGGCAGGCACGGTTCACGCTGTATGGCAACCTCGCGGCACTGGCGGCCTGTGTCGGCGGCGTGGTGCTGCTGCGCCCTGAGACCGCCTGGGACGCGGTGATGATCTGGTGCGCCGGGCAGTTGGCCGTTGTGCCCTATGCGCTGGCGGTCAACGCCCGTGCCTTGGGTGTCGGCTGGTGGCGGCCGCTCAGCGGCGGGGCGGTGCTGGCCGCGATCCTCGTGCTCAATGGCACTTGAAGGCGTCGAAGGGCTCGCGGCAGTCGAGGCACCGATGCAGCGCCTTGCAGGCGGTGGAGCCGAAGGCGCTGATCGTCTCGGTCCGTGCCGACCCGCAAAGGGGACAGGCCGGACGGTCCTGGCCGAACAGCGCGCCTCGTCCGGCGGCGGGCGGCGGGGCGATGCCGTACTCCAGCAGCTTGCGCCGCCCCTCGGCCGACATCCAATCGGTGGTCCAGGCCGGCGCCAGCACGGTGCGGACCCGGATGGGGCCGAGGCCGGCCAGCGCCGTTTCGATGTCCAGCGCGATCACACCCATCGCCGGGCAGCCGGAATAGGTGGGGGTGATCACGACCTCCAGCGTCTCGCCATCGAGGCGCAGGTCGCGCAGCACGCCCAGGTCGGCGATGGTCAGGACCGGGATTTCCGGATCGGTGACGGCGTCCAGCGCGGCGCGCGCATGCGTGAGCCTCTCGGATGGCGTCACCAGACCGCGCCCGGGAAGGTGCGGGGCAGGACCTGCATTTCCGCCAGCAGATGCCCGAGATGTTCCGTGTGCCTGCCCTCCCGACCGCCCCGCTGCATCCAGCCATCCGCGGGGCGGACCAGCGTGGCGCGGGCGATCACGGGCGCCACCACCGCCAGCCAGGCATCGTGGGAGGGGGTTTCCAGCTCTCCGCTATAGGACCAGAGCGTGTCCAGCGCGTCCTGCGCCCGACGGTGGGATTCATCGGTTCCGTCGCCCAGGCGGATCAGCCATTCGGCGGCGTGGCGGACGTGATAGGCGGTTTCCTTCGCCGCCTTTGCGGCGATCGCGGCCAGGTCCGGGTCGGTCGACGCCACGGCGTCCCGCCAGAACAGATCGGCGGCCGCGGCGGAGAGCAGCAGGCGGGTCATGGTGAAGGCGAAGTCGCCACGCGGCAGTTCCAGCATCAGCGCGTTGCGGAACTGGTTCTGGTCGCGCAGGTAGGCGAGTTCGTCCTCGGTCCGCCCGACCCGCGCGCCGGCGGCCTGATAGAGCGAACGCGCCTGCCCGATCAGGTCGAGCGCGATGTTCGCCAGCGCCAACTCCTCCTCCAGCGTTGGGGCGTGGCCGGTCCATTCACTCAGGCGATGGCCATGGATCAGCGCGTCATCGGCCAGAAGCAGATAGGCGGCGACGGCGGGGGTTTCCGCGACGGTGATCGAGGTCGTCGCCATCACATGTTCCCGACTTCGTCCGGCACCTCATAGAAGGTCGGGTGGCGGTAGATTTTGGATGCCGTCGGCTCGAACAATTCATCCCGGTCGGCGGGGTCGGAGGCGATGATGGCGTTCGAGGGGACGACCCAGAGGGACAGGCCCTCGCCGCGCCGCGTGTAGACGTCGCGGGCGGCTTGCAGGGCCATGGTGGAGTCCTCGGCGTGGACCGAGCCGACGTGCTTGTGAGCCAAGCCGTTGCGGGAGCGGATGAAGACTTCCCAGATTGGGGTCATGGTTGGTTGTCCTTACACCTTAATCTGCTCCCCCTCCCCTTGAGGGAGGGGAGAGTCATGGGGCTGCCCGCTTCCCCGTGTCCTTTACGCCGCCTGCCTCTCCCGCGTCCTCTGCTTCTCGGCATGGGCCGCCGCGGCGTCCCTTACCCACGCCCCCTCCTCATGCGCCTTACGCCGAGCGGCGAGGCGTTCGCGGTTGCAGGGGCCGTTGCCGGCGAGGACCTGGCGGAACTCCTCCCAGTCGATCGCGCCGAACACCCAGTGACCCGTGGCCTCATCCAACCGCAGGTCAGGATCCGGAAACGTCAGCCCCAGGAAATGCCCCTGCGGCACCGTCGCATCCACAAACTTCTGCCGCAGCGCGTCGTTGGAGAACCGCTTGATCTTCCACCGCATCGACGTGTCCGAGTGCAGCGACGCCCCGTCCGGCGGGCCGAACATCATCAGGCAGGGCCACCACCAGCGGTCCAACGCCTCCTGCGCCATCGCTTTCTGTTCGGCCGATCCGCGCGCCAGCGTCAGCATGATCTCGTAGCCCTGGCGCTGGTGGAAGCTCTCTTCCTTGCAGACCCGGATCATCGCCCGGGCATAGGGGCCAAACGAGCACCGGCAGAGCGGGATCTGGTTCATGATCGCCGCCCCATCCACCAGCCAGCCGATCGCGCCGATATCGGCCCAGGTCAGCGTCGGGTAGTTGAAGATGGAACTGTATTTCGCCCGCCCGGACAGAAGCTGGTCGACCAGTTCCTCCCGCGACACGCCCAGCGTCTCGGCGGCGGCATACAGATAAAGCCCGTGCCCGCCCTCGTCCTGCACCTTGGCCAGCAGCGCGGCCTTGCGGCGGAGGCTGGGGGCGCGGGTGATCCAGTTGCCCTCGGGCAGCATGCCGACGATTTCGGAATGCGCGTGCTGGCTGATCTGGCGTATCAACGTGCGACGATAGGCGTCCGGCATCCAGTCGTTCGGCTCGATGCGCTGTTCGGCATCAATCCGTTCCTGGAAACGGACCGCTTCGGGGCTGGCATCCGCGGGCGCGCCATCGCGTTGGTTCAGGGCCTGGCTGTACATGCGCCGCAGTATGCCGCCGTCTCACGCCAAACGGGAATAGGGATCGTTGGCACGGAGCGGCGTTGCCCATACGATCCCCGCGAACGCCACCAGAGGAAACACCATGCCGGTCCAAACCGTCACAGGCCCCATCGAGCTCTCCCAGCTCGGCCGCACCCTGATGCACGAGCATCTGTTCATCGCCTTCCACGGCGCCGAGTTCGATTCGGCCGTCGTCTTCGACCGCCCCGCCTTCATCAAGGAAGCGGTCAAGCGCCTGAAGGAACTGCGGGAGGTCCACGGCGTCCGCAGCTTCGTCGACCCCTGCCCGATCGAACTCGGCCGCGACGCCGGCATGATGAAGAAAATCGCCGAGAAGTCGGAAATGAACGTCGTCTGCACGACCGGGTTCTATTTCGAGATGATGGGCCTGCCGATCTATTGGCGCGCCCGCACGCCCGAGGAAATCGCCGAGCTGTATATCCGGGAGATCACCCAGGGGATCGGCAATACCGGCGTGAAGGCCGGCGCGATCAAGGTCGCCACCGGCGCGCCGGTGATCACCGAGCTGGAAATGAAATTCCTGGAAGCCGCCTGTATCGCGCAGAAGGCGACCGGCGTGCCGATCATCACCCATACGCAGGACGGGTTCGCCGGGCCGGAGCAGATCGCGGCCTTCACCGGCAACGGCGTGGCGGCTCACAAGTGCCTGATCGGTCATTGCTGCGGCAACGCCGATCCGGCGTATCACAAGCGGGTCGTCGACGGCGGCGCCTATATCGGCTTCGACCGGATCGGGCTGCATCGCTACATGCCGGACGAAACCCGCGCCGATAACCTGGTGCGTCTGGTGAAGTCCGGCCATCGCGCGCAGATCATGATGTCGCAGGATCGGCATTGTGGGTGGTACGGCAAGTTCGCGCGCCAGGTCTCGGCTGAGGAGCAGGCAAAGATCGACGCCCTGAAGGCCACCGGCAACTGGCCGCCGCCCTATTCGTATCTGTTCACCGATTTCGTGCCGCTGCTGCGGGAGCGTGGGCTGTCGGACGGGGAAATCTTCTCGATCCTGGAGGATAATCCGCGGCGGTTCTTCGCGGGGGAGGCTTTGCCGAAGGGCTGATTGCGTCGGGACGGAGGGGCCGTGGAACCGGCCACGACTTCCCCCGCTATGGCGGCGATATCCGTCAGATCAGATGTGTGGAACGCGGGAGGGGGAGAATGGTGCCCAGGGGCGGCGTCAAGAAACGCCGCTAGAACAATCGTTTAACCCATGGTGGGACGCCAATCAAGCCCACGATAATACTGCAACTTTCGTCGATAGTGTCCCACCAATCCCGCATGACGACCTGATCCAAACCGCCCGAAATCTCGCCCGGAATACCGGCTGGCCCGTGTTCCCCTGCGCTGAGACCAAGCGGCCAGCCTGCGCCCACGGCTTCAAGGATGCGACCCGCGATCCGGCGGAAATCTCCCGACTGTTCCGCGTCGACGGCGCCGCGCTGATCGCAATCCCGACCGGGCCGGCTTCCGGGTTGGACGTCCTCGACGTGGACGTCAAGCACGACGCCGCCCGCGCCTGGCTGGCGATGGCCGAGGCGATGATACCGCCGACCCGGACCTTTCGCACGCAATCGGGCGGCGTGCATCTATATTTCCGCCATGCCGAGAATGTGGCGAACACGCAATCGCGGCTGGCGCGCGGCATCGATACGCGCGGAAGCGGCGGCTACGTGGTCTATTGGTTCGCTGCCGGGCTGGAATGCCTCGACCACACACCCCCCGCGCCATGGCCGTCGTGGCTGCTGTCCACCCTCTTGCGCCCGCCCGAGCCTGCACCCCTGCCGGCGCCTGGCCGCCGCTACAAGGGCAACGGCGCGCGCCCGCAAGCGATGGTGCGGCGCGCCCTGGATCGAGTTGCGGGCGCGGCTGAGGGGCACCGACACGATACCTTGCGCGCGGCGGCGCGGACGATCGGCGGCTTGCTCGATGCCGCGGACCTGTCCCGAGATCACGCGGCCGGGTTGCTGCTCGATGCGATCCTTCGGGCCGGCGGCGCTGCTGTGGATCAGCGGAACGCGACCGCCACGATCCGCTATGGACTGGACCAGGGCGCGGCTTCCCCTCTGACCCTGGGGGCAGCGTGATGGACGGTTCAAGCCGGTTCGGCGTAGACGGGCCTTCCCCGGAATGGCAGGCACGCAACCCTGACTGGGACCGCACCCGGCCGGACGACCTGGGCTGGACGCCAGACCCAAAGGACGCGGGCGGCGATCTGCGGAAAGCCAAGACCGAGACTGAACGCGACCGCCAACTTCCCATAGAGTGGTTTCAGGACATCGTGGCGGTTGTCATGGCGAACGACTTTGTGGGCGGCGTGCTGTCGGAAGGTAGCGCCGCTGTCGTCTATGGGGAAAGCAACAGCGGCAAGAGCTTCTGGACCCTCGACCTCGCCTTGCACATTGCGGCGGGCCGGGCCTGGAACGGGCGGCGCGTCACCCAGGGCGGCGTGCTGTATGTCGCCATGGAAGGGGCAACCGGCTTCCGCAACCGCGTGGCGGCATGGCGCGACCACACGGGCACCCACAACGACCAGGTGATGTTCGCCGCGATCCCGGCCGCGCTCAATCTGCGGGTGGAAGACGACGCGGAGGAACTGATCGCGACCGCCAAGCAAGCGGCCGAGCATTGGGGCCAACCCGTCAAGCTGATCGTGATCGACACCGTATCCCGCGCCCTGGCTGGCGGTGACGAAAACTCGTCCGTCGATATGGGCGCGCTTGTGCAGATGGTGGACCTGATCCGGAAGGAAACCCGCGCGTGTGTCGTGCTGATCCACCATAGCGGGAAGGACGGCGGCAAGGGCGCGCGTGGCCATAGCCTGCTGCGTGCGGCGGTAGACACCGAGATCGAGATAAAGGCCGGTGACGACGGCGTGGCTACCGCCACGATCACCAAGCAGCGCGATCTAGAAAAGGGCGGCCGGTTCGCCTTCCGCCTGGAACGCGTCGTCATCGGACAAAACCAATATGGGGAAGACGTGACGACCGCCGTTGTTATGCCGACCGAGGCACCGACCACAACAGCGAAGCCGGCGCGGGCGCTCACACCCGAGGCCGAGACGCTGCGCCGCGCCATCGTGGACATGGTGGCGGAAGGGGAGGCGCAACCGACGATACCGGAACCGGGGATGCCGGAGGTTCCAGCGATCAGTCGCGCGGGGTTGCGGGAGAGGCTGATCCGCAACGGCTGGCTACAGACGGTTGCACTTTCCGGACTTTCCAGCGGACTTTCCGAACTTTCCAAGCCGGTTGAAGGGGAGGCCGGACTTTCCGGGGCACTTTCCGGACTTTCCAGCGGACTTTCCGGCCAACTTTCCGGACTTTCCAGTGGACTTTCCGGCGGCTGGAAAGTCCCAAACGGCGAGCAAACCAAGCTCTGGAAGGGCCTTAACTACCTGAAAGCGCGGGGGATTATCGGATACAATCGCGGTTATGTGTGGTTGGTGCGGTCATGACTTTCCACCGACTTTCCAGACTTTCCACCAACTTTCCAACCGCAAGGGTCTCGGACTTTCCTACTTTCCACACTTTCCGCCCCCCTTTAGGGGCGGGAAAGTTGGAAAGTGGAAAGGACCCCGGAAAGTCGGTGGAGAAACTGACCAATCTTGCCACCCAGGTTGCGCGCCTGTGCCCCGACCATCGCGACCCCGAGGCATTCCACATTCAGAAGTCGGAGATCGTGGCGACGCTGCGACGGCTGGCCAGGGAAGCGGGCCGATGAGCGGCGACCCCTTCTATCATTCGAAGGCATGGAAGGAGATGCGCGCCGTAGTCCTGCGGTGCCAACCGACCTGCACAACGCCGGGATGCGGCGCGCGGTCCGTGGCGGTGGACCATATCCAACCCCGTGCCAAGGGTGGACCGGACAGCCTGGCCAACCTTCGCGCTCTGTGCGTCCCGTGCCATAACCAACGCCGCCGGGGAGGCGAACCGAGGGTGAAGGGGTGCGATGCGACCGGGGCGCCCCTCGACCCTGGCCACTGGTGGCACCAATCGGCAACAGACTGTGGCAAAAATAGCACACAGCTACGGGTTGTAGACCGTTCTGGGGCTTCGCCAAGAGTAAGTTTCAAGGGCCGCCGCTAATGGGCGCGCGCGGTCCTGGTGCGAAGCCGGTTCGGCGGCGGGCGGCTGGTGATGCTGCCGGCAAACCGGCGCAACTTGCGCCGGTTTCAGGCAAAACCCGCGCCGACCGCCTGATATCGTGGATCGGGACCTTGACCGTTCCGAGCGGAAAACACGCGGGCCGACCGTTCACCCTGCGGCCCTGGCAGCGTGCCATCATCAAGTCCGTCTACGCGACCGACCGGAAGGGCAAGCGGGCGGTTCGGCTGGCGCTGCTGACCATGGGCCGGAAGAACGGAAAAACCGGCCTGGCCGCCGCTCTGGCCTTGGCGCACCTATGCGGGCCGGAGGCTGTCCAGGGTGGGCAAGTCCTGTCCGGCGCGGCCGATCGGGCACAGGCTGCGATCGTCTACGGCGCCATGAAGGCCATGGCGTTGCTGCGACCTGACCTGGCGGACCGGCTGACCTTCCGCGATTTCAAGAAGGAAATCGAGGACGTTCAAACCGGCTCGATCTATCAGGCTCTTTCGTCGGACGCGCGCAAGGCGCATGGCCTATCCCCGAATTTCTGGATCGGGGATGAACTGGCCCAGTGGCGCGGGCGCGACCTGCTGGACGCGCTGACAACCGGCATGGGTGCCCATGCGGAACCTCTGGGCTGCGTCATCTCGACCCGTTCCGCCGATCCTGAAAACCCGCTCGAAGAACTGATCACCTACGCGAAGGACGTGGAAGCCGGCGCGGTATCGGACCCGAGCTTTCGGGCGTTCATCTATTCCGCCGACATGGAAGCGGACCCATGGAGCGAGGCCGCCTGGAAGGCCGCAAACCCGGCGCTGGGCGACTTCCGGGACCTCGATGATATCCGGGTGCAATCCGAGCGGGCGCGGCGCGTGCCGGCCCTGGAAGCGGCCTTCCGCGCCTATATCCTAAACCAGCCGGTGGCGGTGGATGACCGATGGATTGCGCCGGCCGAATGGGACGGATGCGCGACCGAGGCCGAGGCGACCGGACCCTGTTTCGGCGGACTCGACCTTGCCGCGGGGCCGGCGGACCTGTCCGCCTTCGCGCTGTTCTGGCCGGACACGGGCGCGGTCCGGTGCTGGGCATTCCTGCCGGCGCTGCTGATCCACGAGAAGGCGCGCGACGACAACGCGCCCTATCCTCTGTGGGAGGCGCAAGGCCATGTCGTGGCGGTGCCGGGGCGGACGATAGACAGGGCATGGCTGGGCGCCTGGATCGCCCGCCAGACCGAGGGCTTGGACCTGGTGGGGATCGCGTCGGACCGATGGCTGATCGAGGACCTGAAAGCCCAGATGGACCGCGAGGGGATCAGCCTACCGCTTGAACCTCATGGCGCCGGGTTCAAGGACGTATCGCCCGCCCTGACCGCGTTCGAAGGGCTGATCCTTGAACGGCAGCTTGCCCACGGCGCCAACCCGTTGCTGCGCTGGGCCATGGCCAACGCGGCGATCGAGGCGGACCCGGCGGGAAACCGGAAGCTGTCGAAGCTGAGAAGCCGGGGGCGGATCGACCCGGCGGTGGCGGCGATTACCGCGGTAGGGTTGGCGGCGAAGCGGCCGGCGGCGGCGGATTTCAGCTTCACCGGGATGGTTCTATGAGGCGCTGCATCCTGAGACTAAGAACGGGGAAAATCAGCATACGAGGGGTCGCCAAGTTGGCGAACCCTCTGACCGTTTCACCGCCGACGCCGCGACCAAAACCGGGCAGTCTGAGCGGACAGTCCAGCGCGACTACTTCAACACGGATGCCAGGATGCGCCGCACAGCCTCGGGCCGGGACGGCGCGTCCGGCTGCGACTCGATCCAGGCATCGAGGGCGGCAAGCTGTTCGGGCTGCACCCGGACGCCAATCATTGTGCCGGGCTGTTCTGCCCTGTTCATTTTCGTGTAAACGCGAATTGACCGTGCCATCATTCAGTGATAACACGAAAGCGGCCGGCGGGAAAGGTGGAAGCTTCCCGCGCCGGCCTAACCTCAAGCAAGGAGTTGGGTCCATGCCCGAAGCTACCCCACACCATAATCCAGCCGAACTCGGCCGCCTATTGGTGGCCCACCATTTGAACAGTCTCGATATCCATTGCACCGACGTTGAGCACATCGCCGACCTTCTACTCTACCTCTCCCAAACCGGGCTTCAGATGGAACCGGGATGTCTTCACGTTCTGGCCGATGCCGCCCGACTGATCGGGAAGAACATGCGCAGCGACCTCGATCTGTTGGGTGGGGCTTGTAAGGAAACGCGGCCAGCCTGACCCGGCGCGACCTGGCGTCAGTTGTGCGGATGAATTGTCGGGACTATCCCGAAATCTCTTGCCGCTATCCCGTCGGGCTTGTTATACCCTCGGGGAGACGCCGGGATAATCCCGACAACCCCGAGGTTATTATGAAGCTTTCAACCCTGACCGCTCACCTCGTCGCGTTGCTGAGACTGCCGGCAAGCGACCTGACCGAGTTAATCCGTACTTTCAAGGACGGTTCCAGCCATTGGAAGGACGCGGAAGACGACCTTGGCGCGGCGCTGGCCGGGAAGCCTGGCCCGCGCGGTGGCGTTGACGCCACGTCCTTTCATGCAGCGTTCCTGCTGATCGGCCTTATGATTGACGGACCGAGGAAGAACGCGGTTCAGGCGACGTATTCGGCATATCATCTTGACCAGGAAGGCACCGTTTCGGCCGGTTGGGCCGAGGATGGACCGCTTCCGCCCGCGCCGCTCTGCCCTTTGACAGGCGAGCCGATGTTCGGGCCGGCGCTTAAGAAGCTGCTCGGGGATGAAGACTTGGCGCGACGGGTCAACATAATCCGCGTTCGGTCTGACAGCCGGTCGGCGGAAATCCATTTCGACAATGGTCAAATGTCGCGGTTTTGCGATCCTCTCGAGCATTTTGCCGCGCCGCTGGTCCGGACCGCCCAGTTGGATGGCTATGTTATCGCGACGGTCGCGGCTTTGCTGGTGGGGTCGGAATGACCGAGGCAGCCACCCCGCCGGGACTGGGGAAGATGATGGCGGACCTTCCCGCCCGCATCCTCTCCACCGAAATCTATCACCCCGCCCGCGCTGGCAAGGATTTTGAAATCCTGTCCGGCCATACCGTCCAATGGGGACCGTTTCTATTCCAGGGCGCGCGGCTGGTCCGGTTCTCTGACGGAACGGTCCGCTTGCATCTCCCCGGACATGGGGGAGGTTCGCGGGTGATCGTGCAGGAACGTTCCATCCGGGCCGCTTTATTGAATGCGGCGATGGCCGCTGTTGTTTCCGCTGGAATGCCGCTCGCGACGGCGCCCCTGTCGGAGACTTCCGAACATGAATTTTCGTAAAATCCTGAGCCGCCGCGAGGAAATCCGCACAGAACTGCGTAACATCCTCGACACCGCGCCCGACGGCGTGCTGACCGCCGAGGCCGAGACGCGCGCGGCCGAACTGGAAGCCGATGCCGCCCGGCTGAATACTGCGGAACGCCGCGCCGGGCTGCTGTCCGAACTGGACCAGCGGGCGGATGCGAAGCCGGTTGAACAGCGCGGCAATGACGATGGCGTGTCTGTGTTCGGCCTGAAGCCGGAACAGCGCATGTCCGATTTCGTGGCCCGCACCCAGGGCACCCCGACCGCCGGCCTTTCCGTGGGCCGCACCATTCGCGGTGTTTTGACCGGAAAATGGGACGGGGC
>CAMCDA010000101.1 GCA_945873195.1 Asaia bogorensis
GGCAGCGGAGTATTTTCGACCATGGCGGGTGTGGCACCGTCCGATTCGGCAGGAATTGGTTTCGACACCCAAATCTCTGCGTCAAATCAGATGATTACGCTACGCCCGCCAGCGAATCCCTGGCATGCGATGAATAAGATGGGCTAGCGGTCCGTGTCAGGCGGGACATATCCTCCCGCCTGACACCTTAGGCTGCCGCGCCCTATTCGGCCATGCAGATCCGCGCGAGTTCCGCCGGCGTCGACAGCATCGGGTAATGCCCGGTGTCGATCTCAAACCACCGCGCCTTCAGCGTTGCGGCGGCGCGGCGCTGGTGCGCTTCCCCTGGATTCGGCGCCTGCGTGCACCAGATCACGGTCGCGTTCCAGTTCTGGGACCAGAATGTCGGCAGCTTCACCGGCGCCGCCATCGCCGCCACGGGATGCGGCGTATAGCGTGCCATCGCCCATTCCAGCGTTTCCCCGGTCAGGGACGCGAACATGCGGTTACGGGCGTCCTCCGGCGAAGGGCCGGTGCCGATATCCGTCGTGACCGCGGTCGGGCGCTTGACGTGGTCGGACACCGCTTCGCCATCGAACAGCGCGAGCGCGTCGGCGAACACGATGCGGGCGATCCGTTCCCGCGCGACCTCGGCCACGCCCGCGGCGACCATGCCGCCGCAGCTCGTGCCGACCAGCACTACGTCCTTGAGGTCCTCATAGAACAGCATCTCGGCGACCTCGGCCGCCTGCGATTCGGTGTCGATCCCCGGACGTAGCGCGTGGCGGCGCTCCCCGCAGCCATCCAGGGACGGGGCATAGACCGTGTGGCCGGCGGCGCGCAGATGCGGCGTCATGCGGTTCCAGATCCAACCGCCCTGATAGGCGCCGTGCAAAAGAACATAGGTGGCCATCGTCATTTCCTCCTTCTCGGGCGGCCGCGATCCGTGCCGCTTCCCCGCCAGCATAACCGGTCCTGCCGATCGCGCGAGAGTACCGCCGCTTGAGGCAACATCACCGACCAGCTATGACGCCTGGATACATGCGGGCGATGTCACGCCAGCGTCACGCGGGGGAAGCGGACAAGTCGTGGAATTTGAAGTCCTGTTAGAGAACGTGTTGAACGCGCTGACCGCGGGCATCACGATCGGGTGCATCTACGGCCTGATGTGTATCGGCCTGGGGCTCATTTTCGGCATCATGAAGATCGTCAACTTCGCCCAGGGCGAGCTTCTCATGCTCGGCATGTTCACCAGCCTTTATCTGGTGACCGGCGCGGGCGTGCTGGCGTTCCTGGGGCCCTATATCGGCCCCTTTGTCGGCGCGCTGCTGGCGGCCCCGGTGGTGTTCATCGCCGGCGCGCTGATGCACAAATTCATGATCTCCCGGGTCTCCGGTCTGCGAACGGCCGGCACGCTGGATGAAGGCCATTTCGGCCAGTTGATCGTGACGCTGGGGATCTCCCTGATCCTGCAGAACGGCGGCCTGATCCTGTTCGGCTCCACGCCCGAGGCGGTGCGCACGCCGCTCTCCGCGCAGGCCTTCTTGATCGACGGGTTCTATGGCGACGCGACGATCTTCCTGAACAAGGCGAAGCTGATCGCCTGCGCCGTGGCGATCGCCGTGGCCGTGGCGCTGTATGTGCTGATGGAATATACGCGTCTGGGCAAGGCGCTGCGGGCGGCGGCGGATAACCCGACCGCGGCGACCTACATGGGCATCAACGTTGATAACTCCTATCGCGTGGCGTTCGGCCTGGGCAGCGCGATCACCGCGGTCGCCGGCGGGCTGATGGCCACCTATATCTCGTTCGGTCCCTTCGTCGGCTTCGACTACGTGATCATCATGTACTCCGGCGTCGTGCTGGGCGGCATGGGCAGCATCCTCGGCGCCTTCTGGGGCGGGCTCACGGTCGGCTTCGTGCAGCAGTTCTCGGCCTTGATTCTGCCGCCGCAGTTGCAGAACGCGGCGATCTTCGTGGTGTTCCTGATGATCGTGCTGCTGCGGCCCCAAGGCCTGTTCGGCCGGTCGGCGGAGCGCGCGTAGCATGCGGAATGGTGCTGGCCCCCGGCTGCAACGGCATCTGACCGTCCTCGCGGTCCTGTCGGTGATCTACCTCGCGGTCGCGAGCTTCGTGACCAACAGCTACTACCAGCTGATGCTGACCCTGGTGCCGATCTGGGCGGTGTTCGGGGTGTCGTGGAACATCCTGTCCGGCTATGGCGGGCAGTTGTCCTTCGGCCATGCGTCGTTCTTCGGTATCGGCGCCTATACCGTCGCGCTGTCGATGCATTTCTTCAACCTGACACCCTGGTTCGGCATTCCGCTGGCCATGGTGACGGGCACGGTGGCCGCGGTGCTGATCGGCTTCCCGACCTTCCGCCTGCGCGGCCATTATTTCGCGCTGTCGATGCTCGCCTACCCGCTGGCGATCCTTTACTTCATGCAGTACCTCGGCTTCCAGGAAGTCTCGATGCCCATGCATCGCGAAAACCCGCTGGCCTATCTCGAATTCAAGAATCCGTTCTGGTACACCGCGCTGGCGATGCTCCTGCTGATCTCGGGCATCATCATCTCCCTTATCATCGAGAATTCCCGCTTCGGACTGGCCCTGCTGGCGATCCGGCAGAACGAACTGGCGGCCGAGGCCGCTGGCATCAACGCCTGGGCCTGGAAGATGAGGGCGCTGATGGTGTCGGGCGCCATCGCCGCGGCGGCGGGCGGTCTGTACGCCTGCGTGCTGTTGGTAGTTACGCCGGATTCCGTGTTCGGCATGGTCGTCTCCGCCCAGGCGGTGGTGGTGTCGCTGTTCGGCGGCGTCGCCTCGGTCTGGGGTCCGGTGATCGGCGCCGCGATCCTGGTGCCGCTGGCCGAAACGCTGCAGGCCGAACTCGGTTCCTACCTGCCGGGCATCCAGGGCGTGGTCTATGGCGTGGCGATCATCACCGTCATGCTGGTGTCCCCCGACGGGCTGTTCTGGACGATCCGCGACAAGTGGTTCAAGCGTTCCGCGCCCGAACCCTTGCCCGACCTGCCGCCCGTCGCGAACCGCGCGCGCATCGCGTCGACGAAATCCGGCCTGCTGCTGAAGGTTGATGGCGTGTCGAAGACCTTCGGCGGCCTGCGCGCGGTCAGCGATGTCAGCTTCGAGGTCAACGCGGGCGAAATCCTGGGCATCATCGGCCCCAACGGCGCCGGCAAGACCACGCTGTTCAACGTTTTGAACGGCGTGCTGCCCGCGACCGAAGGTTCGGCGATCCTCGACGGCCAGCAGATGATCGGCCGCAAATCCTATGAAATCTGCCGCATGGGCGTCGGCCGCACCTTCCAGGTCGTGCGCAGCTTCCCGCGCCTCAGCGTGCTGGATAACGTCACCGTCGGGGCCTATGGCGCCGGCCTGCCGGACCAGGAAGCGATCGCGAGTTCCGTGGACGCGGTCCGCCGCGTGGGCCTCGCCGACCTGGCGGGGGTCGAGGCCGGGCAGCTCACGAACAAGCAGTTGCGGCTGATGGAACTGGCCCGCGCGCTGGCCGGCGGGCCGCGTTTGCTGCTGCTGGATGAAACCCTCGCCGGCCTGGGCCGGGAGGAATGCGACGACGTGCTGGATGTGCTGGCGCGCCTGCGGGACCAAGGCATGACCATCTGCATCATCGAACACACGATGCACGCCATGATGCGCATCGCCGACCGCTTCGTCGTGCTGGACCACGGCGCCGTGCTCGCATCCGGCCTGCCCAAGGTCGTGGTCGAGGATCGCGCCGTCATCGAGGCCTATCTCGGCAAGAAGTGGCTTGCACGCCAAGGCGCCGGCGCGGGAGCGGGAACATGAGTTTGCTGGAGATCAAGAATCTGACGGTCGCCTACGGCGGGCTGCGGGCGCTCACGGATGTCACCCTGTCGGTGAACGAGGGCCAGTTCGTCACGGTCGTCGGGCCGAATGGCGCCGGGAAGTCGACGCTGTTCAAGACCATCTCGGGCGTCGTGCCACCCGTGTCGGGCGGGATCAGCTTCGCCGGCCAGGACCTGCTGCGGTGTTCCGCCGCGCAACGGGCGCATCTGGGCATCGCCCATGTCCCGGAAGGCCGGCAGGTGTTCAAGACCCTGACCGTGCGGGAAAACCTGGAAATGGGCGCCTATACCAAGGCCGGCCAGGCGCAATGGACCCGCACGCTGGACCGTATCCATACCCTGTTCCCGATCCTCGCCGAACGCGCCTTGCAGATGGCGGGCACGCTGTCGGGCGGGGAGCAGCAGATGGTCGCCATCGGCCGCGGCCTGGCCAGCGCGCCGCGCCTGCTGATGCTGGACGAGCCGTCGATGGGCCTCGCGCCGACCGTCGCCGACACCATCTTCGAGCGAGTGTCGCAGATCCACAAGGAAGACGGGCTGACCATCCTGCTGGTCGAGCAGCGCGCGGTTGAGGCACTGGAGCTTTCCGACCACGGCTACGTGCTTGAAACCGGCCAGATCGTGCTAGACGGGCCTTACGAGACCTTGCTGAACGACGACCGGGTCCGCCGATCCTACCTCGGGCTGACGGACGCCTGAGCCAGTTACCACCAGGGAGTAGACATTCATGACAAAAATTCCACCGATCGGCCGGCGCGCCGCCGTTGGCCTGGGCCTTGCCGGCGCCGCCACCGCCGCGGTTCCGACCCGCGCCCGCGCGCAGGTGAAGGAAGCCAAAATCGCGATGCTGGTGCCGCTGTCCGGCCCCTGGGCCCGCGCGGGTATCCTGGAGCAGATGGGCGCGCGCCTGGCGATCGAGGACATCAATGCCGCCGGCGGCATCAAGTCCCTGGGCGGGGCGAAGATGACCCTGGTCGAGGTCGATGGCGGTGAAAACGTCGAAAAGGCAAAGGGCGCGGCGCAGCGCATGGTCGCGCAGGAACCCGACCTGGCGGGCGGCTTCGGCTGCTGGCTATCCAGTTTCACCCTGGCCGTCACCGAAGTGACCGAGCGGGTTGAACTGCCCTGGCTGACCCTGTCGTACTCCGACATGATCACGTCGCGCGGGTTCAAGTACGTCTTCCAGACCTCTCCCACGGCCGAAACCCAGGCCAAGGAACTGGTGCCGACGATTATGGCGCTGGCCGAGAAATCCACCGGCAAGCGTCCGACCAAGGTCGCCTTCATCGGTGACAACACGGCCTCTCCCGTCAGCTTCATGAAGCCGATCCGCGAGTTCGTGCTGAAGGAGCAGAGGCTGACCGCCGTCGTGGACGAGGTCTACACCCCGCCGCTGGCCGACGCGACGACGCTGGTCCAGAAGGTGCGTTCGGGCCGCCCCGACTTCGTGATGTTCCAGTCCACCACGCCGTCCGACAACAAGCTGCTGCTCGACAAGTTCGCCGAACTCGGCCTCACCGCGTCCAAGGTGCCGCAGGTCGGCGGCGGCGGACACTGGTGTACGCCCGAGATGCTGAAGATCGTCGGCAAGGACACCATGGAAGGCCTGATCGTTGGCCTGGCCAACTGGCCGGGCAAGCATCTGAGCGATCTGGAAAAGCGCTTCATCGCCAAGACCGGAGAGCCGTGGTTCGGCCACGACTCGATCTTCGCCTATGCCCACGTGATGATCCTGAAGGAAGCGATGGAACGCGCTGCCTCCACCGACCGCCGCAAGATGGCGCAGGCGCTGCGGGAGATCGACACCACCGAGGGTCCGGCGAAGTTCTATCCCGACGGGCGCATCAAGTTCGACGCGAACGGCCGCCGGGTGGGCGCGCAGATGGCGCTGGTGCAGTGGCGGAACGGAAAGCCGAGCGCGGTGTATCCGGAGAGCATCGCGGTGGCGCCGGCGGTTTGGCCGAAGGGCGCGTAAGGACGTCTGAAACGACCCCCCTCCCGCTTGGGGGAGGGGGACGACGAGACTTAGGGCCGGGCCGCCTTGGCGCTGCCGCGGTCGAACAGGCCGCTGATCAGCGCGCCGATGCTGCGGGTGCGCTGGGTGTCGATATCGACCGTCGCGGTCATGCCGGCGCGCAACGGCGGCTCCCCATCATGGGGCTTTAGCCGGATTTTCACCGGCAGGCGCTGCACCACTTTCACCCAGTTCCCCGAGGCATTCTGCGGCGGCAGGATCGCGAATTCCGATCCCGCGGCGGGGCTGATGCTGCTGACGACGCCTTGCCAGATTTCGTCCGGGTAGACGTCCATCACAACCTTGACCTCCTGCCCCACGTGGACATGAGTCAGGGTGGTTTCCTTCAGGTTCGCTTCCACCCAGGGGCGAGTATCGGCGACGATGACGAACAGCGGCGTGGCGGCCTTGACCTGCTCCCCCACCTGCAATTTCACGTTGACCGCGATCCCGTCCAGCGGCGCCAGCAGCGTCGTCCGCCGCAGATCGAGTTCGGCCCGGTCCCGTTCGGCGATCTTGTCGCGCACCAGGGCGTATTCATCGATCGGCTTGTTCGGATCGCCCGCCAGCGCGGCCAGCACGCGTTCCAGCCGCCGGCGCACCACCTGCAGGCGGTTGCGGGCGACATTCGCGTCGTTCTGCGCTTCTTCCAGCTTGGATGCCGAGACCACGCCGCGATCCGCCAGGGATTGCTGGCGTTGCAGGTTGCGATCGCTGTAGGCGGTCTGGCTTTCCATCTCCCCGAGTTCGGTCAGGGTTTCCCGCCACACCGCGCGCGCGGTTTCGACCTGGGTACGGGCGATATCGAGGTCCGCCTCGGCCTTCGCGAGGGTGAGTTTGTATGGCTCCGGGTCGATACGCATGAGAGGCATACCTGCCTTGACATGCTGATGGTCGCGCACGGAGACGTCGATGACCTTGCCGGCGACCTCGGGCGCGATCTGCGCGATGTCGGCTTTCACATAGGCGTTTTCGGTGTTCACATAGCGGCCGCCGGCCTGCCAAATGATTGCGCCGCCTACCAAAACCGCGCAGGGCACGCCGATCAGAAGGGCAGCGCGCAGTAATCTTGTTCGGCCTCGTGTCACAGGATGGCCTCGGGCATGGGGGGAAGGGTACTCGCATGAATCGCTTACAGGGCTTATGATAGCGCATTATATATTCCGGTGGGACGATTAGCTCAAGATGACCGACAGCGAATTCGCCCTGTCGCTTTCACCGACGCGGCGGTACCTGATTATGGGCGCGGTCATCCTGGCCGCTAGCCTGTATGCGACGACGTTGCTGATCGCCTCCACGCTGCTGCCGCAGATGCAGGGCACGCTGGCGGCCACGGCCGATGAAATCTCCTGGGCGATGACGTTCAACATCCTGGCGACGGCGGTGATCACGCCGATGACCGGCTGGCTGGTGGCGCGGTTTGGCCGGCGCAACGTCATGATGTGGTCGATCATGGGGTTCTCGATCGCCACCTGGCTGTGCGGATCGGCCGAGTCGCTGGAAACGCTGGTGCTGTGGCGGGTCGCGCAAGGCGGCCTGGGTGCGCCGGTGGTGCCGCTGTCGAACGCGATCCTGCTGGACAGTTTCCCGCGCCGGCAGGCGGGCATGGTGACATCGGCCTTTGGCATGGCGGTGGTGATCGGCCCCGCGATCGGCCCGACCCTCGGCGGCTTCCTGGCCGAGACCTATAGCTGGCGCATGGCCTTCTACATGCTGGTGCCCGTGGGTCTCACCGCCTGGCTCGGCCTGAAATTCCTGCTCCCGCGCGACATGCCCACCGGCAAGCTGCGGCTGGACTGGATCGGGTTCCTGACGCTGGCGGTCGCGATCAGCTGCGCGCAGCTCGTGCTGTCGCGCGGGCAGCGGCTGGACTGGTTCGAATCAGCCGAGATCGTCACCGAGGCGGTGATCGGCGTCGTCGCGTTCTTCATGTTCGTGGTCCATAGCCTGACGGCGGACAAACCCTTCCTGGACCCGAAGATTCTGCGAGATCCCAACTACGCGCTGGGGCTGGCGCTGGTCACCGTCTATGGGATGTTGAACTTCACCCCGGTCGTGCTGCTGCCGTCATTGTTGCAGCAATACGCCGGTTTTCCCGACCAGGTGATCGGCGACATCCTGGGCGCGCGGGGCATCGGCGCGACGATCGGATTCTTCCTGGCGATCTTTGCCGGCAAGGTCGATCCCCGCATCGGCATGACGTTCGGCTTTTCGTTGCAGGTGATCGCGGGCCTCTGGCTCATGAGCATGGACCTGAATGTTTCCATGGGCGCGCTGATGCTGAACAGCATGTTGCAGGGCATGGCGGTGGGGATTTTCTGGGTGCCGCTGACGATCGCGACCTTCCCCACGATGGAAACACGCCTGATGCCCGAGGCGATGTCGTTGTTTCATCTGATGCGGAATATCGGGTCGAGCTTTTTCATCTCGGTCTGCGTCGCCGAGATCATTCACTCGACCGGCTCAAACTACAGCCGTATGACGGAAATGGTCTCGCCCTATAACCGCGCGCTGTCGTTGCCCTGGGTGATGGGCAATTGGACCACGGAATCCGCGCAGGGGTTGGTGAGGCTGTCGCGGGAGATCAACCGGCAGTCCGCGATGATCGGCTATACAAATGCATTCGGTCTTTATACCGCGACCTCGGCGTTCGCGATCCTGCTGATCCTGATGGCGCGAAGACGCCAGCGGCGTGGCACCGTGGCCAAGGCTTAGGCAGGAACCCTGAACAATGCGCCGATTCCTTCTTTTTCTGCTGACGTTGGGGCTGGCCGCCTGCGCGGGTCCGCCGTTGGATCCGGTGGTCGCGGGGGCCGATCCGATGGCGCGGGTGGCCGGGTCACCGCCGCTGCTGCGGGCGTTCCTGCAGGAGATGCCGAAGGGCGCGGACCTGCACAGCCACCTCAGCGGCGCCGCCTATGCCGAGGGGATGATCCAGGCCGGCGCCGACCAGGGAATGTGCTTCCAGGTCGAGTCCGGACAAGTGTCGGGACCGCCCTGCGGCAAGGGCACGCGGCCCTTGGCCGACGCGGTCGACAGCGCCGATTTGACCGGCAGGCTGGTCTCCGCCTGGTCGATGCAGGCCTTCGTGCCGGTCAGCGGCTATGACGGGCATGACCATTTCTTCGCGAGCTTCCAGAAATTCGGCGGTGCCTCCCCTGCTCCGGTCATGGCGCGGGAGGTGGTGAACCGCGCCGGCGCCCAGCGGATGCGGCATATCGAGTTGATGATCACGTTCCAGGGCGCCGCTGTGGGCAAGCTCGCCGAAGCGGTGCACAAGCGGACACGCTGGAACGGCGACATGGCGGTGTTTCAGGCGGCGTTGATCGCGGGGGGGCTGGCGGACATCGCCCGCCAGGGGGCCGTGGACGCGGCGAAGCTGACGGCGGACCTGCGTCGGTCGCAGCGCTGCGGTCTGCCGGAGGCGGAACCCGGCTGCGCCGTCACCGTGCGGTGGATCCAGCAGGTGACGCGGATCAATCCGCCCTGGCGGGTGTTCGCGCAGACGCTGTTCGCGGCCCTGTTGCAACGGGACTCGGCCGAGGTCGCGGGGCTGAACTTTGTCGCCCCCGAGGATCATCCCGTCGCGCTGCGTGACTACACGCTGCATATGCGGATGATCGAGCATGTCCGGCGCGGTTTCCCCGACACGCGGATCGCGCTGCATGCGGGGGAGTTGCGGCTGGGGCTGGTGCCGCCCTCCGAACTGACTTTCCACATCCGCCAGGCCGTGGAGATCGCTCAGGCGCGTCGGATCGGGCATGGCGTGGGCGTCATGTATGAAACCGACGCCTTCGGCCTGCTGCGTGAGATGGCGCGCCGGCGGGTCGCGGTGGAAATCAACCTGACCAGCAACGCGCAGATCCTGGGGGTCGAGGGTGCGGACCATCCCTTCCCGGTCTATCGCGCCGCCGGGGTGCCGACGGTGATCTCCACGGATGATGAGGGCGTGGAACGCATTGACCGCACGCATGAACTCCAACGCGCGGTCCTGGAATACCGCCTGAGCTGGGCGGATCTGGTGGGGCTGGAGCGCAACACGCTGGAATACGCCTTCCTGCCGGGGGAGAGCCTGTGGGCCGATCCGGACCGGTGGCACATGGTGGAGGCCTGCGCGGGGGCGTCTCCCGCGGCTGATCCACCGGCGGCTTGCGCGGGGTTCCTGGCCGGCAGCGAAAAGGCGCGCCTGCAATGGGGGCTGGAACGCGATCTGGCGGCCTTTGTCCGACGGGCGCCAGCGCCGCCCTGATCACGCGGCGGCCTCAGCGGTCGAGCGTGTAGCTGATCTGGACCTGCACGGTTACGCGCTCATGCGGCATCTCGGCGGGGAAGGCCGGCACGCGGGCGCCGGTCAGCAGGCTCCGCACCGCGTCATCGAGGATGGCGGAGCCGGTGCCGCGGGTCAGTTGCACCTCCAGCACCGTGCCGTCGCGCGCCACGGTGAAGCGGACATGGCTGCTGCCCTGCTGGCCGAGCGCGCGGGCGGCTTGGGGGTAGGTTTTGTGGCGATGGAGCCAGGCGGCGATGGCGGCGTTCCAACTGGCGCTGATGCGCGGCGGGGCCGGCGCCGGGGCGGCGGCCGTCTGTTCGGCGGCGGGGGCGGCCGAGCGATCGCCGGTGGGGCCGGGTTCGGCGGACCGCGCCGTCGCCGCGACGGGCCGAGGCTTCGGCCGCGGAGGCGCAGGCCGGGGTGGCTCGGGTGGTGGTGGCGGCAGGGGCGGCGGCAGGGGTTCCGGCGGTGGGGGTTCCGGTGGCGGTTCGGGTTCGGCCGGTGGCTCCGGTTCCGGCGGCGACTCGGGCTGTACCTGAGGCTCGGGCGGGGGTGGTTCCGGTGGGGGTGGCTCGGGAACCGGCGGTGGGAGTTCCGGCGGCGGTGGCTCTGGTGGGGGCAAGGCGGACGGCGGGGCAGCCGGTTCGGGGGTAGAAGATTCGGGGGCGGAGGGTTCGGCTGCGGCGACGACCGCCTCCGTCGCGGCCTCGGGTTCCGCCGCGGTTTCGACCGTTTCACCGGTCATGTCGGTCATCACGACCTCAATGGTCGCGGGCGTTTCCGGTTCGGCCGGCGGTGCCAGCAAGGGGCCCAGGATGATCGCCGCGAAGACCAGCGCATGCACGCTCGCCGATCCGAGCAGCGTCCCCCCCCTGCCCCGCCGGCCCGGACCGGGCGACGGCCAACGCTCGGGGATGACGCTTGCCATCCCCGAGCCTGAGCGGATTTTCGAAGGGTCAGTGCTTGTGTTCATGCGAGGACGGCATCAGCGTCAGCGCTGGCGCCGGATACCGCACGTCATGCGCCGACTTGCCCTCCGGCGGGATTTCGACCCATCGGTTTTCCCCCACCTCGCAGCGCTGGACGACGGGGAAGTACAGTTTCCCGACCTCCGCCGGCAGCTTGAGGCTGATCGAAAACTCCTCGAACCATTCATTCGGCAAGGGGCCGCCGGTCCAGGTGATCTGGATCGGGCGCTCGGTCAGCATCCCGCCGCCCTCGGTCCGCACCGGCGTGGCCAGGGGGCCGCGCACGATGTCGATCCGCCAGCCGGGAACGGGCCGGGGCTTCGCGGAGACGATGCCATCCGGCAGGGTCACCGTGATGGCGACGGTGGGCGACGCGCCGCAGCCATGCGGCAGGCGGAAGGTCGCCACGTAATAGGCGCCCGAGATGGCCGTCGGCTCCCGCAGGACGACATGGGCCGAAGCGGGGGCCTGGGCGGAGGCGATCACGCCCCCGGCCAGCAGCACCGCCACACAAGTGGCGTGAATACGACCGGTCATCAGAAGGAAGCCCTTGTGCCGACATAGATGCTGCGCCCGTCGCCCGGGTAGAAGGTCTGGGTGGCGCTCGCGTTATACCGCGTGACGGTGCCGAAGTCGCTGATATAGCGGTTGTTCGTCAGGTTGCGGGCATCCAGGAACACCGACACGCCGTTTTCGAAGGTCATCCCCGCCTGCACGCCCAACAGGACATAGGCCGGCACCTGCTGCGTGTTGGCATAGTCCACCCAGGCCCCGGTCGGCACCATGTCGAGCGCGGGCGAGATGTAGAAGCCGCTCGGGTGGCGATAGGTCACCGAGGTCCGCAGCACGTGCTCCGGGATGCCGGCGATACGGTTGTTGCCATACTGGGGATCGTTGCTGAAGCGGAAGTTGCTGTAGTTCCAGAGCTGCGCCAGCGTCAGCACATCCCCCTTGGTCGCCATGTCGCGCATCAGGTCGACGCTGGCGCCAAATTCGACACCCATCAGATTGGTGCGGCCGGCGTTGAAGGTGGCGGCCGGGAAGTTCGGGTTCGTGGTGTATTGCAGCATCTGCCCGTCCACCCAGGACCGGTACAGGGTCACGTCCCAGGCGAACCGGTCGTACCGGCCGCGGGTGCCGATTTCCAGCGTCCAGGCCTTCTGCGCCTGCAACGGCACGAAGGTCGTCACGCCACCGAACTGGGTTTGCGTCAGATCGCTGAAATCCGGCACGTCCTGGCTGCCGGTCACGTTGATGAAGGCCTGGATGTCCTTCTTCGGCTCCCACAGCAGCCCGACCTTGGGATTGAACCCGTCATAGGTCGCGTTGTTGTTCACATAGTTGGGGGAGAACGGCGGCAGGCCGCCGAAATTCGTGTACTGCCGGTCGGCGTGGAACATCTTGGCCCCGACGACGGCCGCGAGTTCCGGCAGCACATACAGCCGGTTCTCGGCGTAGCCCTCGATGCTCCAGGCATTCTGCTTGGAATTGACCGTCTGGCGGCCGCGGCTGCCGTTGATGTTGATGTATTGCAGGGCCGTGTTGGTGCCGCCGAACAGCCGCCCGCCCACCACGAATTCATTCCGCAGGCCGCCGATCTGGCCGGACGTGGTGAAGCGCGGGGCGAACCCGTAGGTGTAGCCGTCCTGGTCGATCACCTGGAAGATCGGGTGGTACAGGTTCTTGTGCATGAACCAGGTGTCGAAATCGAGCACCCCGGAATCCAGCTGCACCGTCGTGCGGTTGGCCACGCGCTCGGTCCGGACGTTGCGCGCCTGGTCGCCCGCGATCGCGCTGGCCGATGCCATGGTCGGGTTGGTCAGTGCCTGCCGCAGGCTGAGCGTGCCGGGCAGTTTCTGGTCGGTGACGTAGACGCCGGCATAGAAGCGGGTTTCGATGTTCGGCGTGATGCGATAGCCGATATTGGCGTTGAACTGCTCATATTGCTGGCGGGCGTGCTTGCGGAACCCGTCGCTGTGGCTGACCGTCGCGTTCACCATGAAATCGACGTCGCCCAGCACGCGGGACGCCTGGGCATTGGCGCGCCAGGTGCCGAAGCTGCCGCCCTCGAACCGCAGGATATTGGGCGCGACCGCCGTATGCGCGGTCGGCGTGACGAAGTTCATCGCCCCGCCGAGGGTCGAAGCGCCGAAGGGCAGCGCGTTGCCGCCCTTGAAGACCTCGGCCGACCGCAGCGCGAGCGGATCGATCTGGTAGAAGTCGAAGCTGCCATCGGCCATGTTGAATGGAATGCCGTCCTGCAGGATCTCGATCCCGCGCCCATGGAAGGCGCGCCCGATGCCCGAGCCGCGGACGGACAGCCGCATTTCCTGGCCATAGCGGGTCTGCGCCCAGACGCCTGGCACGTCCTTGAGCACGTCGCGCAGGTTGTTGGTGTAGGTGCCCTTCAGCGTCTCCATGTCGATCCACGCGACGGAGCCGGGCGTTCGCAGCACGAGCTCCCTCTGAGTCTCGACGCTGGGAACGGTCAGCGACCCCGCGGGCGAAGCCGTGACGGCGACGGGGGCGAGATCGGTTGTGGCGGTGGGCGCGGTTTGCGCCCAGGCGACAGGCAGGGGGGCGAGGGCAAGCGCGAGGGCGCTGCCCGACAACAGAATGGAACGGAACACGGAACTACTCCCTTTCGCCAGCATTCCGCTGGCGCATGATCGGCGATGGCGGCCGGGGCCGCGCGGTGTGGCGATCAGGAGTGGTTTGGGGGGGCCCTGCTGGGCGGCAGGCCGGTGGGCGGGCCGCGCGGACCCGGCGAACGGCCGGGGTCACGTACCGTCGCGACGGTCTGGACACGGAGGGTCGGCAGGGTTCGTGGTGGGTCGGTCAGGACGGCATTCTGCCCAACCGCGGCGGGACAGAGCGGGCAGGCATGGTCGTGCTTGCCCCCTTGCGAGGGCGCATCGCCCGGATCGACCGAACAGATCGTTGCATGACCCATTGGATCGAGAGCGACCACGGCGGCACCGACCATCGCGACCGGCAGGATGACCTGAAGGGCGACGGCCAGAAGGGCAACCGGCCAAAGCCGTCGCCACCACGGGTTGGATGCTCCGCTCACAATTCCGTCGCTTACCAAAGGGAGGACGCCTTGGCTACAGGCGGGCCGTGTTCGGCCGGTTGCGCGCCCCCGCGGTTGCGCTAGGCTTTCCTGGTCGGGCCATTCGCCGTGGGTGCGGCCGGACCAACAGGAGGGACGGTCCATGTCCATCGAAATCATCCCGACCGGCGCCGCCGTGGGCGCCGAGATCCGTGGGGTCGATCTGTCGCAGCCGCTGGATGACGCAACGTTCGCCGTGATCGAACACGCCTACAACGAACACGGCGTGATCTTCTTCCGCGACCAGCACGTGACGCCACCGCAACAGGTGGCGTTCTCCCGGCGGTTCGGGGAAATCGCCTTCAACATCTTCGGCGAACGCTGGAGCGTGCCGGGCAGCCCGGAGATCGTCGTCGTCTCCAACATCACCCAGGACGGCAAGCCGATCGGCATCAAGCGCGCGGGGGAAAACTGGCACAGCGACATGTGTTATACCGCCACGCCGCCGCGCGGGACGATGCTGTTCGCCGTGGAAATCCCCGACCTGCACGGATTGCCGCTGGGGGATACCGAGTTCGCCAGCGCCGCCGCGGCCTGGGACGCCCTGCCCCAGGCGTTGCGGGACCGGATCGAGGGGCGGCATGCGATCTTCGATTTCACCGGCCGCAAGCGGGCTTTCCCGCCGAGCGCCGCGGAGATCGAACGGAACCCTCCGGTGCGGCATCCGATCGCGCGGACTCATCCGTTCACGGGGCGGAAATGTCTTTACGTGATGCGGGACGATTGCACGGGGATCGAGGGCGTGCCGGAAGCGGAGGCCGAGGTGCTGATCGCGGCTTTGGCGGATCATGTGGTGAAGCCGGCGTTCATCTACCGGCACCAATGGCGGGTGGGGGATTTGTTGCTTTGGGATAACTGCACGGTGCAGCATCGGGCGGTGCAGGATTACGACATGCCGTTGCGGCGGTTGATGCATCGGACGACGAAGGGGGGGAGTGTGCCGGTTTAGAGGACGATTAAAAAAGCATGAAATTTCAGAATATCAAGACAAGACGGTCGATACATAAGGCTTGATTTCCGCGCGCCCCAACCAAGCTCCGCCTCGTTGATAAAGATCAATGACTCGCGGTCACAGGAACGACTAACTCCCGGCCTTCAACGTGAAACCATAGGCGCACATTGCACGCAATGACCCGTCGGAATGCCGAGATGCCGCTGACCGGTGTCGTGCGAGAAGCCCATCATCGGCAAACCCTCTGGCCTGGATGCGACTTTCACAAGAGTGGGAAAAACTCGCTTTGGTGACAGAGATCCAAGCGAACCGATCGTTCGCCGTTGCCGGCATCCGCGAAGGTTGCGAGAATCCCCGCAAGAGTTTGTTGCTTGCCGGGGCATTCTGCACCCGAAGATATCCAGGTTTCCACTGCAACCCTCTCTCGTGCGAATTGGCTGAGTTGGCCGGAGCGCCAGGGGTCGCGCGCGCCTGACCGCACAGTTCGATGTCACGATCCTGGATTTGGGAGGCACCAGACTGCCCCACGCGTCCATCATGCAAACAACCAAGACCGCCGTCCTCGGCACAAGACCGGCGGCACGAACAGGCAAACACCCCGCCCCGAACCGTGCCAAACCGCGCAAAACCCTGAGGCAATGACGCGGCACAGCCCCCCATTCGACGTCCCGCCAAAACGCGGGCACGATCCGCCCAACACCAGGGGAAACACCATGCCCAACTACCTCAGGCTCCGCCAAATCTGCCTCGTCGCCGCCGACATCGCCAAGGCGGAGGCCGACATCACCGCCGTCCTCGGCGTCCCCGTCTGCTACCGAGACCCCAACGTCGCCGAATACGGGCTGGAGAACCTGCTGTTTCCCCTCGGCCCCGACATCCTCGAAGTCGTCGTCCCCACCCGCGACGACACCGCCGCCGGCCGCTTCCTCGAACGCTCCGCCGGCCAGGGCGGCTACATGGTCATCATGGACTGCAACGACGTCCCCCGCCGCCGCGCCCATGCCGAAGCCATCGGCGTCCGCGTCGCCCACGCCATCGCGCATGACGGCTACGACGGCGTCCAACTCCACCCGCGCGACTGCCGCGCCGCCATGCTCGATTTCAACTGCACGGATGGGGGAGAACCGCTGGACGGCCCCTACCACCCCGCCGGCGACGCCTGGCCCTCCATCGTGCGGCCCGACGCCCTGCCCCGCCTGGCTTCCATCACGGTCGAGAGCGCCGATCCCGACGACCTCGCCGCCCATTGGGGCCGAATCATGGAACTGCCCGTCCTGCCCGGCCCGGAACTCCGCCCCACCCGCGGCCGCATCACCTTCGCCCGCTGCGACAGCGGGGAGCGTCTGATCGGCCTCACCCTGGCCGTCGCCGACCCCGCCCAGACCCTGGCCGCCGCCGCCGCCCGTGGGCTGGAACACGGGCCGGACTGGGTCTGGCTGTGCGGCGTCCGCGTGACCCTGACCCGCTGAGCCTACTGCGCCGTCATCCCGCCATCGATCACCAGCTCCGACCCGGTGACCCATGACGATTCGTCCGACGCCAGGAACAGCACGCCATTGGCGATGTCCATCGCGGTGCCAAGCCGGCCCATCGGGGTGCGCTTGATCAACTGCTCCCGCACCGCGGGATCGTTGAAGCGCCCGACGGTCAGCGGCGTGTCGGCGTAGCCGGGGTGGACCGAGTTGATGCGGATATTCTCCTTCGCGTATTGCAGCGCGGCGGACTTGGTGAACAGCGTGATCGCGCCCTTGGCGGCCGAGTAGGCGGGCGACGTGGGGCTGCCGACGATCCCCATCACGGATGACGTGTTGATGATCGACCCACCGCCGCCGCGGCGCATGGCCGGGATGGCGGCGCGAGTGCCCAGGAACACGCCCTTGGCGTGGACGCCGAGTTCCCGATCCCAGGTTTCGACCGTGATGTTCTCGACCTTGCCGGGGATGGCGACGCCGGCGTTGTTGAACAGGATGTCGAGCCGGCCGTGCGCCACCAGCACCGCTTCGACGACCTCGGCCCAGTTCTGCTCGGATGTGACGTCGAGGTGCATGTAGCGCGCGTCATGCCCCTCCGCGCGGAGGGCGGCGGCCGAGCGTTCGCCGAGGTCGTCGCGGATGTCGGTGAGGATGACTTTCGCGCCCTCTCGGACGAACAGGTGCGCGGCGGCGCCGCCGAAGCCCATGACCTCGGATTTCAGGGCGGCGGCGGCGCCGGTTAGGAGGGCTACTTTGGAGTTTAGGCGCATGGGGGTTCTCCATAGGGACATGGGCTATCAGATGATAAGTTATATCGCGTTGATCTTTCGGGACGAACCGACCGGATTATCTTCGAGCGGCGCGCACGATCAGACATTGTCCCTAACCGCTCGCCACGGGACAAGGCTCACGCGCGGCATATTTTTAATGCAGAGATCCAATGTAACTCCCAAGCCCCCCACCGTGAGCAAGAAAGGCGCTCGTGGAGGTACGGCGGGGCCAGCGTTATCCGGATAAAGCGAGGATGAGTGAAGCCGGCGTGGTCGAGAGGGCCGTGAGAAGATTCCAACCTTGTTTCCGGGCGGTGGA